>NZ_JAZDCI010000012.1:0-71546 GCF_036312245.1 Brachymonas sp. J145 | reverse complement strand
GATGATGCCATGGAGTCCCAATTCTGGCGACCATGGCGGCGCAGCCACGTCAACACCGTTGAACGTCCTTGAATGCCATATCTGGCCTGCGCCTGCCTGTACGTCAGTTCGCCTTTTTCCACTTGTTCCACGACGGCCAACTTGAAGGCTAGCGTGTAATCGCGCTGTGTGCGCTTGACCCTTGTTTCCATGACTCTTTCCTTTCCTGATGAAGAAAAGTGTCAACCTATGGCAGGACGGGTCACAGACAAAGAAAAAGCACTTAGGGCTTTCACCGCTAAGTGCTTGAAGTTGCTGTGGTTTTTTGGAGGCGCGATCCGGAGTCGAACCGGACTAGACGGATTTGCAATCCGTTGCATAACCGCTTTGCTATCGCGCCAAAGTGGTTCCATTGTAGTCAGCTGGCTGACTGATGAAAAAGGGAAGCAGGAGCTTCCCTTTTTCTGGAATATGGAGCGGGAAACGAGGCTCGAACTCGCGACCTCAACCTTGGCAAGGTTGCGCTCTACCAACTGAGCTATTCCCGCGCTGAAGCAGTTATTGTAGCGCGTTTTTTGTTGTTTTGACAAGCCCGCAAAATTTTTTCACCACCGAGTCAAAAACATGTGGATGGCGGTCCTTACAGCAGCACCGCATGCCCCACCACCCGAACCACCATCCCCACCAGTGACCCCAGCGCCGCATACTTCCAGACGGCAGCAATGCGTCGGCCGGCAGAAATCAGCACGGCAATGCCGGCCAGGTCCAGCGGTGTCAGCAGCCAGCCGGCGGACAGGTTGATCAGGGCGGCATCGACCTGGCCCGTGCGGTGCAGTTCGGACATGACGGCCAGCATGGCGCTGCCGCCGGCCAGGTACTTGGTCAGCGTGGGTAGCACCAGCACCGGATCAATATGCAGCAGCGTGAGCAGGGGCGTCAGCGCAGTGGTCAGCCAGTCAATGCTGCCGCTGCGTTGCAAAAGCCCGACCACCACCAGCGCCAGCACCATGATCGGAATCGCGCCGAGCGCAATCTTGAAGGCTTCGGAGCCGGCGGCGTTGATGACGTCCAGCAAGCCCTTGCCACCGCTGACGGTGGCATGGTTCAGGGTATCGGAGGCGGGAGCTTCCTGGTCTGACAACTTGCGTCCGAACAGATGCCAGGTCACGGCTGCCGCCGCCAGACCACCGGCCAGCGACAGCAGCAATGTCACGCCGATATCCAGCCCCATCGCCATCATCGGGAACGAAGCATTGGCTTGCGCCATGGCAAACACCATCGCCAGCGTGGCGGCAATTTGCCGTGGCGAAATGCCGCGCTGGTCCATGATGCTGAGCGTGGCCACCGGCGCGGCAAAGCTGACCAGACTGACTTGCAGCGCGGCAAAAATACCAAGACCGCCCAGCCCGAAAGGTCGCAGTACCGGCGTGAGTTTCTGCACGATCCAGTCCAGCCAGCCATGCGCCTCCATCAGCCGCATCAGGAACAGCATGACGATCATGATGGGCAGCATCACGAACAGCGAAAACTCGATACCGGCGCGGCCGGCTTGCAGGATGATGTCGATCAGCATATGCGGGACAGGGAGTCGGCAGGGCAATGCGTGATCATGTACCTGTTTACGACCCATTTCTGCGGGAATAGCCTCGGGAAAGCCCGAATCCTACACGGACGCACGGAACGCGCGTGCTACATTGATAGCCATTTTGTGGCACTTTCCCGTTTGCTACCGTGATCCCTGATACGCATGGAGTCGTATATGCAGATGCCCGCTATCACCTTGTCCCGATCCTGCCTGTCCGTGCTGACCGGCTGCAGCCTGCTGGCCCTGAGTCCGTGGGCGGAGGCCGCCAGCTGGATCAATGCGCAAGGCACGTTGCGCCCGCAGGCGCAACAGGCCCTGGCGACCCTGCAGAAATCAGCGGGTGAAGGCCTTCATCCAGCTGATTACGGCGTTACCGCATTGGCACAGGCGCTGCAGCAGGCCCAGGGGCAGAGCCTGACGCCGGAGCAGGCAGCCAGTCTCGACCAGCGGCTGAATCAGTCGGTCGAGCGCTACCTGAAGGACTTGCACAATGGCCGCGTCGATCCGCGCGTGCTCAAGGAAAACTACAACGACAGCCACCGCACCGCCTTTGATCCGAAACTGGTGCTGGCACAGGCGCTCGACAGCGGTGACCTGAACCAGGCCTGGAAGGCGGCCACGCCGTCGTTCCCGGCGTACGCCAGCTTGCGCAAGGCGCTGCACCAGCTGCAGGCGCTGTCCGGCCATGCGGCCTGGGAAAGCAAGCTGCCGGCGCTGCCCAAATCGGGCCGGATTGCCGCCAACCAGGCATGGGCTGGCCTGCCGATCGTGGCGCAGCGCCTGGCTGCCCTGGGTGATATGGCGGCCGTGCCTGCCGGTACACCCACGACCTTGACACCGGCCCTGCGCGAGGGCCTGAAGGCCTTCCAGACCCGCCACAGCCTGACTGCCAATGGCCTGCTGGATCGCAAGACCGTTGATGCGCTCAATATCACGCCGGATGCCCGCGCGCAGCAGGTGGCACTGGCGATGGAACGCGCACGCTGGACGCCGCTGGCGCAGGGCAAGCGCATGATCGTGGTCAACGTGCCGCAATTCCGCCTGTATGGCTATGAAATCGACCAGGGCAAGGTGATTCCCAAGGTCACCATGCGCGTGATTGTTGGCAAGACGCTGGATACGCGCACGCCGATGTTCGACGAGGACATGACCTACGTCGAGTTCAGCCCGTACTGGAACGTGCCGATCTCGATCGCGCGCAGCGAAACCATTCCGCGCATCAAGCGCGATCCCGGCTACATGGCCCGCCAGGGTTTCGAGATCGTGCAGGGCAATTCGGTCAGCAGCAGCCCGTCGGCAGCCAACCTGAATGCGGTGCTCAACGGTAGCGCCCGCATCCGCCAGAAGCCGGGTCCGCGCAACGCACTGGGGGATGTCAAGTTCATGTTCCCGAACAACATGAACATCTATCTGCACCACACGCCATCGACTGGCCTGTTCAACCGCGACAAGCGCGACCTGAGCCATGGCTGCGTGCGCGTGGAAGAGCCGGTGCAGCTGGCGCAATTCGTGCTGCAGGATGATCCGTCCTGGACCAAGGACCGCATCACCAAGGCCATGGGCGGTACCAAGCCGACGATTGCGCGCCTGAAGGAACCACTGCCGGTGGTGCTGACTTATAGCACCACGGTGGTGCTTGATGGCAAGCCGCATTATTTTGCCGACCTGTACGGCCACGACAAGCTGCTGGCACAGCAGCTGGCCAAACGCAGTCCTGCAACTGTCAGCTCCAAGTAGGCGTTGGCGTTACAAAAAACCGCTGGCGCCGAATAACCCTGCTGCCTACAATGACAGGTTAAGTAGTATCAAACCTGTGTCTATCTGTAGCCATCTGCAGCCAAAACACAGGTTTTGCAGTTGGAGCAACAGGGTATGCGATCTTCTCGCCGTGGTTTTCTGGGACAGGGCCTGCGCGCCGTAGCGGCAGGCGGGCTGGTGATGCAGGCAGCGCCTGCGATGGCGGCATTCGGTTACGGTCAGCGCCGGCTGTCACTAGACCATCTGCACACCAACGAGCGCCTGTCGCTGGTCTATGCGGTAGGGGAAGATTTCCTGCCGCAATCGATCAGCCGCCTGAACTATTTCCTGCGTGACCACTACACCGGCATTCCCGGTGACATGGATCCGCGCCTGTACGACATCATGCACCAGGTGCGCGGCCTGCTGGCAACGAATGCCCCGTTCGAGATCATCTCCGGCTACCGCAGCCCGGCTACCAACGAGCGCCTGCGCACGACGCGCGGTGGTGGCGTCGCCAAGCAGAGCCTGCACACGCAGGGCAAGGCGGTGGATATCCGCATGACCGGCGTGCCGCTGGCGGAACTGCGCGATGCCGCCAAGTCATTGCAGGCTGGCGGCGTTGGCTACTACCCGCGCGACAACTTCGTGCATATCGATACCGGCCGCGTACGCTACTGGTAAGCCCAAGGCAGCGCGCGGCCAGACAGCAGGATCAGGCCGGTGCCTGCCAGTGTCCGCTCTTGCCGCCGATCTTCTCGAGCAGGCGCACGCCGCCAATTTCCATGCCGCGGTCGACCGCCTTGAGCATGTCGTAGATGGTCAGCAGGCCGGCCATGGTGCCGCTCAGGGCCTCCATTTCCACGCCGGTACGGCCCACGGTTTCGGTCGTCACGCGCAGGTGCATGCGCTGCAGTGCGGCTTCGGGCTCAAACTCCACGCCCACATGGGTCAGCGCCAGCGGGTGGCACAGTGGGATCAGCTGCGCCGTCTGCTTGGTGCCCTGGATCGCGGCCAGGCGTGCCACGCCCAGCACATCGCCTTTCTTCGCGCTGCCACTCATCAGCATGGCGAAGGTGTCCGGCTGCATGGTGATATGGCCGGTGGCGGTGGCAATGCGGCGGGTTTCGGCCTTGCTGCCGACATCGACCATATGGGCCTGGCCGGTGCTGTCAAAATGGGTCAGTTCACTCATGGGGAAAACAAGGAATATGGCTGAAGAGAATCCGACAAGTGTAGCGGCTGTGCCGGGCCTGCCACCGGTGCTGGGCATGGTGGGCTGGTCTGGCAGCGGCAAGACCACGCTGCTGGAGCAGTTGCTGCCGGTGTTGCGGGCGCGTGGCGTCTCGGTCTCGGTGATCAAGCACAGCCACCATGACATCGTGCTGGATGTGCCGGGCAAGGACAGCGACCGCCACCGCCGTGCCGGTGCGCAGGAGGTGATGGTGGTATCACCGTATCGCTGGGGCCTGTTTGCCGAGACCGCCGAGATGCCGACGCTGCAACAGCAACTGCAGCGGCTGGCGCCAGTCGATCTGGTGCTGGTGGAAGGGCAGAAACAGCTGGCGATTCCCAAGATCGAGATTTACCGGCCAGCGGTAGGCGCATTGCCGCGCTACCCGACGGACTGTCATATCATTGCCGTAGCCAGTGACGCCGCCCCCGGACCGGAGGGCGCGCCGCCGGGCATCGCCTGGCTGGACCTGGACGATGTGCCAGGCGTGGCCGATTTCCTGCAGCAGTGGCTGCAGCGACAGCAACAGAAGTGACCCCAACCATGATTCGAATTCTTTACTTTGGCATGCTGCGTGACAAGCTGGGCTGTGACCAGGAGCAGCTCGAATGGCAGGGCGGCAGCACCGAACAGCTGCTGGCGCAACTGCGCAGCCGTGATGCCCAGTGGGCCGAGGCGCTCGCGCCGGGCCAGGTGTTCCGCGTGGCGGTGAACCGCCAGATGGCTTACGAAGACATGCCGATCCCGGATGGTGCCGAAGTCGGCATCCTGCCGCCGGTCACGGGAGGCTGAGCATGTGGCTGAAGGTGACGGTGCAGGAAGCCGCATTCGACCTGCAACAGGAAGAACGCCTGCTGCTGGCAGAAGCCGGTGATGCCGGCGCGCTGGTGGCGTTTCAGGGCATGGTACGAGCGCACGATCAGGAACATCCGCTGGCGGCGCTGCACCTGGAACACTACCCCGGCATGACCGAAGGCGAGATCGAGCGCATTGCGCAACAGGCTGCTGAGCGCTGGCCGGTATCGGCCTGTCGCGTGATCCACCGCGTGGGCCGGCTCACGCCCGGCGAGGGCATCGTGCTGGTACTGGTGGCATCGGCACATCGCCGTGCCGCATTTGCGGCCTGCGAATACCTGATGGACTTTCTCAAGACCGAGGCGCCGTTCTGGAAGCGCGAGGAATTTGCTGACGGTAGCCACAGCTGGGTTGCCGCCAAATCCAGCGATGACGCGGCGCGCGAGCGCTGGCAGGCATGACGCAGGTGCTCGGCCTGCTGCTGGCCGGCGGAGAAGGGCGGCGCATGGGCGGCCAGGACAAGGGCCAAGTGCTTTTCAAGGGCAGGCCCTTGGCGCAGCATGTGCTGGAGCGGCTACAGCCACAAGTGCAGCAGGTGCTGATCAGTGCCAACCGCCATCTGCCGGAATACCAGGCGCTGGGTGCACCGGTCATGCGCGATGCTGAACGCTGGCAAGGCATGGGCCCGCTGGCGGCGCTGGCTACGCTGGTCGGGCAATACGTGGCTGACCCAGCGCCCGATTACCTACAACTGGTGCCGTGTGACACGCCGCATCTGCCGTCAGATCTGGTGGCGCACCTGCTGCGGGCGCTGCAGCAGGATCCCTCGCTCGAACTGGTCTACCCCTCTACCAAGGAGGGAGTGCAGCCCGCCTGTCTGCTGGCACAATGGTCCGTCGTGGCCAGCGTGCCGGACTACCTGATGCAGGGCGGCCGCAGCCTGCGTGGCTGGATCGCAGGCCGCCGCGCTGCCGCCGTGCCGTTTGCGACGGCCACCGATTTTGCCAATGCCAATGATCCGCAGACACTGGCCCGGCTTGAACAACCCTGATTCCGAGACACCATGCTTCTTGATTACTACGATGCTCGCCGGCAGCTGCTGGCCTCCCTGCCCGCCGTGACCGACAGCCAGGTGCTGCCGCTGACGCAGGCCGTGGACCGGGTGCTGGCCGCCGATGTTGCCGCCAGCTACGACACGCCGCAATTCGACAACAGCGCCATGGATGGCTACGCCATCGCCGATCCGCAGGCCGACCGACTGCAGTTCAGCCTGGTCGGCCGTATTGCCGCCGGCGACAGCGCCGAAGGCGTGCAGCTGCAGCCGGGCCAGGCGGTGCGCATCTTTACCGGTGCGCCGGTGCCCGCTGGCACCAGCGCCGTGGTGCCGCAGGAAGAGGTCGAGGCCGGTGAGAGAGAAATCACGCTGCAGCGCGCCGCGCGCGCCGGCCAGCATATCCGCTACCGTGCCGAAGAATATGCCGCTGGCAGCCAGCTGCTGGCCGCCGGCACCAGACTGGATGCAGCCGCTATCGGCCTGGCTGCCAGCCAGGGCCATGCCAGCCTGCCGGTGCTGCGCCCGCTGCGCGTCACGGTCTTCTCCAGCGGTGACGAGCTGCGCGAGCCGGGCCAGCCGCTTGGCCCGGGCCAGATTTACGATGCCAATCGCTTCCAGATGCTGGCCTGGCTGGCGGGCATGCAGGTCGAGTTGGTCGATGGCGGTGCGCTGCCCGATGACGCCCAGGTCACCAGCGAGCGGCTGGAAGCGGCAGCGCAACAATCCGATGTGATCCTGACCAGCGGTGGCGTTTCCGTCGGCGAAGAGGACCATGTGCGCAATGCGCTGTTGCGCATCGGCAAGATCGAGTTCTGGAAGCTGGCCATCAAGCCCGGCAAGCCGTTTGCCTGGGGCCAATCCGGCCGCGCCCAGATCTTCATGCTGCCGGGCAACCCGGTGGCGACTTTCGTCACCTTCTTCATGCTAGTGGCACCGGCGCTGCGCCGCATGCAAGGCCTGGCCCAGACCGATCCGCTCAGCTTCCGTGCCACGGCCAGCTTTGAGCGCAGCAAGCGTGAACCGCGTCGCGAGTTCCTGCGCGGCGTGGCCAGCGTGGGCCCGGACGGCCAGTGGAGCGTGCGTGCGCTGCAGGGCCAGAGCTCGGCCATGCTGTCGGCCTGCGTGGCGGCCAATGTGCTGATCGAGATGCTGCCCGATACCCCGGTAGCCGTGGGCGATACGCTCACGGTCTACCCGCTGCCCGGCAAAGGAGTGCTGTGATGACCGAATCGACCCTGCCTGAAATCACCATCGGCCTGGTTTCGGTGAGTGACCGCGCCAGCAGCGGTGTCTACCAGGACGAGGGCCTGCCGGCGCTGCGCGAGTGGCTGCAGGCAGCGCTGCGCAATCCGGTGCAGTTCGAGGAACGGCTGATTCCCGACGAACAGCCGGTGATCGAAGCCACGCTGAAAGAGCTGGCCGATACGCGCGGCTGCTGCCTGGTGCTGACCACCGGTGGCACCGGCCCGTCGCCGCGTGACGTGACGCCGGAAGCCACGCTGGCCGTGGCCGATCGCGTCATGCCCGGTTTTGGCGAACAGATGCGCCAGGTCAGCCTGCACTACGTGCCGACGGCGATCCTGTCACGCCAGGTGGGCGTGACACGCGGCACCTGCCTGATGCTGAACCTGCCCGGTCGACCCAAGTCGATCCGCGAGACGCTGGAAGGCGTGCGCGCTGACGATGGTGCGGTGCTGGTGCACGGCGTGTTTGCCTCGGTGCCGTACTGTATCGAGCTGATGGGCGGCCCGTATATCGAGACGCACGCCGAATACGTGACGGCTTTCCGTCCGAAAAAGAAGTAAGGCGAACCGGCCGAGACCGGTGCCTCAGCCGCCGGTCATCGACATGAAGCGGATCGTCTGCTCGGGCTTTTCCTGGAACTCGTGGCGTTCCGGCTTGAGCTCGATGGCTTCGCGGATGGCGGCTTCGAGCTCTGCATCCGAGCAGCCGGCGCGCAGCAGCGGACGCAGCTCAAAGCTCTGCTCCTGGCCCAGGCACATGTAGAGCGTGCCATCCACTGCCAGCCGCACGCGGTTGCAGGCGGCGCAGAAATGCTGCGACATCGGCGTGATCAGGCCCAGCGTGAAGCCGGAATCCGGACTGGTCCAGTAGCGCGCCGGGCCACCGCCGAGCTTGGCCTCACTCGGGATCAGGCCGTATTTCTGCTGCAGCTCCCAGGTCAGATCGGTCAGCGACAGGCCCTGTGTTTCGCGGCCGGTGTGGCCCATCGGCATGGCCTCGATCAGGCGCAGCACGAAATCGTTCTCCATGCAGAAGTGAACCATGGCGTCGAGGTCGATATCGTTCACGCCGACCATCGGCACCATATTGATCTTGATGCGCGTGAAGCCGGCGTCCTTGGCGGCCTGCAGGCCGTTGAGCACCTTCTCCAGCGTGTCGCTGCCGGTGATCTGCTGCACGCATTCGCCACGCAGCGAATCCAGACTCACGTTGAGGCGGTCCACGCCGGCATCACGCAGTGCCTGCGCATGCTTGACCAGCTGTGTGCCATTGGTGGTGAGCGAGAGGTCTTCCACCTGGGGCAGGGCGGCAATGCGCGCGGCCAGCTCAGGCAGATTGCGGCGCAGCAGTGGCTCGCCGCCGGTCAGGCGGAAACGCGTCGTGCCCATGCGCGCAAAGGCGGCGATCACGCGCTCGACCTCGTCAAAGGTGAGCCAGTTCTCCGGCTCCTCGAAACCGCGGAATCCCTTGGGAATGCAGTAGCTGCAACGCAGGTCGCAGCGGTCCGTCACCGATACGCGCAGGTAGTCGATGGTGCGGCCAAAACGGTCTTGCAGGCTGATAGTCATGCAGCGATTGTCGCTGTTTTTAGAATCCGTACAGAGGGAGGGCTTACGCGTATCAGGTGAATCGGGTCGGGCAGCAGAAATCCATGGGCTGGCCGCTGAGTGGATGCGGGATCTGCAGCGCGTAGGCGTGCAGCAGCAGACGCGCTGCCATGGCCTGATTCGCGGCATCGCCATACAGGGTATCGCCCACAATCGGGTGTCCGATGGACAACAGGTGCACGCGCAGCTGGTGCGAGCGGCCGGTGACCGGCTCCAGGTCCAGCACGCTGTGCGGCTGTGCCGGCCGGAAGAAATCGGCCGCCAGTCCCGCACATGCGTCCTGCGGCCCGAGCCGACGCCAGTGCGTCACGCTCGGCTTGCCGATGGCATGGTCGACCTTGCTGCGCGGGCGGTTCGGCCAGTCCACGATCAGCGGTGCGTCAATCGTGCTCCAGTCCGGCAGCAGTGGCAGTTCGCCCTGCACGATGGCGACATAGCGCTTGTGCGTGCGGCGTTCGGCAAAGTGCAGGCTCAGCGTGCGCTGCGCCTCGATGCCGCGTGCCATCAGCAGCAGACCGCTGGTGCCCATGTCCAGCCGGTGCACAATCAGCGCATCGGGAAACTGCGCCTGCACGCGCACGCTGAGCGAATCGTGGTTGTCCGGGCCACGGCCGGGCACTGACAACAGGCCGGACGGCTTGTCCAGCACGATCATCGCCTCGTCGCAATAGACAATAGGCAGTGCGGTGCTCATTCGGGCAGCGTCTCCGCGCCGTCACCCAGCACGCGCTCGACCATCACGATATCGAGCCAGCGCCCATGCTTCCAGCCGCAATTGCGGATGATGCCGACCTCGCTGAAGCCGAAATTGCGGTGCAGGCCGCGCGAGCCGTGGTTGTCCGAATCGCCAATCACCGCCATCAGCTTGCGGATGCCGAGTGCTTCGGCCTGGCGGATCAGTTCGCCCAGCAGCTGCGTGCCCAGGCCCTGGCCGACGGCATCAGGCGCCAGATAGATGCTGTCTTCGGCGCTGTAGCGGAAGGCGGCGCGTGGCCGGAACCAGTTGCAGTAGGCAAAGCCCTGCACCTGGCCATCGATTTCCACCACCAGCCAGGGCAGGCCACGGCTGTGCACTTCGTCGATGCGCTGGCGCATCTGTTCGGGGGAAGGAGCTTCGGTTTCAAAAGTGCCGGTGCTGTGCAGCACATGGTAGGCATAGATGGCGGTGATGCGTGGAATGTCGGCCTCGGTGGCCGGCCGGATCAGGGGCGTTGCAGACATGGAACGGAATCGGAGAGAAAAAAGCGCTGGGCTTGAGTAAGCAGGAGGTCTGCGTTTATAATCTTGTGTTTTCAGTGTGTCGCTGGCCGGGTGGCCAGTCGCGTGTCTCAAACGCTGGAAGAATTTTTACCACCCAAAGGATATCACCATGGTCGTTATTCGACTCTCCCGCGGCGGCAGCAAGGGCCGTCCGTTCTTCAACGTTGTTGTGGCTGACAAGCGCGTGCGTCGCGACGGTCGCTTCATCGAGCGCATCGGTTTCTACAACCCCAGCGCCAAGGAAAGCACCGAAGGCCTGCGCATTGCCCAGGACCGTCTGGCCTACTGGAAGAGCGTTGGTGCACAGGTGTCCCCCACCGTGCAACGCCTGGAAAAGCAGCTGGCCAAGACCGCTGCCTGATCCATCCGTCACTTGACGAGCAAAGCCCAGTGCGATCCACTGGGCTTTGTTTTTCCTGATTGCCGAATAAAGCCATGAGCATTGACCTGACAAGCCTGCTGAGCCCCGCCCAACTGCCCGAAGATGCGGTCGAAGTCGCCCGTATTGGCGAAGCCTGGGGCATCAAGGGCTGGTTCCGCGTGATTCCCTACAACGCGCTGACCGAGGCGCTGTTTGCCTGCAAGCAGTGGTACCTGCTGCCGGCCGAACGCGGCGCGCGCCATTTCACTGGCACGCTGGCGCTGGATGTGGCGCAGGTGCGCGAGCATGGTGATGGCCTGGTGGCGCACAGCCGCAGCATTCCCGATCGCAATGGCTCCGAACTGCTCAAGGGCGCGCGCATCTGCGTGCCGCGCTCGGCCTTCCCGCCGCCAGAAGAGGGCGAATTCTACTGGGTCGACCTGATCGGCTGTGCCGTCACCAACCGCGAAGGCGTGGCGCTGGGCACGGTCAAGGACCTGCTGGCGACCGGCCCGCAGACCACGCTGGTGCTGGAGGCGCAGGACGGGGAGAAGACGGTCGAGCGCCTGATTCCCTTCGTCGCGGCTTTTGTCGATGAAGTCGATGTAGCCGGCAAGCGCATTGTGGCCGACTGGCAGCCTGATTACTGAGCCCGATTCGTCCATGCGCTTCGACATCATCACCCTGTTCCCGGAACTGATTGAGCCCTGGTTGCACAGCGGCGTGACGCGCCGCGCCTATGCCAGCGGCCAGGTTCAGGTACGCCTGTGGCAGTTGCGCGATTTTGCCGAAGGCAATTACCGCCGTGTCGATGACCGCCCGTTTGGTGGCGGCCCCGGCATGGTGATGCAGGCCGAGCCGCTGTCGCGTTGCCTGCAAGCGATCCGTACCGATCGTGCCGAATCCGAAGGTGAACAGGCACCGGTGGTGCTGTTCAGCCCGATTGGCGAACGCCTCGATCATGCCGGCGTCAGCCACTGGGCCGAGAGCCGTGGCGCGATCCTGCTGTGCGGTCGCTACGAAGGCATGGACCAGCGCTTTATCGATCGCCATGTGGACCGGCAGATCAGCCTGGGCGATTTTGTCGTCTCCGGTGGCGAAATTGCCGCCGTGACCCTGCTCGATGCCGTGGCGCGGCTGCAGCCCGGCGTGCTGCAGGACGAGGCCAGCCATATCCAGGACAGCTTCAATCCGGCGCTGGATGGCCTGCTGGATTGCCCGCATTACACGCGCCCGGAAATCTGGGAAGGCGAAGCCGTGCCCGAGGTGCTGCTGGGCGGCAACCATGCCGCGATTGCGCGTTGGCGCCGTGAGCAGAGCCTGCGCCTGACGCGCCAGCACCGTCCGGAACTGCTGGCGGCGGCACGTGCCCAGGGTCTGCTGGATGCGAAAGATGAGGCCTGGCTGGCCTCGCGTCAGGACTGAGGCTCAGGCCAGCGGCGGCGGCTGGCTGCGCTCCTGCTGATCCAGCGCCGTGGCCTCGACAAAGCAATCCACATAGCTGAAGTACTGCGAAGCAAAGAACATGCTGGTGACCACCATCACCACCAGCTGGATCAGCACTGCCGCGGCCAAGGTGCCGAATACCGAGGCGATCAGCATCGAGAGGCCAAAGATCAGCGCCATCGTCAGGCCGAGCCAGCCAAGCAAGAACAGCACATAGGCCGGAAAATTGCGGATGCAGGCGACCAGGCTGAAGAACATCGCCTTGACGGCAGGCACCTGGTGCCAGTGCAGCAGCGCCGGTGCGTGCCAGAACAGCATGGCAATCACCACGTTGCTCACCGCCGCCACCAGCGTCGCCAGCTGGAAGCTGCCATCACTGGCAATCTGGCGGATTTCTTCCGGCGTGCTTTCCACGCCCAGGATATAGAGCTTGAGGAACTGGCCGCCATCGATCAGCTGCGTCAGCGCCATGCTGAGGCCGAACAGCAGCGCATAGACGCTGCCCAGCAGCAGCATGCCGTTGAGCTCCGCGCGGCCGGCGCGGAAGGCGGTCAGCAGTACCGTCGGCATCGGGAAATTGCCGTGTGCCACGGTGCGCGTGGCGGTCATGAAGCCCAGCGTGACCGCCGGCAGCAAGGCCAGCGCCAATGCCAGCCCGATCCACGGGATCATCGCCAGGATGCTCATGGCGAGCAGGAACATCATGAACAGGCCGAGCAGGGCGACCGGACGCTTGCCAAAGGTGCGGATGCCTTGCTGCATCCAGGCGAAGCCACGGCTGGCAGGGACAAGCTGCAGCTGCATGCGACTCAGGCCAGCACCGGCGCGTTCGCCAGCGTCAGCGGATGGGCAATGCGCTGGCGCAGCACGCGCTCGAAGTGGGTCGGGTCGTGCGGTACCAGCATGCTGGCTTCGCGCGGCAGGTAGAAATCCCACAGGCGCGAGATCCAGAAACGCAGCGCGGCAGCGCGCAGCATCGCTGGCAGCAGCTCGCGCTCGGCAGCCTGCAGCGGACGTACCGACTGGTAGGCGTCGATGAAGGCGCTGGCCCTGGTCAGGTCGAGGGCGCCGCTGGCCTGGTCGACACACCAGTCATTCAGGCACACCGCCAGATCGAACAGCCAGCTGTCATTGCCGGCAAAGTAGAAATCGAAGAAGCCGGTCAGCGTCTCGCCATCGAACATGGCGTTGTCGCGGAACAGGTCGGCGTGGATCGGGCCACGCGGCAGGGCGGCGTAGGCGCTGCCAGCGGCCACATGGTTCTGGTAGGCCAGTTCGGAGCCCAGCAGCTCGGTCTGCTCCTCATTGAGGTGCGGGTAGACCAGCGGTGCGACCTCGTTCCACCACGGCAGGCCGCGCAGGTTGGGCTGCTCGCGGTTGAAGTCCTGGCCGACCAGGTGCATGCGTGCCAGCGTGCTGCCCACCGCGCTGCAATGCACGGCCTGCGGCTGCAGCTGGCTGCTGCCTCGCAGCTTCTCGACCACGGCACCGGGCTTGCCGCACAGCGTGAACAGGATTTCGCCTTCGGCATCGCTGGCTGGCAACGGCACCGGAATGCCGCGCTTGGCCAGATGCTGCATCAGGTACAGGTAGTAGGGCAGCTGCTCGTGCGTCAGGCGCTCGAACAGGGTCAGCACATACTCGCCCTGATCGGTGGTGGCGAAATAGTTGGTGTTTTCGATACCGCCCTGGATGCCACGCAGCTGCGTGAGGGTGCCCAGGTTGAGGCGCTGGAACAGCGGCTGTGCCGCCTCCAGCGAGACGTCCGTATAAACTGCCATGGATGCTCAGAATTTCAGCAGGTTCCAGACGCGTTGGCCGCTGCTGGTGCTCGGGGTGGGAGTAGTAGGCTTGATTTCATAGGCGCCGGCGCGGCTGGGCGTGACGACCAGGCTGCGGGTTTCACCGCCCACGCGCAGTTCGTCGACCGCGCCGCCGGCATCGCTGTGGTGGATGCGTTCGATGCGCTGGTCGCCAGCCTGCATCGGTTCGGCCTGGCCGGTGCTGGTCACGGTGACCGGAGCCGCCAGTTCATTACCGGCACGGGTCTGCTGGCCGGTCTGGGCGCAGCCGGCCAGCGCAAGCGCCAGGGTAGCCGCCAGGGCGGAAAGCGTCAGGGAATGTTTCATGCTGTGAGTCGCTGAAGGAGGCGCACGGCATGGACCCATGGCTGGCGCAATGTTTCGATTTTAAACGATTACCGCCGGGTGACAGGCTGCGGGGAGATGTCCCGGCGAGACGCTTTGCAGGCACAATGCCTCCATGCAAGAATCCTCCGCCACCCCCGTCATTTCCGATCCGGCCACGCCGGACAACACCTTGTTGCTGGTCGATGGTTCCAGCTATATCTACCGCGCCTTCCATGCCGGCGGTAACTGGAGCGTGCCGCTGCCTGACGGCACGCAGCAGCCGACCGGCGCACTGCGCATCATGGTCAACATGATGCAGTCGCTGACCAAGGCCTATCCCGCCAGTTACGCGGTCTGCGTGTTCGACGCCAAGGGCACGACTTTCCGCAACGAAATCTATCCTGAGTACAAGGCGCAGCGCGCACCCATGCCGGACGACTTGCGCAGCCAGATCGAGCCGATCCACGATGTGGTGCGGCTGCTGGGCTGGCAGGTGCTGGCGATTGAAGGTGTGGAAGCCGATGACGTGATTGGCACCTTGGCGCGCATCGGCTCCGAGCGTGGCATGCGCGTGGTGGTGTCCAGCGGTGACAAGGACCTGAGCCAGCTGGTCAACGAGCGTGTCAGCATTATCGATACCATGAGCGGCAAGGTGCGTGACGTGGCCGGCGTGACGGCCGAATTTGGCGTGCCGCCGGCGCTGATGGTCGATTACCAGACGCTGGTCGGTGACACCATCGACAACGTGCCCGGCGTGGACAAGGTGGGCCCGAAAACAGCGGCCAAGTGGCTGAACGCCTACGGTTCGCTGGATGCGCTGATGGAGCGCGCTGACGAGATCAAGGGTGTGGCCGGCGAGAACCTGCGCAAGGCGGCCGACTGGCTGCCGACCGGCCGCAAGCTGGTCACCATCGTCACCGACTGCGACCTGTCGGCACAGGTAGATGGCCTGCCCGGAATGGACGCGCTGGCACTGAAAACACCCGACGTGCCGGCACTGCGCGATTTCTACACGCGCTATCAGTTCCGTTCGCTGCTGAAGGCGCTGCCGGACGAGAACCAGCCAGCGGCTGCCAACAGCGGCGATACCGTGGACCTGTTTGCTTCGCCAGCTACCGCTGAAACAGCAGCAGCACCGGCCTCCGTCGATTACCGCATGATCACCACGCAGGAGCAACTGACGGACCTGTTGCAGCAGCTGCAGCAGGCCGAGCTGGTCGCGATCGATACCGAAACCACTTCGCTGAATGCGCTACAGGCCACGCTGGTGGGCATGAGTTTTTCCACCGTGGCGGGCGAGGGCGTGTATATCCCGATCGCGCACGATGGCATGGATGCGCCCGAGCAGCTGCCGCTGCAGCTGGTGCTGGACACGCTGCGCCCCTGGCTGGAAGATGCCAGCCGCGCCAAGCTGGGCCAGCACATCAAGTATGACCGCCATGTGTTTGCCAACCATGGCGTGCAGGTGCGCGGTTATGTGCACGACACCATGCTGCAAAGCTATGTGCTCGAAGCGCATCGCCCACATGGCCTGGAAAGCCTGGCGCTGCGCCACCTGAGCCGCGACGGCACCAGCTACGAGGAGCTGTGTGGCAAGGGTGCCAGCCAGATCCCGTTTAGCCAGGTGCCGGTCGACAAGGCCACGCACTATGCCTGTGAAGATACCGATTTCACCCTGCAGGTGCACCAGGTGCTCTGGCCGCAGCTGGAGCAGGATGCAGAGCTGCGCGCCATCTACGAGCTGGAAATCGCCACCAGCGAAGTGCTGTTCCGCATGGAGCGCGAAGGCGTGCTGGTGGATGCGCAGCAGCTGGCGCGCCAGGGCAATGAGCTCGGCATGCGCCTGCTGGAGCTGGAAAAACAGGCCCACGAGGCGGCCGAACAGAGCTTCAACCTGGGATCACCCAAGCAGATTGGCGAGATTTTTTTTGGCAAGCTCGGCCTGCCGGTGATCAAGAAGACCTCGACTGGCGCGCCCAGCACCGATGAAGAGGTGCTGGAAAAGCTGGCCGAGGACTTCCCGCTGCCGCGCATCATCCTGGAATACCGCGGCCTGTCCAAGCTGAAGAACACCTATACCGACAAGCTGGCCGGCCTGGCCGATCCGGTGACCGGGCGCGTGCATACGAACTACGCGCAGGCAGTGGCCGTGACGGGGCGACTGTCCAGCAACGATCCCAACCTGCAGAACATTCCGGTGCGCACGCCGGAAGGCCGCCGTATCCGCGAGGCCTTTGTCGCGCCCGAAGGCAAGGTGATTGCCAGCGCCGACTACAGCCAGATTGAGCTGCGCATCATGGCGCATATCAGCGAGGATCCGGCGCTGATCCATGCCTTCGAGACCGGCGCCGACGTGCACCGCGCCACTGCCGCCGAGGTGTTTGGCGTGGCGCCAGACCAGGTCAGCAGCGAACAGCGCCGCTATGCCAAGGTGATCAACTTTGGCCTGATCTACGGCATGAGCAGCTTTGGCCTGGCCAAGTCGCTCGGCATCGACAACACGGCAGCGCGCAACTATATCCAACGCTATTTCGAGCGCTACCCGGGCGTGCAAGCCTATATGGAGCGCACGCGCGAACTGGCGCGCGACCAGGGCTATGTCGAGACCGTGTTTGGCCGCCGCCTGTATTTGCCCGATATCCGCAGCGGCAACGGCCAGCGCCGTGCCGGCGCCGAACGCGCCGCGATCAACGCGCCGATGCAGGGCACGGCCGCCGACCTGATCAAGAAGAGCATGGTCGAGGTGCTGCGTGTGCTGGATTCTGGCGATTACGCCACGCGCATGATCATGCAGGTGCACGACGAACTGGTGTTCGAGGTGCCCGAAGCCGAGATCGATTGGGTACGCAGCGAAGTGCCGCGCATCATGGCCGAGGTGGCGCAGCTGCGCGTGCCGCTGCTGGCCGAAATCGGCTTTGGCCCGAACTGGGAACAGGCGCACTGATTTTTTCACCACAACTGGAGACAAGCCATGCCGAACCGCGACCAGATCCACGATGCCATGGCGCTGCTGCCCGCAGGCCAGACGGGCACCAGCCGCCGCACCGTATTGCAGGCCGCCATGGCCAGTGGCCTCTTTGCTGCGGCGGTGCAACCGGTCAGCGCCCAGACCATGATCGTGACTTCCACCGACGGGCTGGAAGCCGGCGATGTCAGCATCGACGTGAACGGCTTTGCCATGCCGGCGTACCGCGCCGCGCCCAAGGGCGGAAAAAATCTGCCGGTGGTGCTGGTGCTGTCGGAAATCTTTGGCGTGCATGCGCATATTGCCGATGTGGCACGCCGGCTGGCGCACCAGGGCTATCTGGCGATTGCGCCGCAGCTGTTTGTGCGCCAGGGCGATGCCGCCAGCTACACCGATATTCCCACGCTGATGCGCGAGGTGATCGCCAAGGTGCCGGATGCGCAGGTGCTGGCAGATCTGGATGCCACGGTGCGCTGGGCTGGCCAGCAAGGCGGCGATACCAGTCGTCTGGGCGTGACCGGCTTCTGCTGGGGTGGTCGCATGACCTGGCTGTATGCGGCGCACAACCCGCAGGTCAAGGCCGGCGTGGCCTGGTATGGCCGTCTGATCGGCGACAAGACCGCGCTGACGCCGCAACAGCCGGTGGATCTGGCGGCGCAGCTCAAGGCACCGGTGCTGGGCCTGTATGGGGAGGCTGATACCGGTATCCCGATGGACACGGTGGATCGCATGTCAGCCGCGCTCAAGGCGGCGGGAGAGCAGGGCAACGCGGCGGCACGCAAGAGCCTGATCGGTGTCTACAAGAATGCGCCGCACGCCTTCCATGCCGATTACCGCCCGAGTTATCGCGAGCAGGATGCGAAGCATGGCTGGAAGGCGATGCTGGACTGGTTCAAGAATAACGGCGTGCGCTGACTCCGTTTGTCAGTCCTCTTCGCAATCGTCATGCGAGCATGTGGAAACTGGTGCACGCCAGACAGGTCCAGATGTCTCAGCGGCTTGCTCTAATCCTGCCTTGTTGCGATGCTTGTGCCATGCATCTCCCAGCATGGCAGCGCCCAGAGAGCCGCCAGCAGCCCATCCTAGCAAGGTGCTGCCAGTGGCGGCACTGACAGCAGCTGACAGCAGCGGGTTCGTATCTGCACTCTTGCGGGCCGGCGCATGTGAAGCAGAGGGTGCCGATGGCGGTGTATAGTCCGGTTCCGGCATACTAGGGCTTTTCCACTTGGCGATTTCACGTTGTCTTTGCAGCTCAGCGGCGCGGACGGCCTTCTTCCTGCGGGCTCGTCTGACGCGCGTTTGCAGGTTGGCGCGCTGAGTGTCAATGGCAAAAGAAAGAGTGTGCAGCCAATTTTTCTTGCTGGTACGGGGTTGCTCAATCTTTGCCTTTTTCTGAGGAGCAGGGGAGCGCTCTGTCAGCAACGCCTCAGGACGTGACTTGTTCCAGCGTCGCCATGTACGGCCTGCCAGATCAAGCACTACAGCCCAGAACGCGCCCAGCATCAGGCCGACAAAGGCACCAAACAGCCAGGCCCAAGGATCATCCGGTATGGCCAAGCCAAACAGCACGCACAAGGTGAAAGCATGGCTGGCAGGCAGTATCCAGTGCCTGCGCCAGAACCGTCTACCAAGGCGGTCAGTAGTCTGTGTGCGCTGAGTCTTCATGTCCCGAGTGTGCGACAAAATTCGGTTTGCTGCACTAATGCGTGGTTTGGCGACGTTTTCGTGCAGCAGGCTGCGTTGCCAAAGGGGAGGCCAGTTGCTGATACAGCGCAAACAGGAAGGCGACCCGGCTGGCATCATCCTTGCCTCCCTTGTAGCCGTAAGCATTGTCAACAGCCTTGTCGAGCGCTGCGTGTGCCTTGACCAGATCTACGGGCATGGTGCTCTGGTTATAGAGCTGGGCTAGCGTGCTATCCGAAAACAGGCTACGTGCATCCAGCACAGATTGCGCTGCGGATTCGATGGCTGCTTGCTGCTTGTCACTGAGCACTGGCGGCCACGGATAGTTGTTGTAGACGATGCTGACGGAGTATCGATAGTCGCTTTTCAAGCGTCCCGCAACGGTGCGCATCCAGGCATTGTGCAGACTGCTGCTCAAGATGCCGAAATGGTACAGTGTTGCGTTTGGAAGGATCAAGGCTGCATCGCCTGTCAAAGTATCTGGCTCAACAAATCCAATGGGAATAAATTGTCTTTTTTCTGAAGATACTTTCGGTATGACTAAATAGCTATTTTTAGGCATGAACTCCACATGGAAGCGTCTGGGAATGGTAGCAATAGCTCTGGTTGGCGCACTCTTGCTCTTTTCCCGAAATCGGCGGACAGCATCCACACGTTTCATGCATTCAGGCAGTTTGGCAAGTTCAGCGGGACTGGCATCGCCCAACCACAAGCACCAACGTTCAATCCCATTCAGGAATTCATTGGCTCCCAGCCATCTGCGGAAGTAGGACGTGCTGGCTGGCTCATTCTGAATGAACTCTGCTTTTTCAGCGGGGGTGAACAGGTAGTTGCCGTCATCAATCGGCTTGTTGCCAATGCCCATTTCAGGCACTTCGCACAGCGGTGTATTCCGGCGGCTCAAGACGACATCCGGCCCATTCACCAGGTAAGGGTTGATGTGGCTGACCAGCTGGCGACTACCTTCGGCAGCCTTGATGTCTTCGCTGTAATCGAACAACACGGGTTGTGCTGCTTTTTCACCACCATATCCCACAATAATGCAGTGTACCGCTGCCACCCCCTTGCCCTCATTGCTCCACTGGAACGTGCGGTGGGCAAAGCGCAAATGCAATCCTTGAGCCAGCATATACGGCCAGAGCACACCAACCTGTTCACCCTGACAAATGCTGTTGGTAGATACCAGTGCAGTACACAGGCGCGGGTTGCCCTGCATATAAGCAGCAGCCTTGACATGCCAGCACGCCACATAATCCAGCAAGCCATAGTTGGGAATGTGCCCCATTACGGCTTTTGTATCGGCACGCTGTTCTTCATTCTGGAACTTGGCTCCCACAAACGGTGGGTTGCCCACGATATAGCTGCAATTTTCAGGTGCCAGCAACTCGCTCCAGTCCGCATGCAAGGCATTGGCGTGCAGGATTTGCGGGCTGTCTACCAACGGCACACTCGGTCGTGTCGTGCCAAAGCGTAGTGCTGCCAGCTGGTTCATCTGGTGGTCGGTAATCCACATGGCCACCTGGGCAATATGTGCGGCACTCGCATCAATCTCTATGCCATGGAACTGCTGCACACTGACACGCGCCAGGGTGCTGATATCAAACAGCCCCTTGCTTTGCCCGCCCTTGCTGAACAGGCGCTCAATCACATCCATTTCCAGCAGACGGAGTTCGCGGTAGGCCACGACCAGGAAGTTGCCGCAACCGCAGGCAGGGTCGAGCACGCGAATAGTTGGTAGGCGGTCATACAGCGCGGTCAGTTTGGCGCGATTGGTCGCCGCCTGCTGCAGCTCCTTGCGCAAATCATCCATGAACAGGGGATTAATGGCGCGCAGGATATTCCGTTCACTGGTGTAATGCGCGCCCAGCTCTCGCCGACTAGCCTGGCGACTCAGATCAGGTTGATGCTGGTCTAGCACCCCTTGGAACATGGAGCCAAAGATTGCAGGTGAGATGGTCTTCCAGTCATAACGGGCGCAATCCAGCAACAAGTTGCGGAGGTCTGCATCAAAAGACGGAATACGTGTCCGCTCGGCAAACAGCTTGCCGTTGACATAGCAGAAGGCCTGCAAGGCATCGTCCAGATGGTGGCTGCGCTCCTCAACCGGGGTATTGAGAACCTCGAACAACTCCGTCAATTGGGCACCAGTATCCTTGCCATCGGCTCTGGTGTCTTCCAGCAGGCGCAAAAACATGCTGTTATCACCAAAGATTTCGGTGTCATCGGCAAACAGGCAGAACAACAGGCGCGTCAGGAAAACTTCCAGATCACGGCCCTTGAAATTGCTGCGCAGCAGGGCTTCGTGCAGTCGGGCCATCAGTTCCGTGGCCTTGCGATCTGCTTCTGTTTCCTCCTTGATGACCGGACGCTCGTCTTCAATCAGGAATCGGAACCAGTCAGCGTGCTTGGGCAAGTCGGCCAAGGTGCAGAAATGTTCCGTGTCCTGCTTCAGATCACACAGCACAAAGTTCTGAAAGTCGCACAGCAGGATATAGCGTGGCTGCTCATGTACCGGACACGACCAGCGGTAAGCTTCAGCCTGCTGGCGCGCATTTTTCAGGTTCTTGCCCAGACTCTTGAATTCAATGATGAATTTGCCCGGAATGAAACCATCCATGTAACCCGTCGAGCCATTGGCCTTTGGAACCTTGCCTTCACGCACGTAATGGTGCTCAGAAAGTCCGTAGCACTCCAGGAAACGCAGCGTAAAAATCTGCGCATCTGCTTCTTCGCGAAAGGCCTCCCGCCAGGGTTGGATAAAAGCACTCAGGCGGCTACGAATGGCGTTGGTGGTCAGTTTCATGCGGCCATTTTGCCCGAGTTGACAGGCAAAAATAGCTAGTGATCTGCTGGGTTCATGCTCCCAAGAGCAGAGTACTCAGCCACGCTCCACCGGCAGCGCCGGCTCGGTGGTGCACCATTCGCTCCAGCTACCCGCATAAAGGGCAGGGCGCGGCAGGCCGGCCAGTTCCATCGCCACGATATTCGGCACCGCGCTGACGCCACTGCCGCAGTGAATCGTCACGCTGGCAGCATCGCGCCCTTGCAGCAGCTGCCCAAACTCCTGGCGTAGTTGCGCAGCCGGCTTGAAACGGCCATCAGCCTCCATGTTCAGGGTGAACGGGCGGTTCAGCGCGCCAGGAATATGACCAGCGACTGGATCCATCGGCTCTTCGGCGCCGCTGTAACGGGCCGGACCACGGGAATCGATCAGGGTCTGGTGTGGCTGCTTAAGTCCTGCCGCCACACTGGCAGTATCAACCAGACGAACACACGATTCACTGATGGCAAACGGCGCACTGGCGGACGCCGTTGCTACCGTACCGCTTTCTACCGGGAGGCCAGCAACTTGCCAGGCTTCCAAACCGCCATCCAGAATCGCCACAGCCTCATGGCCGAGCCACTTCAGCATCCACCACAGGCGGCCGCAGTAGTTATTGCCATTGCGGTCGTAGACCACCGCTTGCATGTCGTTGCGGAAACCGATCGTCTGCAGTGCAGCGGCAAAATCCTCGCGCAACGGCAACGGATGCCGACCACCGCTCGCGCGGCGATCAGTTTGCTGGCTGCTCAGGAAGTGATCGAGATCGGCATGCACGGCACCCGGTACATGTGCCTGGGCAAACAACTCGGCACCCAGTGCCGGATTGGACAGGTCAAATGTGCAATCGAACACCATCAGGGGCTGGCCCGATGCCTGCAGGGCCTGGAGTTGTTCAGCGCTGATCAAGTGGGTAAACATAACTGACTCGGTAAAGGGTGCAGGTGGTGGGGCCCCCCAGCCCTCAACTCAATGAGGCAACCCCACATGGCGCTCCGACTGACGTCATTGCTGACTGCGTGCTACGGCCGGGAGAATATTACCGTGTCACACCTGCGTACTCATTTTAGGAGGCTGCGCCTTGTACTGCAATGAGGTATCAGGCTGCGTTGGCCGGAATGGGTGCAGGTGGTGGGGCCCCCCATCTACCATCGAATGGTAGCAACCCCATATGACGCTCCGACTGACGTCATTGCTGACTGCGTGCTACGGCCGGGAGTGTATTGCCGTGTCACACCTGCATGCTCATTCTAGGCGCTCTCTACGCCGGAGCACTACTTATTCTGCCGCAGCCAGCGCCGCCTTGCGCACCTGATGACCACGCACGGCTGTCGCCGCCACGCCGCTCAGGATGATGATCGCCATGCCGAGCCAGGCCAGCGGTTGTGGCATTTCATGGAACAGCCACAAGCCGAACAGCGTGCCGTAGACGATATTCAGGTACTGCAGCGTGGCCGCCAGCATGGTGGCGCCGCGCGAGTAGGCGCGCGTCAGGCACCACTGGCCCATGGAGGCAAACACGCCGCTGCCCAGCAGCCAGAGCGCGTTCATGCCTTCGATTCGATGGAATTCGCCAAATGCCAGCACGCCCAGAAAGCCCAGCAGCAGGGTGCCGACAGAGAAATAGAACACCACGCGCGATTCCGGTTCGCCCGCCTTGCCCAGCGCGCCGACCTGCATATAGGCCAGCGCCGCCATCATGCCGGCACCCAGGCCAATCATGCCGGCCACTGGCGGCAGCCGGTCAAAGCGCGGATTCAGCAGCATCAGCACGCCGGCAAAACCGACCAGCACGATCACGAACAGCCAGGGATGGCTGATGCGGCGCAGTCGCCACCAGTTGCCAGCCAGCACGATGGTGCCGACCCAGACGCTGCTCATGCTGTTGAGCGACATGGCGGTGGACATCGGCAGGTGCGCAATCGTGTAGAACCACATCGACATCGACAGTACGCCGACAATGCTGCGGCGCACGTGCAGCACCGGTACCGGCGTGGCAATCGGGACGTTCTGCAGGCGCATCAGCAGTGCAAACAGCACGATGCCGACCAGACCCCGGTAGACCAGGATTTCCATGATGCCGTGCGCCTCGGAGGCCAGTCGGATGCACAAGGCCATCAGGGTGAAGAACAGGGCACCCAGGGCCATCCAGAGGGCTTGCATAAATCGTCAGGGGGAGGTGTAAAGACAAAAAAAGAGATGGCGTCATGGGAAACGCCATCTCATATTGTAGGAAATCAGGCCGGATCGTGCTTAACGCAGGGCATCCACCGCCAGTTCCTCGGGATTGCCGACCTTGCGGCGATACCACTCGTGGAAGTGCTGCATGCCGTCTTCCATCGGGCTCTGGTAGGGGCCAACCTCGTTGTCGCCACGCTCCAGCAGCGCCTTGCGGCCGGCGTCCATGCGCTCGGCGATCTCGTCGTCCTCAATGCAGGTTTCCATGTAGGCGGCCTTTTGCGCCTCGATGAATTCCGGCTCGAAAGCGGCGATCTCCTCGGGGTAGAAGAACTCGACCAGGTTGAGCGTCTTGTCCACTGCCAGCGGGTGCAGCGTGGACACTGTCAGCACGTTCGGGTACCACTCGACCATGATGTGCGGGTAGTAGGTCAGCCAGATCGCGCCCTGTTCGGGCAGCTCGCCGTTGCGGTACTGCATCAGCACCTCGTGCCACTTCTGGTAGATCGGGCTGCCGGGCTTCTGCAGCTGGTTGGCGATGCCAACCGTCTGCACCGAGTACTCGGGCTTGAACTCCCAGGCCAGATCGTCACAGGTGACGAAGTTGCCCAGGCCCGGGTGGAACGGACCTACGTGGTAGTCTTCCAGATAGACCTCGATAAAGGTCTTCCAGTTGTAGTTGCAGATATGCGCTTCGACATGGTCGAGCACAAAACCGTCAAAGTTGAGCGCAGAGGCCGGGCCCATGTCGGCCAGGTCAGCGTGGATGTCGCGGCCGTTATCCTCGAACAGCAGGCCGTTCCAGTTGTGCAGCTTGTACTTGTTCAGGTTGAGGCAGGGATCCTCGGGGAAATGCGGGGCGCCCAGCAGCGTGCCTTCGCTGCTGTAGGTCCAGCGGTGCAGCGGGCAGACGATGTTGTTGCCCTGCGGCAGCGTGCCGCGACCTTTCAGCATCACGGCCTGGCGATGGCGGCAGACGTTGGAAATCAGCTGGATGCCGTTGGGCGTGTGTACCAGCGCACGGCCTTCGTTTTCCTGGGGCAGGGCGTAGTAGTCGCCCACGTTGGGCACGGCAGCAGCATGGCCGACATAACGCGGACCATGGGCAAAGATGGTGTCCAGTTCACGCTGGAACAGGGCCTCGCTGAAATAGCTGCTGACGGGGAATTGGCTTGTGGCCTGCTGTAATTGAAGACTCAAATCAGACATTGTGTCCTGACCTAAAGACTCCCCCTATGAAGGGGCAGGGTGCGCGTAGCGCGAAAAGGTGAAGCATGAGAGATACATGCGAAGGAAGCACATGCCACCATGCCTCCACCGGCGAACAGGGATTTTACCCGCTCGGGCTGTCTTGTGGGGGAATCTGTCGTTTTTATGCCTGATTTCGACGGTAATCATCTGTTTATTGCAGAAAAAGCCGGCTATTTTCATACAACTTGCATATTTCTGTCAGTTTCATCCGGCAACGTCGCGGCTCCGGGGGCACCGGTACAATGCCCGCATTCCCCCTTTGCCAGATAACGCATGAGCACGCCAACCGATTCCCCTGACCAACTCCCCGAGACTTACGAGGCCGCCCTGGCCGAACTGGAAGCCCTGGTGCAAGCCCTGGAAACCGGCCAGACACCACTGGACCAGCTGCTGGCCGGCTACCAGCGCGGTGCCACCTTGCTGGCTTTTTGCCGCAGCAAGCTGCAGGCGGTAGAAGACCAGATCCGTGTCCTCGATGCCGGCAATGGCCAGCTGCGTCCCTGGGAGGAGGCATGATGGCTAATAACTCCGCATTTGATGCCTGGACTACAGACCAGCTGCAGCGCGTTGAACAGGCGCTGCAGGGCTGGGTCGGCGAAGGCGCACCGGATGGCCTGCGCGAGGCCATGCGCTATGCGGTACTGGACGGCGGCAAGCGCCTGCGCCCGCTGCTGGTGCTGGCTGCCAGCGAAGCGGTACAGGGCCTGGCCGAAGGAGCCCTGCGCGGCGCCTGCGCTATCGAGTTGATCCATGCCTATTCGCTGGTGCATGACGACATGCCCTGCATGGACAACGATGTGCTGCGCCGTGGCAAGCCAACCGTGCACGTGCAGTTTGGCGAATCGGCAGCGTTGCTGGCCGGTGATTCGCTGCAGACCCAGGCTTTCGAGCTGCTGACGCCGGCTGCCGATCTGGTACCGGCAGCCATGCAGGCAGATCAGTGCCGCATCCTGGCGCGCGCCTCGGGCGGGCAGGGCATGGCTGGCGGCCAGGCGATCGATCTCGCCAGCGTCGGGCTGCAGCTGACGCAGGACGAGCTGCAGCACATGCACGCGCTCAAGACCGGCGCATTGCTGCAGGCCAGCGTGATGCTGGGCGTGGCCACTGGCCAGTGCAGTGCCGAAGCCGCACAACAGCTGCAGCAGTACGCTTCCGCCATCGGGCTGGCGTTCCAGGTGGTGGATGACATCCTCGACGTCACGGCCGACTCGCAGACCCTGGGCAAGACCGCCGGCAAGGATGCCGCCAACGACAAGCCCACCTATGTCTCGCTGATGGGCCTGGACGCATCGCGCCAGTATGCACAGCAACTGCACCAGCAGGCACAGGCCGCGCTGGCAGCCAGTGGCCTGGCCGAAACGGACAAATTGCACGCGATTGCCGATTGGGTGATCAATCGCGCCTACTGATGCACAGCCCTCAGAAGCTACAATGAACTTTTGGCCGCCACCGGGGCCGGCGTCAGCCTGCCCTGTTGCTGCCTGACAGGCCCAGCGGCCTGTTGCCTGCCTTCCATTCCTTCAGGATCCTCTTGCGATGTCCGATTTGCTAGCCAGCATCCAATCCCCCCATGACCTGCGCAAGCTGCCGCGTGAGCAGCTCAAGCCCCTGGCCAAAGAGTTGCGGGAGTTTCTGCTGGACAGCGTTTCCCGTACCGGTGGCCACCTGAGTTCCAACCTGGGCACGGTCGAGCTGACGGTGGCCCTGCATTACGTGTTCAACACGCCCGAAGACCGCATCGTCTGGGATGTGGGCCATCAGACCTATCCGCACAAGATCCTGACGGGTCGCCGCGACCGCATGCCGACTCTGCGCCAGCTGGACGGCCTGAGCGGTTTCCCGCGCCGCGACGAAAGCGATTACGACACTTTCGGCACCGCCCATTCCTCCACCAGCATTTCCGCTGCACTCGGCATGGCCACGGCCGCGCGCCAGAAGGGCGAGCAGCGCCACAGCATTGCCGTGATCGGTGATGGCGCCATGACGGCCGGCATGGCCTTCGAGGCCCTGAACAACGCCGGCGTGGAAGAGAACATCCGTCTGCTGGTGATCCTGAACGACAACGACATGAGCATCAGCCCGCCGGTGGGCGCGCTGAACCGCTACCTGGCGCAGCTGATGAGCGGCCAGTTCTATGCCGCGGCCAAGAACGTCGGCCGCAACGTGCTCAAGAATGCGCCGCCGCTGCTGAACCTGGCGCGCCGCATCGAGCAGGGCGCCAAGGGCATGGTGGTGCCGGGCACACTGTTCGAGAAATTCGGTTTCAACTACGTCGGCCCGATTGACGGCCACGACCTGGAGTCGCTGATCCCGACGCTGGAAAACCTGCGTCACCTGGAGGGCCCGCAGTTCCTGCACGTGGTCACGCGCAAGGGGCAGGGCTATGGCCTGGCCGAGGCGGACCCGATCGCCTACCATGGCCCCGGCAAGTTCGATCCCGCCGTTGGCCTGCAGAAGCCGGCCACCCCGCCCAAGACCACCTTTACTCAGATTTTCGGCAGCTGGCTGTGCGACATGGCGGAACAGGACAAGCGCCTGGTCGGCATCACGCCGGCGATGCGCGAAGGCTCCGGCATGGTCGAATTCCACAAGCGCTTCCCGGACCGCTACTACGATGTCGGCATTGCCGAACAGCACGCCGTGACCTTTGCTGCCGGCATGGCCTGCGAGGGCCTGAAGCCGGTGGTGGCGATTTATTCCACCTTCCTGCAGCGTGCCTATGACCAGTTGATCCACGACGTGGCACTGCAAAACCTGCCGGTGGTGTTTGCGCTGGACCGTGCCGGCCTGGTCGGCGCCGACGGCGCCACCCATGCCGGCAACTACGACATCGCCTTTACGCGCTGCATTCCCAACATGAGCGTAGCCTGCCCGGCAGACGAGGCCGAGTGCCGCCAGCTGCTGACCACCGCCTACGAGCAGGATCACCCCGTCACGGTGCGCTACCCGCGTGGTGCCGGCGCTGGCGTGACGCCGCCTGCTTCGCTGGAAGGCCTGCCATTTGGCAAGGGCGAAATCCGCCGCCAGGGGCAGGGCGGGGTGGCCATGCTGGTGTTTGGCTCGCTGCTGTACCCGGCACTCGAGGCGGCTGAACAGCTGGACGCCACGGTGGTCAACATGCGCTGGGCCAAGCCGCTCGACGAGGAACTGCTACTCCAAGTGGCCGGCACACATGCGCACCTGGTGACCATCGAGGATGGCTGCATCATGGGTGGCGCCGGCAGCGCCGTGCTGGAAGCGCTGGAAGCGCACCAGATCGAGCGTCCGGTGCTGCAGCTTGGCCTGCCGGACAGCTTTATCGAGCATGGCGATCCGGTCAAGCTGTACCAGATGCAGGGCCTGGATGCCGATGGCATTGCCGCTTCCGTACGCAAGCGTTTTGCGTCCTGAAGCCCGTCAGCCCCGAAAACATATTTACAAATTCCTGAATGCCGGGTAAAACCGGTCTGTCAGGCAGCCACCGGGATCCTATAATTTTCCGGTTAGGCTCAATCCTTTTCAAACTACTATCTGGAGAAATACATGGATCGTCGTTCCATCGTCAAGAGCATCGGTATTGCCGGTGCAACCGTTGCCGCAGGCGCACTGGCTGCGTGCGGCAAGAAAGAAGACGCCGCTGCAGCACCGGCTGCATCTGGCGCGGCACCGGCTCCTGGCGGTGCTCCGGCGGTTCATACGTCCGATTCCGTGCGCTGGCGCCTGGCTTCCAGCTTCCCCAAGTCGCTGGACACCATCTTCGGTAGCGGCGAGCGCTTTGCCCAGACCGTGAAAGAGCTGTCTGGCGGCAAGTTTGAAGTCACCGTGCACGCGGCTGGCGAGCTGATGCCCGCTTTTGGCGTGGTGGATGCGATCCAGAACGACACCGTGGAAATGGCCCAGTCTGCTTCCTACTACTTCACCGGCAAGGACCCGATCTTCGCCTTCGGCTGCGCCGTACCGTTCGGCCTGACCGCACGCCAGATGGACGCCTGGATGGAAGTCGGCAACGGTCGCAAGCTGCTGGACGAGTTCTACGCCAACTACAACATCAAGAGCGCCAGCGCCGGCAACACTGGTACGCAGATGGGTGGCTGGTATCGCCGCGAAATCAACACCGCAGCCGACCTGAACGGTCTGAAGATGCGCATGGGTGGCGGCCTGTTCGGCGAAGCCATGCAGAAGCTGGGCGTGGTGCCGCAGAACATGCCGGCCGGTGACGTCTACCAGTCGCTGGAAAAGGGCACGCTGGACGCAACCGAATTCGTCGGTCCCCACGACGATGAAAAGCTGGGCTTCAACAAGGTGGCTCCGTACTACTACTACCCGGGCTGGTGGGAAGGTGGTGCAGAACTGGAGTTCTTCATCAACAAGAAGGCCTACGAAGCCCTGTCCGCCACCAACAAGGCGATCGTGGACGCTGCTACCCGCGTGGCAGCCCGCGAAATGACCAACAAGTACGATGCCTTCAACCCGATCGCGCTGAAAAAGCTGGTGGCTGCCGGTACGCAGCTGAAGCCGTTCTCCAAGGAGATCCTGGACGCCGGTTTCAAGGCTTCCATGGAAGTGTTTGCCGAGCACGAAGCGCGCTCGCCGGAATTCAAGAAGATCCACCAGGACATGCGCGCATTCCAGCGCGACCAGCTGCTGTGGAGCCGCTTCTCGCAGTTCCGCTACGACAGCTACATGGCTACCGTGACCAACCTGTAATTGCCACAGGATCCGGCCAGTTCATACTGGCCGGTACGCTGCCAAAAACGGGTAAGCGGATTAAATGGTTGATCTTACCTTTGCATGAGAGTGAGGCAAACCGGCATCTCATCGGATTATCTGGTTGGCACTCCAACCTACTGCTGATGCATGCTTCCCTCGCTAATTCCAGCAAGAACCCCACACGCCTTAACTTCCCGGTCATCGTTGCAACGCGCTCTTAGTGAAACGAGTTGTTTCTCAAGCGCCTGTAGAGCGGTTATCTGCGAGCGCACATGAGAGATGTGATCATCGAGCAAGGCATTGACAGCGGTACAGGACTGATGAGGGTCGTCCTGATAGCGCTTTAGTTCGTGAATTTCTGCCAGTGACAGATCCAGGATGCGGCAGCGACGAATAAAGGCCAGCCGCTCAACGTGTTTCTCGGTATAGACACGGTAACCGTTCTCCTGCCGACCAGGCGGCGGCAACAAGCCCTGCCGTTCGTAGAAGCGGATCGTCTGTGTATCTACCCCTACTGACTGTGCCAACTGACCAATACGCATCGGGTTCCTCCGCAACGGATTCTCTACGCTATTGACATTATAGCTACTATATAGTTTTAAATGAAAACCCGATCACATTCAAGTGGAGTCATATCATGAGTAAAAACTGCGGAGGCCCCTGTGGCGACCATGCAAGGCCTGCGGCGGATACCGATATGCAGGCCTCCTCCGATGCGTCGGGGGAATGGGTCAGTGTTTATGCCGTGCCGAAGATGGACTGTCCATCAGAAGAGCGCATGATTCGCCTGGCCCTGAACGGCGTTGAGGGGATTCGGGCACTGTCCTTCGACTTGTCGAACCGCCGGTTGAAGGTCGTGCATGACGGTGAGGTCGAGCCCGTCACCTCGAAACTGAAGACCTTGGGGCTAGGCGCCTCGCTTCAGGAAACCGTCGCTGCAAATCCGGAGACCATCAAGGCCGCCGAGTTTTCGGCAGCTTCTGCTAAGCAAGAATCCGGGACCCTGCGCTGGTTGCTCGGCATCAATGCACTTCTGTTCGTGGTGGAAATGACTGCCGGTCTGATCGCCCGGTCCACCGGCCTGATTGGAGAATCCCTGGACAATTTTGCCGATGCGGCGGTGTACGGGCTTGCCCTTTATGCGGTTGGACATAGCGTGAAAATGCAGGTACGTGCCGCGCATCTTGCTGGTGTACTGCAACTGATCTTGGCTGTGGGCGTACTCATAGAGGTGGTGAGACGCTTTGTATTCGGTAGTGAGCCTGAATCGCTGGTGATGATGGCTATCGCATTCGTCGCATTGATTGCCAATACCAGTTGTCTGCTGCTCATATCCAAACATCGGGAGGGCGGGGCGCACATGAAGGCAAGCTGGATATTCTCGGCCAACGACGTGGTGATCAACCTGGGGGTCATCACCGCCGGCGCTCTGGTCGCGTGGACCGGGTCCAATTATCCGGATCTGATTATCGGCACCATCGCGGGGGTAATTGTACTTAACGGTGCTAGACGCATTCTGGCGCTCAAGGATTAAGCAATGTCCATTTTTGGCAAACATCTGTCACCGTACGCTCTGTTGTCCATATCGGGCCTGCTGGCAGCGTCTGATCAGGCCATAAAATGGCTGGTGCAACAATCAATGGCATATGGCGAGTCTATTTCAGTGACCTCATTCTTTAACTGGGTACACGTATGGAATACCGGTGCCGCATTCAGTCTTTTTGCGAATGGTGGAGGCTGGCAGCGCTACTTTTTTATCGGAATCGCGGTAGTGGTCTCGATTTTTCTGATCAAGCTGATCCTTGAAAATCGTCATAAAGGAGAAGCCATCGCTTACAGTCTTATCCTCGGTGGCGCCATGGGCAACCTGATTGACCGGGTCTTTCGCGGCTATGTTGTGGATTCCTTTGATTTCTATTGGCGAGACTGGCATTGGCCGGCCTTCAACCTGGCTGATATTGCAATTGTCCTCGGTGCCTTACTTTTAGTTTCCAGCAGCTTGTTGGGTAAAAAAGCAAACACCAATGCCGAGTCGGATGGATCTGACTGACACCTACGCCTATACAACACCATGACCGAACTTCCCGACAACATCCTTCACCTGCCGCAATACCAAGTACTGGGCTGCAAATCAACCGACGACGAAATGCACTTCCAGGTGGACGTGCCCGATCCCATCGCCTGCGAGGAATGCGGCGTGCAGGGTGAGTTCGTACGGTTCGGCAAGCGTGACGTTCCCTATCGTGATCTGCCCATCCACGGCAAGCGGGTCACTCTCTGGGTGGTCCGCCGCCGATACACCTGCCGGGCCTGCAAGACAACATTCAGGCCCCAGCTACCGGAGATGGTGGACGGATTCCGTATGACACTGCGGCTGCATGAGTACGTGGAGAAGGAATCCTTCAACCACCCCTACACCTTTGTGGCGGCACAGACCGGCCTGGACGAGAAGACGGTGCGCGACATCTTCAACGCCCGCGCCGAGTTGCTGGGGCGCTGGCACCGCTTCGAGACGCCCCGCATCCTGGGCATTGACGAGCTATACCTGAACAAGCGCTACCGCTGCATTCTGACCAACATTGAGGAGCGAACCCTGCTCGACCTGCTGGCCACCCGCCGCCAGGACGTGGTGACCAACTACCTGATGAAGCTAAAAGACCGGCAGAAGGTCGAGATCGTCAGCATGGACATGTGGAACCCCTACCGGGCAGCGGTCAAGGCTGTGCTGCCCCAGGCCCGTATCGTGGTCGATAAGTTCCATGTGGTGCGCATGGCCAACGATGCCCTAGAGAGAGTGCGCAAGGACCTCAGAAAGGAGCTGAAACCGTCCCAGAGCCGGACTCTCAAGGGAGACCGGAAAATCCTGCTGAAACGCGCTCACGAAGTCTCAGACCGGGAGCGCCTCATCATGGAGACCTGGACAGGCGCGTTCCCGCAACTGCTGGCCGCCTACGAGCACAAGGAGCGCTTCTACGGCATCTGGGACGCCACCACACGGCTCCAGGCAGAAGCCGCCCTGGACGAGTGGATAGCCACCATCCCGAAGGGCCAAAAGGAAGTCTGGAGCGATCTGGTCAGGGCAGTGGGAAACTGGCGCGAAGAGACCATGACCTACTTCGAGACGGACATGCCCGTCACCAACGCTTACACGGAGTCCATCAACCGACTGGCCAAGGACAAGAACCGTGAAGGGCGCGGTTACTCCTTCGAGGTGATGCGGGCACGAATGCTCTACACCACGAAGCACAAGAAGAAGGCACCGACTGCGAAGGTCTCTCCTTTCTACAAGAAAACCATCGGTTACGGACTGCCGGACTTCGCAGAGGAACTCAACTACGGAGTCGATCTATCAACCATCTGAGGGTGGTATCAGATTGATGGGGTGAAGGTGCCCCATCAACCATTAAATCCGTATACCCCCAAAAACAAAACCCGGATCGCGCAAGCGTCCGGGTTTTTTGCTGGCTGCCTGCCACACACGGTGGCAGGCGGGGCAGGGGCTTACTGGGCCTTCTTGTCCTGCTCCATCATGCGCTGCAGATCCTGCATCGGATCGTCAGCCAGACCATCGCTGCCGATGGGGGCCGGTGCCAGACCGCCGCCGGCTGCAGCCGGAGCAGCAGGCGTTTTGGCTGCGTCCGTTGCAGGAGCGGCAGGGGTAGCCGGAGCGGCCGGCTGTTCATCAGCGAAGGGATTACCCAGATCGTGGTTCAGCGTGGAGCCGACCGAGGGCATGCCCGGGGCGACCGGCTGTTGCAGGTCGCTTTCCAGCTTCTCATCCTGCAGGCTCTGGAACATCTGCTCCGTGACCTTGTCCATATCGACCTCAACCTGCTTGTCCAGGCTGCCAGTGACCAGCTGCGGGAAGGCAATCAGGATACCGACCATGGTGATCTGGATGATCAGGAAGGGGATCGCGCCCTTGTAGATCTGCATGGTGGTGATCGGCTCGATGGTCTTCTTCGTGACGCGATCGACATAGGCCTTGGCCGGTGCCACCGAGCGCAGGAAGAACAGCGCGAAACCGAACGGCGGGTGCAGGAAGGACGTCTGCATGTTGACCGCCAGCAGCACGCCGAACCAGATCAGGTCGATACCGAGCTTTTCCGCCACCGGTGCCAGCAGCGGCACGATGATGAAGGACAGCTCGAAGTAGTCCAGGAAGAACGCCAGGAAGAAGATCAGCACGTTCACGAAGATCAGGAAGCCGATCGGTCCGCCCGGCAGGTTGGCCAGCAGGCCTTCCACCCACAGCGAGCCGTCCACGCCCTGGAACACCAGGCTGAACATGGTGGCACCGATCAGGATGAACATCACGAAGGCGGACAGCTTGGTGGTGGATTCCAGTGCCTGCTTCAGCTGCACGAAGGACAGGCGGCGCTTGACCCAGCCCATGATCAGGGCACCGACGGCACCCATGGCACCGCCTTCGGTCGGCGTGGCCACGCCCAGGAAGATCGTGCCCAGCACCAGGAAGATCAGCAGCAGCGGCGGGATCAGCACAAAGGTGACGCGCTCGGCCAGCTTGGACAGCAGGTTGAGCTTGAGCAGCTTGTTCAGGCTGGCAATCACGAACGCCAGGAAGGTGCCGGCGCACAGGGCCACCACGACTTTTTCGTCGGTAGCCACGGCAGTGACCTCATGGCCAAACCAGGCATAGACGTCAATGATGTGGCGGGCCAGGAAGATGGCGACCAGTGCCGAAATGACGGTCAGCACGATCAGTGACGGGTAGCCGCTGCTGCCATTCGGCTGGCGATAGGCACGCGCCTCAGGGGGCAGGGCAGGGACCATCTTGGGGCGGAAGACGGCCAGGATCAGCACGTACAGGATGTAGAAGCCCATCAGCATGAAGCCGGGGATGAAGGCACCCTTGTACATGTCGGCGACGCTGCGGCCCAGCTGGTCGGCCATGATGATCAGCACCAGCGAGGGAGGGATGATCTGTGCCAGCGTACCCGAGGCGGCAATCACGCCCGAGGCGACGCGCCGGTCATAGCCGTAGCGCAGCATGATCGGCAGCGAAATCAGGCCCATGGAGATGACGGAAGCGGCAACCACGCCGGTGGTGGCGGCGAGCAGGGCGCCTACCAGCACCACGGCCAGCGCCAGGCCGCCACGCATCGGCCCGAAGACCTGTCCAATGGTATCGAGCAGGTCCTCGGCCATGCCGCTGCGTTCCAGAACCAGACCCATCAGGGTAAAGAACGGGATCGCCAGCATGGTGTCGTTGGTGATGATGCCGAAAATCCGCAGCGGCAGCGCCTGCATCAGCGCTGGCGGCAGGATACCGAGCTCGATGCCGAGGAAGCCGAAGAACAGGCCGCAGGCACCCAGGCTGAACGCCACCGGGAAGCCCATCAGCAGGAAGGCGATCAGGCCGCCGAACATGATCGGCGCGAAATTGTGAAGAATAAAGTCCATGGTGTCAGGCTCCGGAATCAGGCTTTCTGGTTGCCGGGAGCCGGCGTGTCATGCTCGTTGGCGCGCAGGGCGTTGATCAGCTCCTGCTCGGGCGGGGTTTCATCGGGCTTGTCAGCCGGATCGGCAATGCGGCCCTGCAGGAAGGCAAAGCGCTTGATCAGCTCGGACCAGCCTTGCAGCATCAGCAGCGCCACGCCAATCGGAATCGGCAGCCAGGCCGGCCAGCGGATCAGGCCGCCAGTGTTCTGTGACGATTCGCCGGAAACATACATGTACTCCACCATGGGAATCGCGTAATACAGGATGATCAGGCAGAACGGCGTGAGGAAAAAGATAAAGCCGAAGATCTCGATCCAGACCTGGGTGCGGCGCTTGAGCGTGCCGTAGAGCACGTCGATCTTGACGTGCTCCTGGCGCAGCAAGGTGTAGCCGGCCGCCAGCAGGAAAGCCCAGGCAAACAGGTACCACTGGACTTCGAGGTAGGCGTTGGAACTGGTGTGGAAGATCTTGCGCACCACGGCGTTGATCGCGCTGATCATGGTAGATGCCAGGATCAGCCAGATCACGGCCTTGCCGACAAAGCGGTTTAGCGCATCGATCAGCTGTGACAGCTTGAGAAGAATGGTCATGGGTTGTGCTCCCTGCAACGGCGACGGCAGGCCGGATCATGCGTGGCCTTGCCGTTGTTACCCGATGCTTACAAAAACGGAAGCTGCAATTCTACGTGTTCGAACGGATGTTCGCATAACGGATATGTAAGACAGGGGGTGTCTTCAGGCTTGCTGCGTATATTATTTGACATAATATACATTGTATTAATCATGTCGATGACCAAGGGCAGACGGAAAAATGGCCGGCATCGGCCGGCCATGACGCATGTTTGCCAGTTCCCTGGATCAGCGCACCGTGTTTTGCCACAAGGCTGGCGCTGCAACCGACGTGCTGCTGGTGCTGGCTGCGCCCGATGCCGCATCCACTGGCGCGACCGGATCGCCTCGCAAGGCTGCAGCCTGTTCCGGCGTCAGCGGCTTGAGCGGCTGCACCTTGCCCGGATCGCGGACCTTGCGCTGTTCCTGTTGGATCAGGTCGATATTGGCCTGGATGCCGCCGTATTTGGCAAATTCCAGCGCCGTCATGTTCAGGTCATTGCGTTCCCAGACCAGCGCGCCACGCTGGATCAGGTAGCGGATGGTGTCGGTATTGCCCATCCAGGCCGCCATCATCAGCGGCGTGCTGTTGTTGGGCGAATCGGCGTTGATGTCGGCACCACGGCCCAGCAGCAGCTTGACCATGTCCAGATTGGACTTGGTGGCGGCGTAATGCAAAGGCGTCCAGCCGTAACGATCGGTTTCGGCGCCCCGGTTGATGAGTCGGCGCGCCAGATCGTTCTGCTCCGTGTAGATGGCGATCATCAGCGGCGTTTCGTTATTGGCGTTGGTCGCATTGACGTCGATATTGCGCGCAGCCAGCAGCACCGGCAACACCTTGGTCGATTTTTCCTGGATGGCGTGGATCAGCGGTGTCTTGCCGTTTTCGCCGCGCAGGTTGGGATTGACGCCCTGCTGCAGCACTTCACGTGCACGTATATCGCTGTCGCGCTTGACCGCGACCATCAGGTCCTCAATGCTGGCTGCAGAGGCGATTCCCGAGAAGGAAATGGCTGTAATGGCAATGGCTTGGAGAATTTTCTTCATGTTGTGTGAGACTCCTCTTGAGAGATTTTGCATGAACTGCTGTTGCAAATGCTTTCAACTCATGAATTCATGGAAATCATGGTATTAGGATGATTTTCTGATCCTGTTTCTCATGGTTGTTGGCCAGCGGAAACAGCGCATCAAAGTTGCGTGTGGTGATTTCTGCCACCGTTTCCGGCGCCAGATTGCGTATCTCGGCCAGCAGTTTCGCCACATGCGGCACATAGGCTGGCGAGTTGGTCTTGCCGCGATACGGTACTGGTGCCAGGTACGGACTGTCGGTCTCGATCAGCATGCGGTCCAGCGGCACATAGCGTGCCACATCGCGCAAATCCTCGGCGTTACGGAAGGTGACGATGCCTGAGAAGGAGATGTAGAAACCCATGTCGAGCGCAGCGCGCGCCACTTCCATGGTTTCGGTAAAGCAGTGGAACACGCCGCCCGCAGAGCCGGAAGAGCCGTCTTCACCCTCCTCCTTCAGGATGCCCAGCGTGTGGTCGGAGGCGCTGCGGGTGTGGATCACCAGCGGCAGCGCCAGCTCGCGTGCAGCGCGGATATGGATGCGGAAGCGCTCGCGTTGCCACTCCATCTCGGCCAGGCTGCGGCCATTCAGGCGGTAGTAATCGAGTCCGGTCTCGCCGATGCCCACCACACGCGGCAGACGGCCGCGCTGCAGCAGATCCTCCAGCGTGGGCTCCTGCACCTCGTCGCTGTCGGGATGCACGCCAACGGTGGCCCAAAAATTGTCATGCTGCAGCGCCAGCGCGTGCACATCGGGGAATTCTTCCAGCGTGGTGCTGATGACCAGCGCGCGTTCAACCCGGGCTTCGGCCATCGCCTGGCGGATCTCGGGGATGCGGTCACGCAGATCGGGAAAATTGAGGTGGCAGTGGGAATCGACAAACATGGATCAACGGTAGTTGGCAACAGGACGGGCTGCAGAGCCAGCCGCCCTGCCCGCTGACTGGCGGCGCGGCTGCAGCGCCAGGCGGGCCTGCGATAGCAGGTCTTCCAGGAAAAGACCGGGGTTGTAGGGGTGCTCGGCAGAACGGCGGTCACGCGCGAGCTGGCGGCTCCAGCGCGTGAGCAGGTTCCAACCGGCCAGTCGGTCGGCCGTGGGGAAGTCTTCGGTGGCAAAAAAGCGCGGCACGCTGCCGCTGCGTACCAGGAAGGCATCGTGGCAGATTTTTTGCAGCGCATCAATCGCCTGCAAGGGTGTGAAACCGGCAAAGGCAGCGGTCTGCCCGCTCCAGGCGGCCTGCGGCAGCTGGCGCCAACTGGCCGCCATCACGCCCTGGCTGGCCAGCGCCAGCGCATCATGCGGGCGACCACCTGCGGCCTGCAGCAGCGCGGCGGCATCGTGGGCCGGCAGTCCTTGCTGTTCCAGCCAGACGGCGGCCTGCTCCTGCTGCGGCCAGGCCATGGTGTGCGTCATGCAGCGGCTGCGGATGGTCGGCAGCAGCTGGTGCGCCGCTTCGGTGGCCAGCACGAAGCGCACGTCGCCAGGCGGCTCTTCCAGCGTCTTGAGCAGCGCGTTGGCGGTGACGTGGTTCATGCGTTCGGCCGGGTAGATCAGGACCGCCTTGCCACGGTTACGGCTGCTGGTGCGCTGGGAAAACTCCACCGCATCGCGCATGCTCTCGATGCGGATCTCCTTGCTCGGCTTGCGCTTCTTGTCGTCCAGCTCCTTCTGCGCCTTTTCGCCCAGCGGCCAGTCCAGCTCGTGCAGCTGGGTTTCCGGCATCAGCACGAACAGGTCGGGATGCGTGCGCACCTCCACGCCGTGGCAGCTCTCGCAGTGACCACAGGCGCTGCCATCGGCTTGCGGCTGCTCGCACAGCCAGGATCGCACCAGGCCCAGAGCGATGGCGTACTGGCCCAAGCCCGACGGCCCCTGCAGCAGCCAGGCATGGCCGCGCTGTTGCAGCAGGTCCAGCATCTGCTGCTGCAGCCAGGGCGGCAGCGGGCCGTCTTGTGGCGGGGCGACAAAGGCCGGCGCAGCCGGCTTGCGTGTACTCATGCCAGCCAGCCTTTCTCACGCACTGCCTGTTCCACCTGCTGCCAGACTGCGTCCGGGGTCAGGGCGGCATCGATACGGGCAAAGCGTTCCGGGGCCTCGCTGGCGCGACGCGCATAGCCGGAAGCCACGCGTTCAAAAAATTCCTGCTGTTTGGCCTCGAACTTGTCCGGTTCGCGCGCACCGGCCAGGCGCTGCGCGGCCACTTCGGTCGGCAGGTCAAACCAGAGTGTCAACGCTGGTTGCAGCTGGATGTCCCGCTGGTGCAACACCATGTGCTCCAGCGTCTGCAGCGTGAACCAGTCAAAGCCGCGGCCGGCGCCCTGGTAGGCAAAGGTAGCATCGGCGAAGCGGTCGCACAGCACCACGTCACCGCGCTCCAGTGCCGGCAGGATCACCTGTTGCACATGGTCACGGCGTGCGGCAAATACCAGCAGCGCCTCGGTCAGCGCGTCCATTTCCTGGTACAGCACCAGTTCGCGCAGCGATTCGGCCAGCGGCGTGCCGCCCGGCTCACGCGTGCGCAGCACCGTCTTGCCCTGGGCGCGGAACGCGGCTTCGAGTGTGGCGATATGGGTGGTCTTGCCGGCTCCGTCAATGCCTTCAAAGCTCAGGAACAGGCCAGGTAGTCGTATCTCCATCAGCGCCCCCGGATGTACTTGTTGACGGCACGGTTGTGCGCGTCCAGTGTGTCACTGAATTCGGAGCTGCCATCACCACGCGCCACGAAATACAGCGCCTTGCTGTTGGCAGGATGCGCGGCAGCGGCCAGCGAGGCTTCGCCCGGCATGCTGATGGGCGTGGGCGGCAGGCCGGCCCGGGTATAGGTGTTGTAGGGGGTATCGGTCTGCAGGTGGATCTTGCGCAGATTGCCGTCAAAGCTGTCGCCAATGCCGTAGATCACGGTCGGGTCGGTTTGCAGGCGCATGCCGATGCGCAGGCGGTTGACGAACACCGAGGCCACCATGGCCCTATCCTCGGGGCGGCCGGTTTCCTTTTCGATGATGCTGGCCATGATCAGCATCTCGTAGGGGTTCTTGTAGGGCAGATCGGCATCTCGGCTGGCCCAGGCAGCTTCCAGCTTGCGATCCATGGTACGCATGGCCAGGCGCAGCACCGTCATGTCGGAGGCGTTCTTGGCGTACTTGTAGGTATCGGGGAACAGCAGGCCCTCGAGCGAGTTTTCCTTGCGTTCCAGTGTCTTCAGCAGCGCCTGTTCATCCAGCTGTGCGGATTCGGGACGCAGATGGTCCCCCTTGGCGAGTGCTGCGCGCGTCTGGCGCAGGTTCCAGCCTTCGCCGATGCGCACCTGGCGCAATGCAAATTCGCCATTGCGCAGCTTGCGCAGCAGCACCTGTGGGGAATCGCCCTGCTTGATCTCGTAGGTGCCGGCCTTGAACTGGGCGCCGCGCGCCTGTCCTGCCAGGCGCAGCCACCAGGACAGCAGGTCCGGCGAGGTCTGTACGCCGGCAGCCACGGCTTCTTTCGCAATCTGGATCGCGCCTTCGCCTGGCGTGACTTCCAGATCGACCATCTCCTGCGACAAGCGCAGTGGCTGCGATGACCACCAATAGACGCCGCCGGCGGCCAGGCCCAGCAATAGCAGGATGAAAACTATGATTTTGCGCACACGGTATCCTTGAAACCAGCTCAACGGAGCGGGCCTGGTACAGCCCGCCAAAGAACCACATCATAATTCAGCCATGCAAAGCTCCCCTGTTACACCCCGTTCCCCCCTGCTTTCCTTTGGCCTGCCGGATGGCGTGGCCAGACTTTCCGGCGCTGACAGCCGCTGGGGCGTGATCGAGGCGCGCGGCGCCGATGCCACGCGCTTCCTGCACAGCCAGCTGACCAATGACCTGGCGCTGCTGCAGCCCGGCGAAGCGCGCCTGGCTGCCTTCTGCTCGGCCAAGGGCCGCATGCAGGCCAGTTTCATCGTCGTGCGCACGCTGCACACGGCCGAGGAGGACCGCTACTTGCTGCTGTGCCGCCAGGACCTGCTGGCGCAGATCCTGAAGCGCCTGACCATGTTCAAGCTGCGCAGCCAGCTGACGCTGACCGATGTCAGTGCCGAGATCGCTGTCTACGGCCTGCTGGGCGAGGCGGCACGCCAGGCCTGGCAAGGTGACATGCCGGTGCTCTGGGCGCACCAGCAGCAGGAGCTGCGCGATCTGGTCTGGCTCTACCCGTCCGTGGGGCAGGATACGCAGCTGCCGCGTGCGCTGTGCCTGCAGCCGGCAGGCCTGCCGGCACCAGTTGGTGCCAGTGTCAGCGCCCAGGATTGGGAGCTGTCCGAGGTGCGCAGCGGCGTGGCCACGGTGTCTCAGGCGACCTGGGAGGCCTTTGTGCCGCAGATGATCAATTACGAAAGCGTGGGCGGCGTCAGCTTCAAGAAGGGCTGCTATCCCGGGCAGGAAGTGGTGGCGCGTAGCCAGTTCCGCGGTGCCATCAAGCGCCGTGGCTGCATTGCGGCTGGCGTGCTGGCCGATGGTGCCGCCCTGCCGCAAGCCGGCCAGGATGTTTTCCTGGTGCCGACCGCCGGCGCTGCTGACAGCGTGCGCGATGGCGAGTGCGGCCTGATCGCCCAGGTGGCTACCCTGCCGCAAGACGGCTTCGAACTGATTGCCTCGCTGCAGCTGCACGCGATGGAAGCCGTGAGCCAGGGCCTGGCGACGCTGCATGCCGGTTCGGACACTGGTCCGGAGCTGCAGCTGCTGCCACTGCCTTACGTACTGCTCGAAGACATCTGAGGCCAGGCTGGCGGACCGGCCCTGCGCTGCGGCCTCAGCCAGCCAGTACGTCCCGGATGAAACCGCTCTTGGCCTCGGTGTAGGCCGCGCGGTCATCGCCAAAGCGTTTGGCCAGTGCCCGCTTCAACTGCGCGTAGTGTTGCGCGAGTTCCGGATCGGCGCGCAGCCGGTCTCGAAAGCGCAAATGGTCATGCCAGAACGGACTGCCGATTTCTACCGCGTGCAGATGAAACTGCCTGGGCCGGGTCATGGGCCAGGCCAGAAAGCGGCGTTCGGGCAGCGCCACTTCATGCTCGGGCCGGTAGTCATAGCCCAAGCCCTGTAGCAGCGGCAGCACCTGTTCGATGTCTGACAGGCTGGCTGCGCCTAGCATCAGGTCGATGATGGGCTTGGCCGCCAGGTCAGGAACCGCCGTGCTGCCCACATGTTCGACCTCGAAACCTGTCGGCAGTGCCGCCAGCAGCCGATTACGTTCGGCGGCAAACTGTCGGGGCCAGTCATCCGAATAATCGGCAATGATCAGGGGCGCGCGGTGAGCCATTTACACCTGCTGCAAGGCCTGCGCCCGCGTCAGCAGGAAGGCTGCGACGGTCTGCAGCTCCTCCCGCTGGGCCAGCAGGCTGTCCTGGTCTTGTTGCTGAACCAGCAGTTGCTGTTCCATGGTCTGCGCCAGCTGGCGCACGCGCTTGCGCACCTGGTTGGGCGACAGCTGGCAATCACAGGCAAAACGCTCCCAGGCGACTGAACCTGGCGGTGTCGCCAGCTGGTGCCGGCCGATCGCCAGGGCCATGCGCTGCGCCTGCGGCTGGCACAGCACATCGTGCAGTGGCGCCAGTGTCACGCCCTCTTCCGCATGGCGCGGCTGGCGCAACAGCAGCTGGTGCGGTGCCAGATCAGCCGCGCCCAGCAGCACGCCTGCGATGACGGCATCGAGCAATTGCAGTATCAGGCTGGCATGTGGGCGGATCTGCTCACGCAGCAGCGCAAACGCCGCTGGCCAGCCTGTGGCCTGGCGGGACTGGCTGGCTCCCGGCGTCAGGCCCATGGCCTGTCCGAGGGTCTCGGCTGGCCAGCGCTGGCAGCGCTGCTCCTCGTCGTAATAACGGTCCGGACGCAGCTGCAGCAGCGCCGTCATCTCGCCGGGTGGCATCGCCTGCATCGGCATGACAGACACGCCAATGGCCTGCAGCAACTGCTGGCACCAGTGACGCTGGAACAGGGCTGCATCCTGACCCGGCGTGGCCAGCCAGAGCAGATGGCTGCTGCAGGGCTGCACGTCCTGGCCGTCCTGCTGCTGCCAAAGCGGGACCAGCGCATGGTCTGCGGGCCAGCCGCCACGCGCGGCCTGCGGACGCGCCAGCAGCAGGCTGATGCAGGCCTGGCGTTCGACATGGCCGGCGGGCAGTGCCGGCAGCTCCTGCTGGATATCGGCATCGTCAAAAATGGACAGCTGCTGCGCCTCGGCCTGCAGTTCTTCCAGCGTCAATGGGGCGGCCTTCCAGCGGCGGCGGTTGGGTGGCAGTGCGTGCAGCGTCACGGCTCCCAGCAAGTCGGTGCCGAGGGCATCCAGCAGCGCGATATCGTCATCGGCGGCGGCCTGCAGGCGTTGTGCCAGCGACTCGCGCATCGCGCCGGAGGGCAGCAGGCTGCCAAAAAATGCCAGACTGGCCCAGTGGCCAAAAGCCTCGGCCTGCAAGGGCAGATGCAGGGAGAGTGGCACGGCATCGGCATGGGCCAGCCAGTCGCGGTGGTAGCGGAACTGCAGCCAGCCCTGTGAGGGCATGGCCAGGTTCGAGCCGCCGCGTACACCCGGTGCCTGGCCACTGCTGCTGAGCGTACCGACTACCTGCCCCAGCAGGCGCACCTGCAGTCGGGTATGGGCGCGATCGGGGACGGTGCTGCTCATGGCTGCTCCTGCAGGTTATCGGCCAGCGGCACGCCGTCCAGTTGCAGCTGGGCACCCAGCGCCTGCAGCACCTGCAATACTTTTTCCAGTCGTACGGTGCGCTTGCCGGCTTCCAGTTCCACCACAAAGCGCAGGCCGACGCCGGCCGCCAGGGCCAGTTCAGCCTGGGTCAGACCTTGTTGCTTGCGTGTGCGGTAGACCGCCAGTCCCAGATCCTGGGGGGTATCGACAGGTTGCAGCATGGTGGATATTCCCGCTCGGGCATGTTTTACATGTCTGCCATTCTAGGCCAGATGGCGTTCAAGGGTTTGTCCGCAGCACCTCTGTGCTTACTAGCATCTATACTCCACGAATAGAACGATCGTGCTTTTATTTATTTGACGGCCACCTGATGCAATTCACCCCGCGCAATATCCTGCTCTACACCTTCTTCAAGCTGCCGTCCGCTTTCTGGTGCGGGGTACGCGTGACTTCACTGGACGCCAAGGGCTGCACCACCACGGTCAAGCACCGCTGGATCAACCAGAACCCGTTCCAGTCCATGTATTTTGCCGTGCAGGCGATGGCGGCCGAGATGTCGACCGGCGTACTGCTGATGCAAAAAATCCATGCCAGCGGCCAGCCAGTATCGATGCTGGTGGCGAACAACCGCTCCAGCTTTGGCAAGAAGGCGCGCGGCCGCATCCGTTTCCGTTGCGATCAGGGGGCGGTGTTCGATCAGGCCCTGCAACAGGCCTTGCGGCAGGATGAGGGAGTAACGGTCTGGGTCAGCAGCGTCGGCACCGACGAAGCTGGTGACGAAGTCAGCCGCTTCGATTTCGAATGGACGCTGCGGCGCAAGCAGGCGGCCTGAAGCCGACGTGAAGCCGACGTGAAGCCGGCCAGCGGCGATCAGAACACCAGTACCTTGTCGGCGGCCAGTGTGTAGTCGGCCAGCTCGCCCAGGTTGCCGATCTCGCAACCGGCGATCAGCGGCAGCTCCAGCAGGCCGCGGTTCTGCATGCAGGTGCGGCAGACACGCACCGTGCCACCCAGATCGACCAGCATTTCCACCATTTCCTGCAGCGTGGCGCCGCTGGCATGGGCCTGGTTCGGCAGTGCCACCACGGTGGCATCCGACATCAGGAACATGGTCACCTTGGGCTGACTGTCCTTGCCGGCCAGTGCCAGCGCCAGGCGCAGGGCGGAATGGCAGTTTTCGTTGCCGTAGGGAGCAGCGTTGACGATGAACAGGACGTGCTGGGACATGGAGGCCTCGTGTCTGGTGCGGCAGCTACCGTACGATGGGATGTGCGCCAGTGCGGCAGCTGTCCGGTTTGGGGACGGCGCACATCAATCCATTATCTGCTAAATTGTTGTGCGGATCAGCGCTTCAGGCCCTTGAGCTTGTCGAATGCCGAGGCCATGGCGGTCGGCTGCGCCTGTCCCCTGCCCTGACCAGCGCCGTAGTGACGGGCACCCTGGCCACCGCTGCCGGAACGGCGCTCCTGGCCTTGCGGGCGCTGGTGGCCGGTGGGCGCGTCCAGCTTCATGGTCAGGCTGATGCGCTTGCGCGCCACATCGACCTCCAGCACCTTGACCTTGACGATCTGGCCGGTCTTGACGACTTCATGCGCGTCCTGCACAAAGCGGTTGGACAGCTGGCTCACGTGCACCAGGCCGTCCTGGTGCACGCCCAGATCGACGAAGGCGCCAAAGGCCGCCACGTTGCTGACCGTGCCTTCCAGCACCATGCCTTCGCGCAGGTCAGCGATATCTTCCACGCCCTCGTTGAAGCGCGCCACGGCAAAGTCCGGACGCGGGTCACGGCCGGGCTTTTCCAGCTCCTGCAGGATGTCCTTGACCGTGATGACGCCGAACTGGTCGTTGGCAAACAGCTCAGGACGCAGCGTTTTCAGCAGCTCGGCACGGCCCATCAGCTGGTCCACCGGCTTGCCAACCTGGGCAATGATGCGTTCCACCACCGGATAGGTTTCCGGGTGCACGCCAGTCATGTCGAGCGGATTGCTGCCGTCGCGGATGCGCAGGAAGCCGGCACTCTGCTCGAAGGTCTTGGGGCCCAGGCCCGTCACCTTGAGCAACTGGGCGCGGTCGGCAAAGGCGCCGTTCGCTTCGCGCCACTTGACGATCGCCTTGGCCACGGTGCCACTCAGGCCGGAAACGCGACTCAGCAGCGGCGCGCTGGCAGTGTTCAGGTCCACGCCAACACCGTTCACGCAGTCCTCGACCACGGCATCCAGCGTGCGGGCCAGATCACTCTGGTTCACATCGTGCTGGTACTGGCCCACGCCGATGCTTTTCGGATCGATCTTGACCAGCTCGGCGAGAGGATCCTGCAGGCGGCGCGCGATGCTGGCGGCACCACGCAGGCTGACGTCCACATCCGGCATTTCCTGGCTGGCGTATTCGCTGGCGCTGTAGACCGAGGCGCCGGCCTCACTCACCACCACTTTCTGGATCTGCGGCTTGGCCATCTGGTTGGCGGCGGCGGTCTTTTCCAGCAACTTGATCAGGTCGGCCGCCAGCTTGTCGGTTTCGCGGCTGGCGGTGCCGTTGCCGATGGCGATCAGCTGCACGCCATGCTGCGCGCACAGGCGCGCCAGCGTGTGCAGGCTGCCATCCCAGTCGCGACGTGGCTCGTGCGGGAACACGGTGGCGGTCTCCAGCAGCTTGCCGGTGGCATCGACTACGGCCACCTTGACGCCGGTTCGGATGCCCGGGTCCAGGCCCATGACCGATTTCTGGCCAGCCGGCGCCGCCAGCAGCAGGTCACGCAGGTTATCGCCAAACACCTTGATCGCCACTTGCTCGGCATCGTCGCGCAGGCGTGCAAACAGGTCGCGCTCCAGTGACAAGGACAGCTTGACGCGCCAGGTCCAGGCCACGCACTTGCGCAGCAGGTCATCGGCCGGGCGGCCCTGGTGGCTCCAGCCCAGATGCCGCGCGATACGGCCTTCGGCCAGGCTGGGCTGCTGCAGGCGGCTGCGCGCATCGGCTGCCCGGGCATCGACCTCGGGCAGCACCAGCTTGGCGTCCAGGATGTCCTGGCTGCGGCCACGGAACACCGCCAGCGCGCGGTGAGAGGGCACGCGGCCTATCGGCTCGTCGTAGTCAAAGTAGTCGCGGAACTTGGCCACTTCCGGATCGTTCTCGTTCTTGCCATCCATCAGCTTGCTCTGGAACAGGCCTTCTTCCCAGAGCCAGCCGCGCAGCAGCTGCACCAGGCTGGCATCTTCGGCCCAGCGTTCGCTCAGAATGTCGCGCACGCCATCCAGCACTGCCGGGATGGTGGTGAAATCCTCGCCGCCCTCGCCTTTCTCGGCCAGCACATAGGCCTGCGCCTCGATCTGCGGGTCACGCGTGGGATCGGCATAAAGCAGATCGGCCAGCGGCTCGATACCGAATTCACGTGCGATCTGGCCCTTGGTCCGGCGCTTGGGCTTGTACGGCAGGTAGAGGTCTTCCAGCTCCTGCTTGGTGGGTGCGGCCTCGATGGCGGCATGCAGCTCGGGCGTCAGCTTGCCCTGCTCGTCGATGCTCTTGAGGATGGCCTCGCGGCGGCTGGCCAGCTCACGCAGATAAGACAGGCGCGCTTCCAGTTCGCGCAGCTGGATATCGTCCAGGCCGCCGGTGGCTTCCTTGCGGTAGCGCGCAATAAAGGGCACCGTGGCACCGCCATCCAGAAGTTCGACTGCTGCCTGAACTTGCTTTGGCAGCACTTTGATTTCATTGGCTATTTTCTGGATGATGGCGGTCACTTGAGCCTGCTCCGATAGTTGGGTGGACATGCAAAACGCTAGAGTATGCCACTGTCGGAGCCTGCTTTCGGCGCCGCAGCAAGGACTTGGCGGAATCGTGCATGCGTCACGCTGGCGCTGCAGACGGCATGTTCTCCTGCAGGCATCCGGCCTGGCGCTGCGGTATATTCAGCGCATGCGGCATGCAGCCGCCCAAGGAGATTCCATGCGCTTCCGTTCCCTGATCATGATTCTTTTCTTTGTCCTGGTGGGCGGCTTTGTCACGCTCAACTGGCTGGAGCTGTCCCGCAATACCGTGCTCAACCTGGGCGTGACCACGGTCGAGGGGCCGCTGGGTCTGGTGATGCTGGGCCTGCTGCTGCTGGCAGTGATCCTGTTCCTCGGCTATGCCGTGATGATCCAGACCAGCTCACTGCTGGAAACGCGTGCCCACACCAAGGAAATGAAGACGCAGCGCGAACTGGCCGACAAGGCCGAAGCCAGCCGTTACACTGAGCTGCGCGGCATGATTGACCGCATCGAAACCGAATCGCGCGACCGCCAGAGCCAGTTGCAGCAATGGATGGACAGCCGCCTGAACACGCTGCAGGACCAGGTCTGCAGCCGCGTCGATACCAGCGGCAACACCATTGCGTCCTACATGGGCGAACTGGAAGACCGCCTGGAAGCGCAAGGCCTGCCGCCGAATGCGCCGATGGACTATCGCCGCGTGCCGGCCGATGCGGTGGAGATCAAGCGCGAATACCCGCTGTAAGCGGCCAGTCGCCAGGCTCAGTCGGTGGCAATCACCGGCTGCATGTCCTGCGGCAGTTGCAGCGATTGCGCCTTGCGGCTGCCTACCGCCAGCTTGCGCACGTACTTGAAGGTGCCGGTGCCGTGGGTGCAGAGCTGCCCCTTGGCATCACGGATGCTGGCCTCGACAAAGGCCATGGTGGCGGTGCGGTGCAGAATCCGGCCTTCGCCCACTAGATCGCCCTGCGCCGGGCGCATGAAACTGCTTTTCATCTCGATCGTGACCACGCCCATGCCCTCTTCCAGAGAACGCGCGGCCGTGGCCATGGTCACGTCCAGCAGTGTCATGCAGACACCGCCGTGCACCACGTGGAAGGAATTCAGGTGCTCCGGCAGCGGCGTGTAGCGCACCTCGGAGCGGCCTTCGACCGCCATGTGGATCTGCAGGCCCAGGTGGTCGGCAAACGGCACCAGCGGGATATTGACGCGCGGCGGCGGCGCTTCGCTCATGCAGCGTAATCCAGCACGGTGCGGCTGGAGCACATCGGCTTGACCTTGGCCTTCACCGCCATGTGATCGGGATGGTCCTGGTAGGCATCGAGTGCCGCCTTGTCCTCGAACACGGAGTACAGCACGATATCGGCATTGGCTTCCAGACCGTCGCTGCGCAGACCCACTTCCAGCGTGATGATGCCGGGCACGCAGTGGCGGCAGCTTTCCAGCAGCTCTTTCATGCGCGGGGCGTCGGCGGGATTGTGCAGGGACCAGATGACGATGTGCTTGATCATGGGGATGTGTCTGTCAGTTGCGGAAAACCGCCAGCTTACCGCAAAATCCGGCCGCACTCAGCCTGTGGCTAGCCACCACCACGAGAGCAGGCCAAAGGCCAGCACGCCGGCCAGCGTCGGCATGGCAACGCCACCGGCAATGCGGCGCGCCAGCAGCATCGCGCTGATCGCCAGCAGCAGCCGTGCCACTTGCCAGAGCGGCTCGCCCCAGGACCATTGCGGCCACAGCGCTGCCACCAGTAGGGCACCAATCGCGGCTGGTCCGAGTGCCTGCAGCGCCCCCATCAGCCGTGGCGGCGGCGTCTGGCCGCCTTGCTGGCTGCGCTGCATCCAGCGCATCGGCAGCAGGCGCAGCAAAAACGTGCCGGCGCCGCAGAGCAGGATCACCCACCAGAGCGAATCAGCGTGCTGCATGTTCCCTCCCGGCGTAGAACGCACCCAGCAGCGCGCCGCTGGCCAGCCCGCCCAGCATGGCGTAGTGTGAGGGCAGCAGCCACAGCAGCAGCATGGTGCTGATCATGGCGCCCAGCGTGACCTGCACGCGCGCGTGGCGGAACATTTCCAGCAGCAGCGCGATGAACAGCGAAGGCAGCACGAAGTCCAGCGTCTGGTTCAGCCAGGGTGATTGCGCGCCCAGCTGCTGGCCCAACACGGCACCCAGCATGGTGCCGCCGACCCAGGACGCATACGCGCCCAGCTCCATGCCCAGATACCAGCCCTGGCGATCAGCTGGCGCAATGCTGTCCAGCTTGCTGACCGACGCGGCATAGACCTCATCGGTCAGCCAGAACGCCAGCAGCGGCGTTGGCAACAGTGGTGCGCCCTGCCCCAGCTTGTCCAGGATCGAGGGACCGTAGAACAGGTGGCGTATATTCATCAGCAAAATCGTGCCGATGATGCTGAACGGCCCGGCACCGGCGGCAGCCAGCGCCACCAGCACGAACTGCGCCGCGCCAGCATAAACTACGACAGAGGTCATGGTCGCCAGCAGCGGCGAAAAGCCAGCCTGAATCGCCATCAGGCCAAAGGAAAACGCCACCGGAAAATAGCCCAGCGCAATCGACAGGCTGTGCGTCAGCCCCTGCACCACCGCAGGTCGCGTGATGGCCGGTGTGCTCATGCGTCGGTGACGGGCAGCTGGTCAGCCGCCAGCGCCTGCTGCGCCAGCCGGTAGACCTCACGAGCGGGCTCGTTCTTCAGGCGGTGATCGCTCCAGACCTGGCGCCAGCGGCGCGCACCGCGCTGGCCATGGCGCAGGCCCAGCATGCAACGTGCCACGGCATACCACCAGGTATCGTGCTGCTGCGCCTCGCGCTCCATGTATTCGACCATGGCCAGTTCCACCGCATCGCGATCCACGCGCGGGCTCAGGTCCTCGCTGCCTTCCATCAGCGCATCCCACTGGGTCAGGCTCCAGGGGTTGTGCCAGGCCTCGCGGCCAATCATCACGCCATCCAGATGCTGCCAGTGTTCACGGATCTGCTCCGCCGTGGCAATACCACCATTGACGCTGATATGCAGATCAGGGAAATCACGTTTGAGCTGGTAGGCGACGTCATAACGCAGCGGCGGGATTTCGCGGTTTTCCTTCGGGCTCAGGCCCTTGAGCCAGGCATTGCGTGCATGCACGATGAACACCTGGCAGCCGGCATCGGCCAGCGTGCCGACGAAATCGCGCACCATGGCATAGCTTTCGTCCTTGTCCAGGCCGATGCGGTGCTTGACCGTGACCGGCACGCGCGTGACGGCATCCTGCATCGCCTTGATGCAGTCGGCCACGCGCACCGGTTCGCGCATCAGGCAGGCCCCAAAAGCGCCCTGTTGCACACGGTCGCTTGGGCAGCCGCAGTTCAGGTTGATCTCGTCATAGCCCCATTGCTCGCCGGCCCGGGCGCTGCCCGCCAGCATGGCCGGATCGCTGCCACCCAGTTGCAGCGCCACCGGATGCTCTTCGGCGTTGTAGCGCAGGTGGCTTTCGGCCGCACCGCGCATGATGGCGCCCATATTGATCATCTCGGTATACAGCAAGGCGCGTCGGCTCAGCAGCCGCCAGAAAAAGCGGGCATGCCGATCCGAGACATCCAACAAGGGGGCCGTGGCCAGGCGCGGGCGCTCAGACAGCTGCATGCATCAACCCAGCAACATGCTGATAAACACCGCAATCACTGCCAGCGGTGCGACAAAGCGGCTCACCAGGCTCCAGATCAGGTAGGCCGTGCCTTCCAGGCCCAGCTCCTGGCGGATCTTTTCCTGGTTCATGAACCAGCCGGCAAAAATGATGATGCCCAAGCCGGTCAGCGGCAGCATGAACTTGCTGGTCAGCTTGTCCAGGAAATCGAAAATATTGTTGCCCAGGATCTGGATCTCGCTCCAGTGGTTGAAGGACAGCAGCGACGCCACGCCCAGCAGCCAGATCACCACACCGGCGGTGACGGCGGCGCTCTTGCGGCCCAGCGAGGTGCGCTCTTCCACCAGCGCCACCACCGGCTCCAGCAGCGACATCGAAGACGTCAGCGCAGCAAAGCTCAGCAGGACGAAGAACAGTGCGCCCAGCACGGTGCCGCCCGTCATGTTGCCGAAGGCGATCGGCAGCGTCACGAAGATCAGGCCGGGGCCGGAGCTGGGCTCCAGGTTGTGCGCAAACACCAGCGGGAAGATCGCCATGCCGGCCATCAGGGCAATCGTGGTGTCGAGGATCACCACGGTGCGTGCCGTGCTCAGCAGGTTCACTTCCTTGCCCAGATAGGCACCGTAGGCCGTCATGATGCCCATGCCGAGCGACAGCGTGAAGAAGGCGTGTCCCAGCGCTGCCAGCACCACCTGGCCGTTGATGGCGCTCCAGTCCGGCGTGAACAGGAAGGCGGCCGCGCGGCCGAAGGAGTCCGTGGCCACGGCAGCGTAGCCGACCAGGATCAGCAGCACCAGCGCCAGGCCCGGCATCATGATGCGCGAGGCGCGCTCCAGGCCGGTGGTGACGCCCATGGCAACGATCCAGACGGTCAGGCCCATGAACACGGTATGCCAGAGCATCAGGCTGCCAGCATTGGCCAGAAAGCCCTCGAAGACGGCACCGGTTTCCTTGCCGGTCATGCCCTGGAAGGTGCCGGAGCCGGTCAGGAACAGGTAATCCAGCGCCCAGCCGCCAATCACGCTGTAGAAGGACAGGATTAGGAAGGCACCCAGAATTCCGACAAAGCCCAGTACTTTCCAGGCCGGCGAGCGGCCTTCCTGGCGTGCGACGAACTCCATCGCCTGGATCGGGTTCTGCTGGGCACGACGGCCAATCAGCCATTCCATGATCAGGATTGGCACGCCGATCAGCGTGATGCACAGCAGATAGGTCAGCACAAAGGCCGAGCCGCCGCTGACGCCGGTCATATAGGGAAATTTCCAGATATTGCCCAGACCCACGGCGGAGCCAGTGGCGGCAAGAATGAAGCCAAATCGGGAGCTCCACTGGCCGTGGGATGCTTTGGTCGTGTTCATGGCGTTCCTTGTTCGGTCACGCCGGAAGATCGCTCAGGCCAGCGTGAATCATCGGAGAACTCGTGTGCGGGCACCGGGTGCCGCTGCAACGAAGTGTAGAGTGGCCGATTCTAGCCGAGGCGGCCGCGCACAAGCGTTTTCAGGGCTTGCGCGCAGGCAGGTAGGCGCGCATCATCCACACCGCGTCCGGGCCGAAGCTGCCGACATCCGGCCCCGGTGCCGGCGCAAAGCCAAAGCGGCGCCAGTAGTTGTCGGCGCCCTGTACCGCCACCAGCGCGGCCTGCGGCCAGTCACAGGAGGCACCCTGGTTCAGCACCTGCTGCATCAGGCGATTCGCCAGGCCGCTGCCGTGGTGCCGCGGCGCCACCGCGATATCGTGCACGTACAGGCAATCGGCCTGCTGTGGCGATACCAGGCGCGTGTGGTTCCACATCGGCACTTGCTTGCTGGACCAGGGCACGGCAATGGCATAGCCGCACAGCTCATTTGGCGCATCTGCCAGCGCCGCCCCCCAGCTCAGCGGATGACCGGGCGGGCCGGCATCGAGCTTGCCTTGCAGCACATGCGCCTGCTCCACCAGGAACGGCGCATACGCTTTTTCCTGCACCGCGAGGATGGCATCGATAGACCATTGCTGCAGGGGACGAAGCACGTAAGGAGGCATGGAAACAAGAAGGACGACAGGACAAGTGACGCCAGCATGCATGTAGCGTCATATTTAGCATGATAGTCGATAGGTATTGTGTCAGAACCGTGATGCGCCCTGTCTTGCCAGAGCGGGAATTACAGGGAAAATGCGTACATGTTCATGTCTGGATCACCATTTACCCGCCGCAGCCTGTTGCAGGCCGGCACGGCTGCGACTGCCGGCATCTGGCTGCCGGCCTGTGCCGCACAGACGCCGCTGGCACGACACCCGGATGCCCCCCGGCTGCGCCTGGTCGCCCCATCCGGCTACCTGCCCAATCCGGAACGCATCGACATCGGCCTGCAACGCCTGCAGCGTGCCGGTTTTGCGCTGGAAAACACGGTGGCACTCGGCCGGCGCCATCAGCGCTTTGCCGGTACCGATGCCGAACGCGCGGCCGACCTGCAGGAGGTGGCCAGTGGCCGTGTCGCAGCACCGCAGGTGCTGCTGGGTGCCCGTGGTGGCTATGGCGCGATCCGGCTGTTGCCGCTGATCGACTGGGCGTCCCTGGGCAGCCGCATGCGCGAAGCCGGTACGCTGTTCCTGGGTTACAGCGATGTCTGCGCGTTGCAGCTAGCGCTGTTGGCGCAGGGCCGTACCGGCAGCTTTGCCGGACCGATGTTCTACAGCGAGTTTGGCAGCCCCTGGCCGAGCAGCTTTGCGCTGCAGCAATTTGTGCAGACCGTGACCAGCACGCACCAGACCATCGAGGTGGCGCAGCCGACGCCGCGTGCGCTGGATCTGGAAGGCGTATTCTGGGGCGGCAACCTGTCGGTGCTGGCCGCACTGGCCGGCAGCCCGTGGATGCCGCGGGTGCCGGGCGGTATCCTGTTCATCGAGGATGTGGGTGAACAGCCCTACCGGCTGGAGCGCATGCTGCAGACGCTGCAGCTGTCCGGCGTGCTCAAGCAGCAGCAGGCAATCGTGCTGGGCACCTTCCGCCTGCGAGACGAGGAAGACGGCTACGACGCCAGCTACGATTTCAACAGCGTGATCGGCGTGCTGCGGCAAATCACCGGCCTGCCGGTGCTGACCGGCTTTCCGTTTGGCCATATCCGCGACAAGGTGACCATGCCGCTCGGCTACCGGGCGCGACTGCAGACCACGGCGCAGGGCTACCGGCTGCGCTTCTCCGGCTACCCGCGGCTGGATGCGCGCCATCTGCAACTGCAGACGCTGACGGATCCGGTGGCTGTTGCACCTGCTAGCACTTCTGTGGATGAGGATAGTGCCTGAGCAGACTACTGGCGGCGGTGAAGTCCCTACAATTCCTGTTGATGGCAGCTGTCAGCTGCCTGACTGATTTTTACCTGCCTGAACCATGGACGACGATTCCCAGACCTCCCCTGCCCCTGCAACCGCGAAGAAATCGCACCTGCTGCGCCATATCCTGACCGGCTTTTTTGCCATTGCCCCGCTGTACGTCACCTGGTGGGTCTTCCAGTTCATGTTCGGCCTGCTGGCGAATGCCGGCAAGCCACTGGTCAGTGCCGCCGCCAGCCTGATCGAACCGATCTCGGCTACCGCCTCGCAATGGCTGTTGGCGACCGAGTTCCAGAACCTGATGGCAGTGCTGCTGACCCTGCTGACGCTGTACATCATCGGCCTGCTGGCGACGCAGGTGATCGGCCGCCAGCTGATCAAGTGGATGGAAGACCTGATGATCCGCCTGCCCGGCGTGCAGATCATCTACAAGGCGACCAAGCGCTTCATCGAGACGCTGAGCAATCCCTCGGTCAAGGGCCAGCGCGTGGTGCTGATCAACTTCCCGTCTTCGGAGATGAAGGCCGTGGGCCTGGTGACGCGCGTATTGACCGATGCCGACAGCGGCAAGGAACTGGCCGCCGTCTACGTCCCGACCTCGCCCAACCCGACCTCCGGCTATATCGAGATCGTGCCAATGGAAGACGTGGTGCCGACTGACTGGACCTTCGAGGAAGCGATGAACTTCGTCATGACCGGCGGTGCGAACTCGCCGGATACGGTGAAGTTCCGGCATTGAGCCGGGGCATCCCCTAAAACAGGACGGGCCTGCAGGATATAACCTGCAGGCCCGTTGGCTTTTCAGCGTCAGCTGCTGTGGATCAGCCGACCCACTTGCGGGCATTCACCCACAGCTGCATCCATGGGCTGAAGCCGGTCTTGTCACCTGCCAGCGCCGGGTCGATCCAGCTCATCTGCAGCGGACGGAACACGCGCTCCGGGTGCGGCATCATGGCGGTGAAACGGCCATCGGCGGTGGTGACGGCGGTCAGGCCGCCCGGGCTGCCGTTCGGGTTGAACGGGTAGGTTTCGGTCGGCTGGCCATGGTTGTCCACGTAGCGCATTGCCTTGTGCACCTGGGCGTGATCGCCCTGCACCGCGAAGTTGGCAAAGCCCTCGCCGTGCGCCACGGCGATCGGCAGGCGGCTGCCGGCCATGCCCTGCAGGAAGATGCTGGGCGAATCCAGCACCTCGACCATGCTGTAGCGCGCCTCGAAGCGGGCGCTCTGGTTGTGCGTGAAGCGCGGCCAGTGCTCGGCACCGGGGATCATGCTGGCCAGTTCGGCAAACATCTGGCAACCGTTGCAGACGCCCAGCGCGAAGGTGTCATTGCGCGCAAAGAATGCGGCAAAAGCGTCACGCAGCACCGGGTTGAAGGTGATGCTGCGCGCCCAGCCCACGCCGGCACCCAGGGTGTCGCCGTAGCTGAAGCCGCCGCAGGCGACCACGCCCTGCACCTGGGACAGGCTGACGCGGCCGGCCTGCAGGTCGGTCATGTGCACGTCCAGCGTGTCGAAACCGGCACGGTCGAAGGCGTAGGCCATTTCCACGTGCGAGTTGACGCCCTGCTCGCGCAGCACGGCTACGCGCGGACGGCTGGTGTGCACAGCCGGGGCTTCGGGCGTGAAGGTCAGGTGCATGTGCATGCCCGGATCCTTGCGGTCGCCGGCGGCACGGTGTTCGCTGTCGGCACAGGCCGGGTTGTCGCGCTGCTGGGCAATCTTCCAGCTCACGCTGTCCCAGACCTGGTGCAGGTCTTCCAGATCGGCAGCAAAAATGTTCTGCGCATCGCGCCAGATCGTCAGCTGGCCCTTGCCGGCATCGACTTCGGAGCTTTCGTTGCGCACATTGCCGATGAAATGGCTGCAGCCACCCAGGCCGTGTGCATTCAGCACCTGCATCACCTCGTTGCGGTCTTCCTTGCGTACCTGCAGGATCACGCCGAGTTCTTCGTTGAACAGCGCCTTGAGCGTTTCCTCGTGGCGGCGGCCCGATGTCTGCTGTGCCCAGTTCTTGGCTTCGCCGCTGTCCAGGCGGCTGTCGCTGACGCCGTCGCCGTGCGCCAGCAGCATGTCCACCGTCAGCGCCACGCCGACATGGCCGGCAAAAGCCATCTCGGCCACGGCGGCCAGCAGGCCACCGTCGCTGCGGTCGTGGTAGGCCAGGATCTTGCCCTGTGCGCGCAGGGTGTTGACGGCATTGACCAGGTTCACCAGGTCTTTCGCCTGGTCCAGGTCCGGCACAATGTCGCCGCCCTGCCCCAGTACCTGGCTCAGGATGCTGCCGGCCATGCGCTGCTGGCCACGACCCAGGTCGATCAGCAGCAGGCGGGAATCGGGAACGTCACGGTCCAGCTGAGGCGTGAGCGTGCCACGCACGTCCTGCAGCGAGGCAAAGGCGGTCACGATCAGGCTGACCGGCGATACCACCTTGCGTGCCTGTGCCGCGCCTTCGGCAGACGGATCCTGCCATTGGGTGCGCATGGACAGCGAGTCCTTGCCGACCGGAATCGAAATGCCGAGCTCCGGGCACAGTTTCATGCCGACGGCTTCTACCGTGCGATACAGCGCGGCATCTTCACCGGCTTCGCCACAGGCTGCCATCCAGTTGGCGGACAGCTTGACGCGCGGCAACTCGATCGGGGCCGCCAGCAGGTTGGTGATGGCTTCGGCCACGGCCATGCGGCCGGAGGCCGGGGCATCGAACACCGCTAGCGGCGTGCGTTCGCCCATGCTCATGGCTTCGCCGGCAACGCCGGCAAAGTCGGCCAGCGTCACGGCCACGTCGGCCACCGGCACCTGCCACGGGCCAACCATCTGGTCGCGGTGCGTCAGGCCACCAACGGCGCGGTCGCCGATGGTGATCAGGAAGCGCTTGCTGGCCACGGTCGGGTGGCTCAGCACCTGGATGATGGCCTGCTGCAGGTCCAGGTCGCCGGTATCCAGCGGCATGCCCTGGTGCGTGACGGTCTTGACGTCGCGCTGCATCTTCGGCGGCTTGCCCAGCAGCACGTTCATCGGCATGTCGACCGGCAGGTCCTCATCGACGATGTCGCCACTGTTCAGATCGACCGCGCCCACATGCAGGTGGCGCTCTTCGGTGGTAACGCCGACCACGGCAAACGGGCAGCGCTCGCGCTCGCACAGGGCGCGGAACTGCGCCAGGCTTTCCGGCGCAATCGCCATCACGTAGCGTTCCTGGCTTTCGTTGCACCAGATTTCCTTGGGTGCCAGGCCGGTTTCTTCCAGCGGCACGCTGCGCAGGTCAAAGCGCGCACCGCGGCCAGCATCGTTGACCAGCTCAGGGAAGGCGTTGGACAGGCCGCCGGCACCAACGTCGTGGATCGCCAGGATCGGGTTGGCTTCGCCAAGCGCCCAGCAATGGTTGATCACCTCTTGCGCACGGCGCTCGATTTCCGGGTTGCCACGCTGCACCGAGTCGAAGTCCAGGTGCGCCGCGTTGGCGCCGCTGCTCATCGAGCTGGCCGCACCTCCGCCCATGCCGATGCGCATGCCGGGGCCACCCAGCTGGATCAGCAGCGTGCCGGGCGGGAATTCGATCTTGTGCGTCTGGCTGGCATCGATGCTGCCCAGGCCACCGGCGATCATGATCGGCTTGTGGTAGCCCATCTGGCGCACCTGCACGCCGTCCTGCGTACGGCTGACGATGGTCTGCTCGTATTCACGAAAATAGCCGGTCAGGTTGGGACGGCCGAATTCGTTGTTGAAGGCGGCGCCACCCAGCGGGCCTTCGGTCATGATCTGCAGCGGGCTGGCGATGTGCTCGGGCTTGCCGCCCGGCTGGTCGCTCATGCCGCCCCACAGCTTCGATACCGTAAAACCGGTCAGGCCGGCCTTGGGACGCGAGCCACGGCCGGTTGCACCCTCGTCACGGATCTCGCCGCCGGCGCCGGTAGAAGCGCCCGGGAACGGGGAAATCGCGGTCGGGTGGTTGTGCGTCTCGACCTTCATCAGCACGTGCTGCAGCTTGTCCTGGCCGCGGTAGCGCATGCCCTGCTCGGTGGATTCATCGGCCATGAAGCGCAGGCTGGTACCGCCTTCCATGATGGCGGCGTTGTCGGAATAGGCGACGATGGTGTGCTGCGGTGATACCTTTTCGGTATTGCGGATCATGCCGAACAGGGAGTGCGGCTGCGCTTCGCCATCGATGGTGAACTCGGCGTTGAAGATCTTGTGGCGGCAGTGTTCGCTGTTGGCCTGCGCGAACATCATCAGTTCAACGTCAGTCGGGTTGCGCTTGAGCTCCTGGAAGCCCTGCAGCAGGTAGTCGATCTCGTCGTCGGCCAGGGCCAGGCCCCAGTCGCGGTTGGCCTCCTCCAGCGCGGCACGGCCACCGCCGAGCACGTCCACATGCTCCATCGGCACCGGGTCCAGGTGCGTGAACAGGCTGTTGGCGGCATCCAGCGTGGGCAGCACGCTTTCGGTCATGCGATCGTGCAGCAGCGCAGCGATCTGCTCCAGCTGGCCGTCCTTGAGCTTGCTGCCCTCGAGCGCATACACGGTGCCGCGCTCGATGCGGCGCACGCTGGCGGCATCAGTCAGGCCGCAGTTGCGCGCGATATCGGTGGCCTTGGAAGCCCAGGGCGACACGGTGCCGACGCGCGGCGTGACGACGATGCTGGCCAGCGGCTTGTCGGCGGCATCGGCCGGCTCGCCATAGGTCAGCAGCTGTTGCAGCGCCTGCTGGCTGGTCGCATCCAGCGGCTGGTCGCTTTCAACCCAGTGCATGAACTGGCCAGTGATGGCACGCACGCCGGGAGCGATCGCCTGGATCTGGCTCAGGAGTTGCTGGGAACGGAAATGGGTGAGAGCGTTGCCGCCCTCGAAACGGGTAATGGTTGTCTGCATGGAAATGAGAGGCAACAGGCAGCTGATGTAAACCGCCATTGTAATCGGCGGGCATGACGGGTGGGCGCTTCGTGGGCATTCCCCACGGGCTTGTGCCGGTGCTTCAGGTCAGCACTTCCCAGGGCACGATGCAATCGGCATCGAGCTGCTGCAGGCGCAGCGCCTGCAGGCCGAAGACCTGGCGCAGCAAGGTATCGTCCAGTACCTGCGACGGCTGGCCGTGCGCCTGGATGCGGCCCTGCTGCAGCACGCAGACCTGGTGGCAGAAGCGCGAGGCCAGCGTCAGATCATGCAGTACCACGGCAATCGCCATGCCCTGCCCCGCCAGCTGGCGCAGCAGGCCCATGATCTGCAGCTGGTGTGCCGGGTCCAGCGCGGCCAGCGGTTCGTCGGCCAGCAGGATTGGCGTTTCGGTCGCCAGCGCACGCGCCAGCAGTACGCGGGCACGCTCGCCACCGGACAGGGTTTGCACATTGCGCATGGACATGTGCTGGCAATCGGTCAACTGCATGGCGCGCTGGATGGCGGCTTCGCCACTGGGCCGTTCGGCATCGCCATGCGGCAAGCGGCCCAGCGCCACCACGTCGGCCACCGGCAACGGCCAGTGCACCTGCTGGCCCTGCGCCAGATAGGCAATGTGGCGCGCGCGTTCGCTGGCCGACCACTGTGCCAGCGGCTGCTCCTGCAGCAGGATCTGGCCACGACTGGCCGGTGCCATGCCGAGCAGCGTGCGCAACAGGCTGGTCTTGCCGGCTCCGTTGGGGCCGAGAATGCCGAGCAGCTGGCCGCTGCGCAATTCCAGCTCAATGTCGTGCAACAGCGTACGCTTGCCGGCTTCCATCTGCACGCCCTGCATTTGCATCATCACGCTGCTCATGCCGACCTCCGGTGCAGGCCCAGGATCAGTGACAGGAAGAACGGCGCGCCAATCAGGGCGGTGAGCACACCAAGCTTGAGCTCCTGGCCATCGTTGTAGGCCAGGCGCACGCCGATATCGGCCAGCAGCAGCAGGATGGCCCCGGCCCAGGCCGATACCGGCAGCAGCGCCGAGGGATCGGCCTTGACCCAGGGCCGCATTACATGCGGCGCCACCAGGCCGACAAAGCCGATGCTGCCCGCTACCGATACCGCTGCGCCCACGCTACAGGCGGTGCCGGCCAGCACCAGCAGGCGCAGCTGCGGCAGGCGGATGCCCATGGTGTGCGCGGTTTCCTCGCCGAGCGCCAGCGCCTGCAGGCCACGGCGCGATTGCCACAGCAGCAGCAGGCCGAGCACGATCAAGGGCACGCCCAGCGCTACTTCGCGCATGCTGCGATCCGCCAGCGAGCCCATCATCCAGAATACGATTTCCTGCAGCGCAAAGGCATTGCGCGACCAGTTCATCACCAGCGCAATCAGCGCGCTGCACAGCGCGGAAATCGCCACGCCAGCCAGGATCAGGGTGGTGGTGTCCTGGTTGCGCTGCGCCAGCAGCAGCACCAGCAGCACCGCCAGTGAGGTACCGGCCATGCCGGCCAAGGGCAGTGCCAGCGCAGTCATCTGCGCCAGCCCGGTATAGAGCGCAATTACCGCGCCCAGCGCGGCCCCGCTGGTCACGCCCAGCAGGCCGGGTTCCGCCAGCGGGTTGCGCAGCAGGCCTTGCAGCGCGGCACCGGACATGCCCAGCGCCGCCCCGACCGCCACGCACAGCACGGTACGCGGCAGGCGCAAATCCCAGAAGATGCGGCTCGGTACCCAGTCGCCAGCCAGCACGCCTTGCAGCAGGCGCAGCGGCGACATGTCCACGTAGCCAATCGTCAGCGACAGCAGGCATAGCGCCAGCAGTACCAGACCGGCCAGCAGCCAGCGGCCCATGGACCAGCGGGCCCAACCCGGTGCGGCAGAAAAATCGGAAACAGTCATGGCAGCGATTATCGGTCCTGGCGCTGCTGCGCCATGCGCGCCGCCGTGTCCAGGCTCCAGGGACCGCCGCAGATAGTGGTGCGGGTCTGCAGGGTCAGGCTCTCGAGTACCGTGTGCTGCAGCGCCGGATGCAGCTGGTCACGTGGCACCACGCTTGGCATGTCGCTGGCGTAATCAGGCGTGAGCATCAGGTCCGGATGGGTGGCGACCAGCCGTTCCAGCGGCAGATAGCCATAGCCGCTCAGGCCAGCCTCGACGCCGGCATTGCGGTAACCGGCCAGTTCGATCAATTCGTTCATCAGCGTGCCCTGGCCGGTGCTGTAGCCTTGCCAGCTGCGCTCGGCCGCTACCGGCCATGGCGCGGATTGCTGCTGCGCTGCCTGTTGCAGCTGCTGCTGTTGCTGCTGCAGCGCCTGCACCAGCGCCCTGCCCTTGTCGGCCTCGCCGACCGCATCAGCCACCAGCGTGATCTGCTGCTGCACCTCGGCCAGGCTGCTGGCCAGTGGCACTTCCAGCACCGGAATGCCCAGGTCACGCAGCATCTGCGTGGTGTAGCGTGTCGTGTAGCGGCCCACCAGTACCAGATCGGGTTTGAGCAGCAGCACCTCTTCGGCATCACCGCGCACGATGGGCAGTGCGCGCGCCTGCGGCTCCAGCACCGACAGGCCGGGATCATGCGAGAGCTTGCTCAGTGCCGCGATACGGCCCGGTTCCACCAGTTGCAGCAGCAGCTGGTCGGTGCAGAGATTCAGCGAGACGATGCGCTGGGCCTGCTGGCTGGCCACCGCCGTAGCTGCCGTCTGTGGCGGTTCGGGCTGGCAGCCGGCCAGCGCCGCCGCCACGCAACCAGCGGCCAGCCAGCGCAAGGCGTGGCGTAGCGTGGGGCGGCGCAGCGGGCGGACGGGCATGGTCAATTACTTGAAGTCCCAGCGGTAGCCCAGGCGGATTTCGCGGCCGGGCATGTTGTAGTTATGGACTTCCTCATAGTAGCGGTCAAACAGGTTGTCCACGCTCAGGCTGACGGTCTGGCGCTTGTCGATGGCGTAGCCCAGGCTCATGTCCCACAGGGTGTAGCCGCCGCGCTCCGCCTTGGACTTCCAGCTCTTGCCGTTGTAGCGGGCACCCAGGCGTGCATGCAACTTGTCCCAGTCCCCCACCAGCGCGGCGCGCGCGGTGTTCTTGGGCACGTACTCCAGCGGCGACCAGACGTTGCCATTGCGCTGCTCGCTGCGGAAGCTGTGCGTGTAGCCCAGATCCAGGCGCAGGTTCGGGCTGAACTGCCAGTTGCCGACCAGCTCCACGCCGCGCATGCGCGCCTCGTCAGCGTTGCGCCAGCTCTTCAGGCCCGGGCTGACGTCATAGGCGACGATCTTGTCCTGGATGCGCGTGTGGTACAGCGTCAGGTCGGCGTTCCAGTTCTCGCGTTCGATACCGATACCGGCATCGACGCTGGTGCTGCTTTCCGGATCCAGATTGGCGTTACCGACGTAGGTGATCGGCACCGGGTACCAGTTACCGGCCGAGTCAACTTTCCAGTCGCTGCCGGAGTATTCGCCGGACAGCTTCCAGGCGCTGGGCGCACTGAAGCCCTTGCCCGCCGAGGCATGCAGGGAGATACCCGGCGACACTTCGTGCTTGATGCCGGCGCTCGGGCTGAACTGGCTGAAATCACGGCTTTGCGTCACGTTGCCCAGACCGTCGGTCGGCAGCGTGGACATGGTGATGCGGTCGTAACGGCCACCCACGTACAGATTGGTCTGGCCTTCGTTCAGACTGATGTTCTGTTGCGCATACAGGCCATGCGTCTTCAGCTTACTGTCCGGGTTATACGAGAAGGTCCACGGCGGCGTGCCGCTGCGCGCGCTGGCTTCGGTCTGGTTGTAGTCGTAGCCAAACACCAGCTTGTAGCCATCGGCCCAGTCCCAGGCATCCTTCAGCTGCAGGCCGTGCCACTTGATGCGCGAATCATAGGATTGCGCCAGGCTGCGGTCCGCTTGCAGGTCGTAGTTGATGTAGTTTTCCTTGCCGGTGTAGGCCGCGGCGGTCAACGCATGGTTGCCGGCTTCGCCCTGCAGCGTCAGGCTGTAGAGGTCACGGCTGGCATCCTTGCTGGTCTCGAACTGCTTGATCTCCGGATCGGGGCCGGGGTTCTGCACGTCATCGGCACGGAACAGGTCGGCACGCGCATCCAGTGTCCAGCCCGGTGCCAGTTCGGCACCCAGGCGCAGGCCGTGGCTGTGCTGCTTGTAACCGCTGAACTCCATGGTCTGGCCATTGCCGTCCTGGTAATTGCCGCGCTTTTCCCAGTTGCCAAAATAGTCAAAGTTCAGATTCTCACTGATGGCGCCGCCGATATTGGCATCGACCTGGCGCAGGTCATGGTTGCCGGCAGACACGCCCACACCGCCCTGGATCTCGTCGGTACGGCGGACCGGAATCACGTTGATCACGCCGGCCATGGCCTGCGAGCCATAGAGCGAAGATGCCGGGCCTTTCATGACCTCGACGCGCGACACGCCATTCACCGGCATGAAGCTGATGTTGTTGTGCACAGCCGGAATGCCGTTTTGCAGCACCAGCGTCTGCATGCTCTCGCCGGTCATGGGCGAGCTCGGCGTAAAGCCGCGCATGCCAACCGAACCGCTCATGCCGGGATAACGCTTGATGTCGACATTGGTCGTCTTGCCCAGCAGGTCGGCCAGTTCACGGTGCGGCACGCGCTCGATTTCCTGGCGCGTCACCACCTCGATACGCTGCGGTGTGTCCTTGAGCGGCATGGGCGCACGTGCTCCGGTGACGACCACGCGATAGGGTTCGTCCTGGGGGCCGGCAGCAGCCACTTGCAGTGCCGGCTCGACGGCATCGGGCTGGACAGTTTCTGCCACGGCAGCGGCAACCGGAGTCAGGCAGATCAGCAGACCTGCCAGGCGAATGGAATGGGGATGGAGTTTCAAGGCCAGTTCTCGTATCAGTTGGCCGTGCTGCATGCGACGCGTCGGTTGTCGTGGCCGGGTGCCCGCATTGCCGGCACACCGCCCTACCGCCATGTCTGCTACCCCGCAGACGGCCAGGTTTGCGCCGCCATCACCCTGTCATGGCAGCTTGGTCAAACACAGGCCGGTATCCGGACTCGCAAGTCTTGATGCATCGCCTTCCCACTGCTTGAACCGGCGCCGCCTTGCACGACGCTGCCCAAGCCGGCAGTGGCTGCCATGCCTGTTGCATGGCCTGATGCACCCACACTCGCTTACCGTTGCGGGGGCAGTCCGGGCATTGTGCGGCTGGCGCACGCACCCGGTTCCCGTTTAACCTGCCAGCCGGATTCATCGCTTCCGGCATCACAGGCACCTGGGTCTTGGCGCCGGCATGGCGCCGGCAAGTATCGGATTGTAAATGCAAAGTGCCGGTTTGTCCGCTTGTTGCGCCAGCCCGACATTCCCCGCTGCCTGCGACAGGCTCGCATTCCTAGGATAATTGCGCCCATGAGCATCAAGATCCATACCCCCGAAGAAATCGAACACATGCGCGTTGCCGGCCGCTTTGCCGCCGAGCTGCTCGACTACATCGCGCCGTTTGTCGTGCCCGGCGTGACCACCAACGAGCTGGATCGCCTGTGCGCCGAATACACCACCTCGCGCGGTTCGGTGTCGGCACCGCTGAACTATGCCCCGCCCGGCCATACGCCCTACCCCAAGTCGATCTGCACCTCGGTCAACCACCAGGTCTGCCACGGCATCCCGAACGAAAAGCCGCTGAAGAAAGGCGATATCGTCAACATCGACGTCACGCCGACCACCAACGGCTGGCACGGCGATAGCAGCCGCATGTTCATCGTCGGTGGTGAATCGGCGGTACAGCCCTTTGTCACTCGCCTGTTGCGCGTCACCTACGAATCGATGTGGATCGGCATCCAGCAGGTCAAGCCGGGCGCGCGCCTGGGCGATATCGGTCATGCGATCCAGCAGCACGTGGAAGGCCATGGCTACAGCGTGGTGCGCGAGTTCTGCGGCCACGGCACCGGCCAGGAGTTCCACACCGAGCCGCAAGTGCTGCACTACGGCAAGCCCGGCACGCTCGAAGAGCTGCAGCCCGGCATGATCTTCACCATCGAGCCGATGGTCAACGCCGGCCGCCGTGAGATCAAGCAGGGTCCGGACGGCTGGGCCATCGTGACCAAGGATCGATCCCTGTCGGCGCAGTACGAACACACCCTGGTCGTCACCGAGACCGGCTACGAGGTGCTGACGGTATCGCCCGGCATGCCGGCGCTGCCGGATTTCATCAGCTCGACCAAGACCTGATTCCGTAACGTTCACCCGCTGATCCGCATGCCGCAGACCCTCGCCCCTCTCTCCCCGGAAACCCTGGCCAGTCTGCGTACCGGCTACCAGCAGGACAAGGAGGCGCTGTTTGCGGCGTTCTCGACCAACGCCGGACGCAAGCTGCGTGCCTTGCGCAGCGTGCATACGCTGTGGCGCAAGCTCACGCGCCTGACCGACCGCATGCTGTCCACGCTGTGGCGCGCACATGGGCTGCAGCGCGGCGGCCTGCTGCTGGCGGCGGTGGGCGGCTATGGCCGCGCCGAACTCTCGCCGCATTCCGATGTCGACGTGCTGATCCTGCTGCCCGACGGCGCGGACCTGGAGCAGGATGCAGACCTGAAGGAGCGCGTGGAGCACTTTGTCAGCTGCTGCTGGGACGTGGGCCTGCAGATCGGCTCCAGTGTGCGCACGCTGCAGGAATGCATCCGCGAATCGCAGGCCGACATCACGATCCAGACCGCGCTGCTGGAGCGGCGCTACATCACCGGCTCGCGCAAGCTGTTCCAGCAGCTCAGCGCCGCCTATGACAGCGTGATGCAGCCCTACGCCTTCTACCTGGCCAAGACGCTGGAAATGCGCCAGCGCCACGCCAAGTATGACAACACGCCCTACTCGCTCGAACCCAACTGCAAGGAATCGCCCGGCGGCCTGCGCGATCTGCACATCCTGCTCTGGGTGGCCAAGGCGGCCGGCTATGGCAACAGCTGGGACAGCATCTCGCAAAGCGGGCTGCTGACCGATTACGAGGCACGCCAGATCAAGCGTACCTATGCCATGCTCGGCATGATCCGCAGCCAGCTGCACCTGGTGGCGCGCCGCCACGAGGATCGCCTGCTGTTTGACGTGCAGACCAGCGTGGCCGAACAACTCGGCTACACCAGCCAGCCACGCACCACGCGCACCGGTCCGCAGCGCAACCCGATCCGTCCGAGCGAAGCGCTGATGCGCCACTACTACTGGACCGCCAAGGCGGTGGTGCAGCTCAACCAGATCCTGCTGCTGAACATTGCCGAGCGCCTGCGCGACAGCGGCCACACCTACGATTACGACCCGGCACCGGTGACCGAAGCCATGCGCGCGCTGCAGCAGCGCCAGCAGGACAAGGCCGCAGCCGCTGCCGAAGAATCTTCGCCGCTGCAGCAGCAGGACGTGGTCAACCCGGTCGCCAGCACCGCACTGACGCGGCTGGACTACCTGCCGCGCCAGATCGATCGTCCGCGCCGCAAGATCAACGAGCGCTTTTTTGATACCGACGGCCTGCTCGATGTTGCTACCGATGACATCTACCAGCGCCAGCCGCACGCGATCCTGGAGACCTTTCTGGTACTGCAGCGCGAAGTCGGCATCCAGGGCCTGTCGGCACGTACGCTGCGTGCGCTGTACAACGCGCGCGTGCTGATGGACAGCGCCTTCCGCCGCGATCCGGTGAACCGCCAGCAGTTCCTGCAGATCCTGCAGGCCCCCAGCGGCGTGACGCAGGCGCTGCGCCAGATGAACCAGACCTCGGTGCTGGGCCGCTACCTGTGGGTGTTCCGCAAGATCGTTGGCCAGATGCAGCACGACCTGTTCCATGTCTACACGGTGGACCAGCACATCCTGATGGTGGTGCGCAACGTGCGGCGCTTTTTCAAGGCCGAACACGCGCACGAATACCCACTGTGTTCGCAGCTGGCCGCAGGCTGGGATGCGCCCTGGATCCTGTCCACCGCGGCGCTGTTCCACGATGTGGCCAAGGGTCGCGGTGGCGACCATTCGGTGCTGGGCGAAATCGAGATGCGCCGTTTCTGCAAGACACACGGCATCGGCCAGGAAGACACCGAGCTGCTCGCCTTCCTGGTGCGTGAACACCTGACCATGAGCCAGGTCTCGCAAAAACAGGACCTGAACGATCCCGAAGTGATCACCCGCTTTGCCAGGCTGGTGGGCAACGAGCGTTACCTGACGGCGCTCTACCTGCTCACCGTGGCCGATATCCGCGGCACCAGCCCGAAGGTCTGGAACGCCTGGAAAGGCAAGCTGCTGCAGCAGATGTACCAGGCCACGCTGCGCGTGCTCGGCGGCCATATCCCTGATGCCGATGCGCTGGTGGAAGCACGCAAGCGCGAAGCGCTGATCGAGCTGGCACGCCACTCCATGCCGCGCAACAGCCATGTGAAACTGTGGGAGACGCTGGACGTACGCTACTTCATGCGCCACGAAAGCGGCGACATCGCCTGGCACACGCGCCATCTGGCCCACTTGGTCGGCGAAGGCAAGACGGTGGTGCGGGCGCGCCTGTCGCCGCATGGCGAAGGCCTGCAGGTGATGGTCTACACGCCGGATCAGCCGGACCTGTTTGCCCGTATCTGCAGCTTTTTCGAGCGTGGCTCGTTCAGCATCCTGGATGCGCGCGTGCACACCACCAGCGACGGCTGCGCGCTCGATACCTTTCTGATGGTGACCACCATCATGCCGGAGCACTACCGCGAGTTCATCACCATGGTGGAAAACTCGCTGGCGCAGGCGCTGGAAAAGCACGAACCGCTGCGCGAACCCGGCCGCACGCGCCTGTCGCGCCGCGTGAAGGAGTTTCCGATCACGCCCTATGTGAAGCTGGCGCCCGACGAAAAAGGCCAGAACTGGCTGCTGACGATCAATGCCAGCGACCGCATCGGCCTGCTCTACCGCATCACGCGCGTGCTGGCCGCCAACGGTATCGGGCTGGAACTGGCCAAGGTCTCGACCATGGGTGAACGGGTGGAAGACACCTTCCTGATCCATGCGCCGGCGCTGGCCTCGACCCGCTTCCAGACCGAACTGGAGCAGCAGCTGCTGGCAGCAATCGATACCAACTGATGCCCGAGTTTGCTGCATTGCACACATATGCCATCGGGCATGACTACAATGCGGCGAGACCCACACTATAGCTACGGATAGAGACGACATGACCCAGACCACCCACGACACCACCCGTATTGACGATACCCGCATGCGCGCCGTGCGCCCGCTGCTGACGCCGGCGCTGCTGCAGGAAAGCCTGCCGGTGAGCGACCTGCTGATCGACCGCGTGGAGCAGCAGCGCCAGGCCATCAGCGATGTGCTGCACGGCCGCGATGACCGTCTGATCGTGGTGGTGGGCCCCTGCTCCATCCATGACCATGACCAGGCGATCGAGTACGCGCAGCGCCTGCTGCCGCTGGCGCAGGAGCTGTCAGAAGACCTGCTGGTGGTGATGCGCGTGTATTTCGAAAAGCCGCGCACCACGGTGGGCTGGAAAGGCTATATCAACGATCCGCACCTGGACGGCACGTTTGCCATGAACGAAGGCCTGGAGCGCGCGCGCCGCCTGCTGCTGGAGATCGTGGAGCTGGGCCTGCCGGCCGGCACCGAGTTCCTGGACCTGCTGAGCCCGCAGTTCATCAGCGACCTGATCGCCTGGGGCGCGATTGGCGCGCGCACCACGGAAAGCCAGAGCCACCGCCAGCTGGCCTCGGGCCTGAGCTGCCCGGTGGGCTTCAAGAATGGCACCGACGGCGGCGTGAAGGTGGCGGTGGACGCCATCGTCTCGGCGCAATCGCCGCATGCCTTCATGGGCATGACCAAGATGGGCCAGGCAGCGATTTTCGAGACGCGCGGCAATGATGACTGCCACGTGATCCTGCGCGGCGGCAAGACGCCCAACTACGATGCCGCCCATGTGCAGGCCGCCTGCGAAACGCTGGAAGCCAGCAAGCTGCGCCCGCAGGTGATGATCGACCTGTCGCACGCCAACAGCAGCAAGCAGCACCAGCGCCAGATCGATGTCGCCTCCGACGTGGCCGGCCAGATTGCCGGCGGCGACGCCCGTATTACCGGCGTGATGATCGAAAGCCATCTGGAAGAAGGCCGTCAGGATCTGGGCCAGGGCGAGCTGAAGCGTGGCGTGTCTATTACGGATGCGTGCATCAGTTTTGCGCAGACGGAGCCGGTGTTGCGCGAGTTGGCAACTGCGGTGCGCAAACGTCGCGCTGGCTGAGTACGGAGGGCGGGCATATTATTCGGGTTTTGAACCCGGAGCCTGCCATGCGGTATCCCGTTTATGTGTATCCCGGAAATGCTGCCACAGCGTGGGCGGTAGTGTTTCCGGATTTTCCGGGGTGTCATGCGGCTTGTGACACTTTGGAAGGTTCTTGGTAGATATCGACCTGAGCCAATCTTGCAGATGACAATCAAGCCAATATGGTGCTGGGACGGGGGTAGAAATGTTGTTCTAACACCACGATTACAAAGGTTTTTTTGGAACGTGAATTTTTCTTTTCCCCATGAATTTCCCCCATGACACGGGTTCGATTCTTGTACTTATGGGCTACAAAGAAAATCGCATCTTCTTCTTACGCATTATGCCGCCAATTGCGGGATCGTCCCGCATTTCTGCACACCAGCAAGGGGGGGCGCAGATTGACACCCCCCCCATGCCAGGGGCACCTCGCGGGCGCGTGCGTGACGGCTCACTCCTGAAACTGCGACAAATTGTCGCGGTTTGGCCTCGCGGGCGCGTGCGTGACGGATCACAGATTCGCGTGGATCATTTTGATCCTCGCGTTCCTCGCGGGCGCGTGCGTGACGGATCACATGCAGATGGCTCAATTTGATCTGTCTGCACCCTCGCAGGCGCGTGCGTGACGGCTCACTTTATACCTTCGTCAGATTTCTGACGAAGGTCCCTCGCGGGCGCAAGCGTGACGGCTCACAAAGTGAAAAGGATCAAATTGACACTTTTCACCCTCGCAGGCGCGTGCGTGACGGCTCACGAATCAAGTCGTCAAAATGGCGACTTGAAAACCCTCGCGGGCGCGTGCGTGACGGATCACGCAGACCCGTCAAATTGACGGAACTGCTCAAACCTCGCAGGCGCGTGCGTGACGGATCAAGTGGACAAATTGTCCACTTGAAAACACTTCCCACCTCGCGGGCGCGTGCGTGACGGCTCACCCCACCCGCTTGCACAGCAATTCCAGCACCCGCCTCTGACTGGCTCGCTCGATCACCGTCTTGATTTCCAGTGTCTGAATCGACCCGGATCTACTAGACACTCGCGAGCCGCTGGTAGTGACGTTTTTCGAATTCCATCGGGGATACCGCCCCGCATGTATTGTGGCGTCGTTTGGGGTTGTAGAACATCTCGATGTAGTTGAAGACATCGGCCCGCGCATCCTGCCGGGTGGAATAGATCTGGCGACGAATCCGCTCGCGCTTGAGCAGTTGAAAGAAGCTCTCCGCCACCGCGTTATCGTGGCAGTTGCCGCGCCGACTCATGCTGCTGACCAGATTGTGCGCGCGCAGCAACTTCTGCCAATCCTGCCCCGTGAACTGACACCCCTGATCGGAATGCACCAGAACCGACTCCTTGGGCTGCCTGCGCCAGATGGCCATCAGCAGCGCGCTCAAAGCCAGATCGCTATCGATGCGACTGCCCATGGACCAGCCAATAACCTGCCTGGAGAATAGATCAAGTACGACAGCCAGGTACAGCCAGCCCTCGTGCGTGCGGATATAGGTGATGTCCGTCACCCATGCCTGATTGGGACCCATCGGCGTGAACTGCCGATTCAGATGATTGGGAGCCACCACGGCAGGCCTGCCGCCCCGGCTGCCATGGCGGCGCCGATAGCCCGTCTGTGAACGGATACCTGCTGCGCGCAGCAGACGTGCCACACGATGCTTGCCGCACGGCTCACCCAGATCGCGCATGTCCAGAGTCAGCTTGCGGTACCCATACACGCAGCCACTTTCCAGCCAAGCTTGCTTGAGCAGGCCCAGCAGACGCTGGTCATCGCGTTGCTTGTCGCTGTAGGGTTTGTGCTTCCAGGCGTAATAGCCGCTGGGATGGACCCTCAGCACCGAACATAGACGGCGTACCGCGTGTACACCCTCATGGCGCTGGATAAACGCGTACCTCACCCGGACTGCC
>NZ_JAZDCI010000011.1:0-87325 GCF_036312245.1 Brachymonas sp. J145 | reverse complement strand
GGCAGTCCGGGTGAGGTACGCGTTTATCCAGCGCCATGAGGGTGTACACGCGGTACGCCGTCTATGTTCGGTGCTGAGGGTCCATCCCAGCGGCTATTACGCCTGGAAGCACAAACCCTACAGCGACAAGCAACGCGATGACCAGCGTCTGCTGGGCCTGCTCAAGCAAGCTTGGCTGGAAAGTGGCTGCGTGTATGGGTACCGCAAGCTGACTCTGGACATGCGCGATCTGGGTGAGCCGTGCGGCAAGCATCGTGTGGCACGTCTGCTGCGCGCAGCAGGTATCCGTTCACAGACGGGCTATCGGCGCCGCCATGGCAGCCGGGGCGGCAGGCCTGCCGTGGTGGCTCCCAATCATCTGAATCGGCAGTTCACGCCGATGGGTCCCAATCAGGCATGGGTGACGGACATCACCTATATCCGCACGCACGAGGGCTGGCTGTACCTGGCTGTCGTACTTGATCTATTCTCCAGGCAGGTTATTGGCTGGTCCATGGGCAGTCGCATCGATAGCGATCTGGCTTTGAGCGCGCTGCTGATGGCCATCTGGCGCAGGCAGCCCAAGGAGTCGGTTCTGGTGCATTCCGATCAGGGGTGTCAGTTCACGGGGCAGGATTGGCAGAAGTTGCTGCGCGCGCACAATCTGGTCAGCAGCATGAGTCGGCGCGGCAACTGCCACGATAACGCGGTGGCGGAGAGCTTCTTTCAACTGCTCAAGCGCGAGCGGATTCGTCGCCAGATCTATTCCACCCGGCAGGATGCGCGGGCCGATGTCTTCAACTACATCGAGATGTTCTACAACCCCAAACGACGCCACAATACATGCGGGGCGGTATCCCCGATGGAATTCGAAAAACGTCACTACCAGCGGCTCGCGAGTGTCTAGTAGATCCGGGTCGATTCAGCCTGCTGCGCAAGTGGATGAGCAAATGAAGCTCTCCTTCCATCAGCACATTGCGCTGTTCTGGATGATCGGTGCTCCGGGCGTCTTCGCGCCCGTGATCGAGAACGCCAAGCGGCCCGATGCCGGCGCCGTCATGGCGTGGGGTGTCGCGATCGTGGCGGTGATGATCCTCTTCACCCCTTTGCTGCTGCGCTGTCCACCATTCCGGCGCTGGTATGGCCGGACGGATGCGCTGTCGGAGCGGCAGCGCCAGGCGCTTGCCGAGCGCGGCCTGCGCCGCTACTACCAGACCGCTTTCGATGACGGCTACGTGCCCCGCGTGATGCCCTACGTGTGGCGCATCATCTGGACGGTCGGCGGGTTGATGGCTGTGACCGCCGTACTGCCTACCAACACCGGACGGCCAGCCTTCGATGCCTTGGTGGTCTTCTCGACCTGGTATCCGATAGGCGTGATGCTGCTGGTTTTCGCGTCGAGGCCCCTTGGCCGGTTGATTCGCCAAAGAGCACAGGAGCGGCGGAAATGAGCACGTCAACCATCGAGGCGCTGGCCAGCGCCTGGGCAAGGATTGCCGAGGAAGCGGAATTCCCCGCTGACTACGAGGGGACTGCCACACCACAAGCGCATCGGGCTAGCGAAGCTATTCAGGAGCAGATTCGGGAGCGCATCGTCGCCACCAACGACATGCGGCTGTTCAGCCTGCTGCACCTGCTGGGTCAGGCGTCGCTGCGCATGGAGCAAGCGCTGTGGCCGGAGGATTACGAGCGGATGACGCGCGAGGTTGAGGAAGCCCTGCGGCAAGCCACCGACGCCAACGCCAGATCGTACACCCACGAAGAAGTGATGCAGGCGATGCAGGAACGCATCGACCGGGCGCGAGACAAGCCATGTTGATTGGCTATGCGCGCGTCTCGACGCAGGATCAGAACCTGGAGCTGCAACGCGAAGCCTTGAGCAAGGCCGGATGTAAAAAGGTCTTCGAGGACAAGGTGAGTGGCACGCGGGCAGACCGGCCTGGCTTGGCCAAGACGCTCGAAATGCTGCGCGAAGGCGATACTTTGGTCGTCTGGAAGCTCGACCGGCTGGGCCGGTCGGTCAAGCAACTGGTCGATCTGGTCGGCGATCTGCACAAGCACGGTGTCCAGTTCAGGAGCCTCACCGACTCCATCGACACCGGCACACCATCCGGGCGGTTCTTCTTCCACGTCATGGCGAGCCTTGCCGAAATGGAGCGCGAGCTGACCGTCGAGCGCACCCGCGCCGGGCTGGAAGTCGCCAAGCAGCTCGGCCGCAAAGGCGGCCGCAAGCCGAAGATGACCGACAGCAAGATCGAGTCGGCCAAGAAGCTGCTGGCCAGCGGGGTGCCGCCCAAGGACGTGGCCAAGAACCTCGGCGTGTCCATTCCGACGCTGTACCGCTGGGTGCCAGCCTCCACGCACGCTTAGCGTGCTTTATTTTCCGTTTTCTGAGACGACCCCTATTGGCCTGAGTGCCTGTACAAGCATCGTCACGGGCCATCGTCAGATCGATTCGGCGGCAGCAGCCGATTTGGCAGTCCAGTCTGCACAGATCCGCGCCGCTGAGCGACAGGAACGCGCCGAATTCCGTCAGGAAGAGCGCGAATCCCTGATGGATCAGGCTGATGCGATCCAGCGTGCCACCGGCGGCAATGCTGCCGCATATCTCATCTACTGATGTAGCAGGGGGAATGCGATGAAATACCATCTGATTGCCGCTGCCATACTGGTCAGCCTGCTGACAGCCTGCGCCACGGACAATACTGTGAGCAGCTACGCCACCGGTGACGATACTGCAGCCGTCAAGCAGGGACGCAACCGCAGCGTGGCACAACTGTCCGAAAGCGAATTGCGCCAGCACCGTCGCCAGCGCAGCAATGCTGTGGAGGAACTGGCGCTGGATACCGTCAAACGTCGCGCCAAGACTGAGGAAGTGCAGGACACACTGAACACTGCCAACCGAGCGTTGGAAACCGTCAATGGCGTAATAGGCACCATCCGCAACCTGCGCTGGGGCTTCTGAACCTGAGGACAGGACCTCAGAACACCCCCATCGCCAGCCCCGCCGCCATCGCCTCTCCCAGCTCCCGACAGCGCTCCAGCTCTTCCACCGGAATCTGCTTGGGCGCCAGGATCTGTTCCGGCTCCTGCGCATGGGTGCAGACGATGATCGGTTCGGCGACCGGCTTGAGCCGCCAGCCGGTGGCAATGCGCGCAATCTGCTGTGCCGCATTGCTACCATCGCTGCCAGCGCAAATCAGCGTGGCATAGGGCCGGCCCTGGATGCGGTCCAGCGCCGGGTAGTAGCAGCGGTCAAAGAAATCCTTCAGCATGCCGCTCATGCTGGCCAGGTTTTCCGGCGTGGCAAACACCAGGCCGTCGGCTTGCAGCACATCGTCGGGTTGGGTAGCGGCAGCGTGTTGCAGGCGTACCTGCACTTCGCCTGCCGCGCTGGCGCCAGCCTGAAAGGCCTGTGCCATCTGCAGCGTGCCGCCAGTCAGACTGTGGTAGACGATCAGCAGGGTGGGCATGGGCATAAGTGCTTCCGTCAACGCACAGCCCACGGCACACGTGGCGCCACCAGCGGTGGCCCGTCAAAGCCGTCCACCTGGCCAAAACGGCCGTTGGCGCTTTCCCAATCCTGCTGTGCCTGGGCAATCGCTTCGCGGCTGTAGCCGACAAAGTTCCACCAGATCGTCGGCGTGGACGGCAGCGGCTCGCCGCCAATCAGCAGGGCGCGCGTGCCGGCCGGCAGTTGCAACTGGAGACTGTCCTGGCCGGGCGGCAGGTAGAGCAGCTCATCGGCGTCCAGCGCCTCGCCATTGACCTTGGCCGGGCCGGTCAGCGGCATCAGGCCGTATTCAAAATCGCGTTCCAGCGGCAGCCGCAGCGCCACGTCTTGCTGCGCCAGCAGGTCCACACCCAGCAGCGGAGAATGTATCTCCACCGGCGAGGTGTAGCCCAGCCAGTCACCCACCAGCAGTGTCTGTTCCAGACCGCCCTGGCGCCAGCGTGGCAGTTCCGGATAGTGTTGGAAATCGGGTTCCATGTGCGACAGCGCTTCCGGCAGCGCAATCCACAACTGCGCCGTGTCCAGGCGCGTCTCGCCCGGAGCCGATTCTTCCGTGTGGCTGATGCCGTGGCCGGAGGTCATCAGGTTGACCTGACCGGGCCGGATCATCTGCACATGGCCCAGGCTGTCGCGGTGCAGCACCTGGCCTTCGAGCATCCAGGTAAAGGTCTGCAGGCCGATATGCGGGTGCGGGCCGACGCGCAGGCCCTGGCCGGGCGCGAAAGTCGCCGGACCGGCATGGTCCAGAAAGCACCAGGCGCCAATCGTGCGCTGCAGGCGCGAGGGCAGGGTGCGCGCCACGGCCATGCCGTCGCCGATCTCGGCCTTGCGCGGGGGAATGCGTTGCGGGGTTTGCATAGCGATACTCCTGGTCAGGGGCGTCCGCCCAGGCCGTGCGTCCCATGCACATGGCCTTCGGCAGACGGGGTGGAAGCGGGTTCGGGATCCTGCTGGGCATGTTCCTGCAGCGTGCGCAGAATGCCGCATTCGCAGACCTGGCGCGCCTCGCGGCAGGTTTCGCGCAATGCCTGCAGCTGCAGTTCCAGTGCCTGCAATTCACGGATGCGCGCCGCGACATGGCCGATATGCTCGTCGAGCAGATCGTTGATCTGGGCGCAGTTCTGCAGCGGCTCCTGCTGGAAGCGCAACAGCGCGCGGATTTCGTCCAGCGTCATGTCCAGATTTCGGCAATGCCGGATAAAGGACAACCGCTCCACATGCGCCGGCGTGTAGAGGCGGTAATTGCCTTCGCTGCGCGGCGGCGCCTCCAGCAGTCCGCTGCGCTCGTAGTAGCGGATGGTTTCGGCTGTGGTGTGGGTGGCGCGCGCCAGTTCTCCGATCTTCATGCGACTCCTTGCGTGTGCAGGCAGGCTTCCAGTGTGCCTGTTTCTGCCATGCCATGATCCCGGTCAAGGTCTTTCAGCCGCGCTTGACCTTGACATGATGGCAAGGCTTACCCTAGCTGGCAGAGTGTGTGGACGATGATGAGCACCATACCGCAAATAGGACAAGAACATGCCAGCCGACAACATCAGCCTGCCCGTAGAGGGCATGACCTGCGCCTCCTGTGTAGGCCGGGTCGAACGCGCCCTGAAGAAAGTCCCCGGCGTCAGCGATGCCGCCGTCAACCTGGCGACCGAACGCGCCGATGTCACGGTGGACGGTGCTGATCGCGCCAGCCTGATTGCCGCAATCGAAAAGGCCGGCTATGCCGTGCCGCAGCAGACTATTGAGCTCTCGGTCGAGGAAATGACCTGTGCCTCCTGCGTGGCGCGTGTCGAGCGGGCGCTGAAGAAGGTGCCCGGTGTCAGCAGCGCCAGCGTCAACCTGGCGACCGAGCGCGCCACCGTGCACGGCAGTGCCGATGTGCAGGCCCTGATCGATGCCGTCACGCGTGCCGGCTATCCGGCGCGCCAGGCCAGCAACAGCGCCGCCATGCAGCAGGAGCTGGAACAGCGCAAGCAGGCCGAACAATCCGCCCTGAAACGTGACCTGTGGCTGGCCGCCATCCTGACGCTGCCGGTGTTTATCCTGGAAATGGGATCGCACCTGATCCCGGCAATGCACCATTGGGTGCAGGACGCCATCGGCATGCAGAACAGCTGGTACCTGCAGTTCGTGCTGACCACGCTGGTGCTGGCCGGACCGGGCCGGCGTTTCTTCACGCTGGGTTTTCCGGCGCTGTTCCGTGCTGCACCGGACATGAACAGCCTAGTGGCGGTGGGCGCCTCGGCCGCCTATGCGTTTTCCATCGTGGCCACCTTTCTGCCGCGCCTGTTGCCGGCGGGTACCGTCAACGTCTATTTTGAGGCGGCGGCGGTCATCGTCACGCTGATCCTGCTCGGTCGCTACTTGGAAGCACGCGCCAAGGGCCGCACCTCAGAAGCGATCCAGCGCCTGGTCGGCATGCAGGCCAAGACGGCGCGCGTACGCCGCGACGGCAGTGTGCAGGAAGTGTCGATTGCCGAAGTGCGCCCCGGCGATATCGTCGAGGTGCGTCCGGGCGAACGCGTGCCGGTCGATGGCGAGGTGACCGATGGCGACAGCTGGATCGATGAAAGCATGATCTCGGGCGAACCGGTGCCGGTGCAGAAGACCGCCGGTGCCAGCGTGACGGGTGGCACGGTCAACCAGACCGGCGCCTTTGCGTTTCGCGCCACCGCGGTTGGCGAATCCACCATGCTGGCGCAAATCATTCGTATGGTCGAGCAGGCGCAGGGCGGCAAGCTGCCGATCCAGGGCCTGGTCGATCGCATCACCATGTGGTTTGTGCCGGCGGTGATGGCGCTGGCGGTGCTGACCTTCCTGGTTTGGCTGCTGTTCGGCCCGGAGCCGGCGCTGACCTTTGGCCTGGTCAATGGCGTGGCGGTGCTGATCATCGCCTGCCCCTGTGCCATGGGTCTGGCCACGCCGACTTCCATCATGGTCGGTACCGGCCGTGGTGCCGAGTTGGGCGTGCTGTTCCGCAAGGGCGAGGCGCTGCAGACGCTGCAGGAGGTCCAGGTGGTGGCTTTCGACAAGACCGGTACCCTGACCGAAGGTCGCCCGGTGCTGACCGATCTGGTGCTGGCTGACGGCTTCACGCGCGAGCAGGTGCTGCCGCTGCTGGCCGCCGCCGAAGGCAAGTCCGAACACCCGATTGCGCGCGCCATTGTGGCTGCCGCCGAGGGCATGACCCTGCCCGACGTCAGCCGGTTCGATTCCGTCACGGGCTTTGGCATTGCCGCCGAGGCCGGTGGCCAGCGCGTGGACATCGGTGCCGATCGCTACATGCAACAACTCGGCCTGTCTGTCGATGGCTTTGCCGCCGATGCGCAACGCCTGGGCGATGAAGGCAAGTCGCCGATGTACGCCGCGATCGATGGCCGCCTGGCCGCCATCCTGGCTGTGGCCGACCCGATCAAGCCGACGACGCCCGCCGCGATCCAGGCCATGCATGCCATGGGCCTGCGCGTGGCCATGGTCACCGGCGACAACCGCCGTACCGCCGATGCCATTGCGCGCCAGCTCGGCATCGATGAGGTGGTGGCGGAGGTGCTGCCCGATGGCAAGGTCGCCGCCATCCAGCAGCTGCGCCAGCACGGCAAGCTGGCCTTTGTCGGGGATGGTATCAATGACGCGCCGGCGCTGGCCGAAGCCGATATCGGCCTGGCTGTGGGGACCGGCACCGATATCGCCATCGAGGCAGCGGATGTGGTGCTGATGACCGGCCGTCTGACCGCGGTGTCGGACGCGATCGCGCTGTCACGCGCCACCATGCGCAATATCCGGCAGAACCTGTTCTGGGCCTTTGCCTACAACACGGCGCTGATTCCGGTGGCGGCCGGCGTGCTCTATCCGTCTTTCGGCATCCTGCTGTCGCCGGTATTTGCGGCTGGCGCCATGGCGATGAGCTCGGTATTTGTGCTGGGCAATGCGCTGCGGCTGCGGCGCTTCAAGCCGCAAGCGGGTAGCGACAGCTGATAGTCAATGGTGGGGCTCGAGCAACTCCGAGCGCAAGCGGTGCAGCATCAGGTCATCCAGCGAGTGGAAGCCGACATCGCACTGCGCCAGTTCGGCCAGGGCAAAGGCCGCGCCAGTGCCAAAGGCCTCGCGCCGGATCGAATCATGGATCAGGCGCACGGTCTGGTGCGGGAAGCCGAAAATCACCTCGTGGTGACCGACGATGCCACCCACGCGCAGGGACACCACGTTGTCGGGATCGACGTCGAGCTTTTCCGCCAGCTTGCGTGCCGTGCCGGACACCTCGGGCTTGTCGCGGAAATGCTGCTCCACGATCTCGACATCGGCAAACGGTGCAATCGTGCGCAGCAGCCGCGCTGACAGCATCAGGAAGTTGATCCCCAGCGTGATATTGGGCGAACTCATCACGCGCGTCTTGTCGCCCAGTCGCTTCACGAAAGCCAGCTGTTCGTCGTCGTAAGAGGAAATCGCCGTCACCAGCATGATGCCGCGGCGCGCGACGATCTCGCCATAACGCGCCACACTGGACGCATCGGAAAAATCCACGATGGCCTGTACCGGGTGGTCGTCCAGCCATTGCTCCAGATCCAGTTCGTCCAGGCCAACGATCGGAATCTCCGGGCGTTCTTCCATGTGGCTGTCCGGGGGCGCCGAGCGGCGCATGATCCACTGGAGCTGATAGCGTGGGTCGTTGGCGAGGATCCGTGCCACGGCCTGGCCGGCCTTGCCATAACCCATCAATCCGACAGTCATCATCGTGTGTTTCTCCTTTGCTGGGCCGGGCAGAACTGCAGTCCCGGTCTGAATGGGGGCATCACGTAGCGCGGAACCTTCCCTGCAGAAGGGAGACAAGAGAGCCGGATGGACACACAAGAGGCCCGATCCGGCGGCTCCGGCTGAAAATTGGTTTTACCTGTTACCAGAATAAACGCAAAAAAACCGATTTCAGGCCTTTAGCCTGTATTTCCGAATGTGTTGAGGGGAAATAAAATCATAACTATTCACTATATGAAATCTCGGGTGGTGTCATGGCCCGGGCGGGGCAAGGCCGATGCCCGCTGGTTATCATGCGGACAGCCTCATTGATCGGAGCGCATGCCATGTACCTGCCAGAACAGTTCCACGAAACACGACCAGACGTGCTGCAGCAGCTGATCGCCGAATTTCCATTCGCCACGCTGGTGAACGTGGGTCCGGATGGCCTGCCCGTGGCCAACCACCTGCCGTTTTATCTCGATCCTGAAACGGGAAGCTTGCGTGCCCATATGGCGCGCGCCAATCCGCTGTGCCAGCAACTGCAGGACGGCCAGCCGGTGCTGCTGGTTTTTCAGGGCGGCGACAGCTATATCTCGCCCAGCTGGTACCCGAGCAAGGAAGAGGCGCATCGCCAGGTACCGACCTGGAACTACCGCGTGGTCCATGTGCGTGGCCGTGTGCAACTGCGCGAAGACCAGCGCTTTCTGCTCGGGGTGCTGGCTCGCCTGACGCGACAGCAGGAGGTCACGCAGGCCAAGCCCTGGAAAATGAAGGATGCCGAGCACGACTTCCTGTTCGATCAGCTGAAGGAAATCGTCGGCATCGAGGTTTTTGTCGACAGCATCACCGGCAAGTTCAAGCTCGGCCAGAATAAGGAAGATCGGGACCGATTGGGCGCAGCAGACGGCCTGGAAACGCGCGGTGAGCATGCCATGGCGCAGCATATGCGGGAAGCCGGCCGAAAATAGGCACCAGCCAGGCACAAAGGGAGACCTTGGGGAGACGAGGAGGAGAATCTTCCTCCAGAAAAGACAAACGGGCTAGCTCCAGAAGAGCTAACCCGTTGTTTTTATTGGTCGGCGTGGCGGGATTCGAACTCGCGACCCCTTGCACCCCATGCAAGTGCGCTACCAGGCTGCGCCACACGCCGAAGTCATAAATTATAGCTTGTTTTTGAGGATTTTCTCAAGCGCCTGTGAAAATCTTCAGAGGGGAATGGCTCAGGACAGGAAACCCAGGATGGCTTCCAGCTCCTTGCGCAGGCTGCCGACATCGGTGATGGGTGGCAGTTCGCTGCTCTTGACGTCCGGGTGAACGGGCAGGGTGGCCGGTCTGCTGGAAGCAGCGGCTGCGGCAGACTTGCTGTTCTTGCTCATCTCCAGCTGGTGGCGCGCGCCGCTGATGGTGAAACCCTGCTCGTACAGCAGGTTGCGGATCTGGCGCACCATCAGCACCTCGTGGTGCTGGTAGTAGCGGCGGTTGCCGCGTCGCTTCATGGGCGTGAGCTGGGTGAATTCCTGCTCCCAGTAGCGCAGCACGTGTGGCTTGACGCCACACAGCTCGGCCACTTCACCAATGGTGAAATAGCGTTTCGCTGGAATCGGGGGAAGTTCGGTACTGCTCATGTGCCTGTATAGGAGACAAAAACTCCATCATCATACGCCAATGCCGGTGCAAATCAGGGACTTGGCCGGCATACCCAATGCGCCACCGGAGGTGGCAGGTGCCAGTGCCGTCTCAGTCCTCGTCGCCGGGAGAGGGCTCGTCGCCCTGCACGATGGCCTTGAGCTTGTTGCTGGCGTGGAAGGTGACGACACGGCGTGCGTCGATCGAGATCAGCTCGCCAGTGCGCGGGTTGCGACCCGGGCGCGGCGACTTCGAGCGCAGCTGGAAGTTGCCGAAACCGGAGATCTTCACGTCATTCCCCTTGACCAGCTCCTGCACGATCAGGTCGAAAAAGGCGTCGACCATGTCCTTGGCTTCGCGCTTGTTCAGACCGATGTTGTCGAACAGCTTTTCGGCCAGCTGGGCCTTGGTCAGGGTCGGGGTTTCGAGGGAGTCGAGGGCAATGTCCATGGTCGTGCAGCAAGAGGTTCAGGAGCGTAATGGTAGCGTGTTCTGCGATCAGCCGCGTTGACGTGCGCCAACACTGCTGATCAGCTGGTTCAGCACCGCCTGGCGCGCCTGTTCCAGCGCCTCGTCGGTCAGGGCAGCGGCATCGTTCTGCAGCAGCAGGCGGATCGCGACGCTTTTCTCGTCGGTGGCCAGCCAGTCCACGGCCTGGCCGGCCTTGGCGCGGAAAATGTCGAACACGCTGGCGCTGCGCAGCAGGCCTTGCGTCGGTGCGGCCCGGGCGGCTGCGATCAGCTGGTCGTGCGTGACCGATTCCTTCACGATCACGGCAATGTCGCGTTCGGCGGCCTGGTACTTGGGCACCGGCTGCGAATGCGGCAGCGGGCGCTGCAGCACGGCTTCCCAGTCCAGCTCGAACAGCACCGGGGCCTGCGGTAGCTCGTAGGCCTGGCGCCAGCGCGGGTGCAGTTCGCCCACCACGCCAATTGCACGGCCATCCAGCAGGATGCGGGCGCAGCGGCCCGGGTGCAGTGCCGGATGCTCGGCGGCCTCGAATACCGGACGCTGCGGTGCCAGCAGCGCTTCCACATCGCCCTTGGCATCGTAGAAATCGGCTGCGCCTTCCTTGGCATTGCCCCAGTGCGGCACGTTCAGCGCGCCGTAGGCCATGCCGGCAACACGCATCGGCTGATTGAAGCCGGCCACGGTGGTATCGCTGTCCACCACGGAATCGTCACGCAGGAAGATGTGGCCGACCTCGAACACGCGCACGCGGCTGGCCTTGCGGTCCAGGTTGAACTTGACCACGTTCAGCAGCGAGCCGATCAGCGACGTGCGCATCACGCTCATCTGGCTGGCGATCGGGTTCAGCAGGCGGATCGGGTTATCGTTGCCGGCCAGCTCACGCTCCCAGCGCTCCTCGACAAAGCTGTAGTTGATGGTTTCCTGGTAGCCCAGCGCGGCCAGCTGGCGGCGCACGGCAAACGGGTTGCGCTGCGTCTCCAGCGAAATCTTGGGTGTGATCGGGGCTTGCGGCGGTGTCGTCGGCAGGTTGTCGTAGCCGATGATGCGGATCACTTCCTCGATCAGATCTTCTTCGCAGCTGAGGTCAAAGCGGTAGCTCGGCGGCGTGACAGTGATCAGATTGCCATCGAGCTCGCTCGGCAGACCGAGGCCGCGCAGCGCGGACAGGCATTGCTCGGCCGTGACCGGCATGCCGATGACCTTGCTGGCGCGATCCACGCGCAGCGTGACCGGCTTGGCCTGCGGCATAGCCGGCTGCACATCGCTGGCCGGCCCGGCCTCGCCGCCGCAGATCTCCAGGATCAGCTGGCTGATGCGTTCCACCACCTGCAGCGTGCGCGCCGGATCGACGCCGCGCTCGTAGCGGTGGCCAGCATCGGTGCTGAAGTTGTAGCGGCGTGAACGGCCAGCCACGGACTTGGGCCACCAGAAGGCGACCTCGACATAGACGTTCTGCGTGTCGTCACCGACGGCGGTGGCGTCGCCGCCCATGATGCCGGCCAGCGATTCCACTTCCTGCGCATCGGCAATCACGCCGACCTGGCTGTCCAGCGCTACCGTGTTGCCGTTGAGCAGCTTGAGCTGTTCGCCCTCACGGCCCCAGCGCACGTTGAGTTCGGAGCCATGGATCTTGTCGCGGTCAAAGATGTGCGAAGGCTGGCCTAGCTCGAACATCACGTAGTTGGAGATGTCCACCAGGGCCGAGACACTGCGCTGGCCGCAGCGTGCCAGGCGGTCCACCATCCAGCCCGGGGTAGCGGCCTCGGTGTTGACGCCCCGGATCACGCGGCCGCTGAAACGGCCGCACAGTTCAGGGGCTTCCACGGTGACCTTGACGGCATCGTCACTGCTGACGGCGACGCTGGCTTCAGGCAGGGCCTGCAGCGGCGCGCCGGTCAGGGCCGACACCTCGCGCGCGATGCCGTACACGCTCAGGCAGTGCGCCAGGTTGGGCGTGAGCTTGAGCGTGAACAGCGTGTCGTCCAGATCCAGGTACTCGCGGATGTCCTGGCCGACCGGCGCATCGGCCGGCAGTTCCAGCAGGCCGCCGTGGTCATCGGACAGGCCCAGTTCGCGCGAGGAGCACAGCATGCCAAAGCTCTGCACGCCGCGCAGCTTGCCGACCTTGATCTTGAACGGCTTGCCGTCTTCACCGGGCGGCAGCTCTGCGCCCACCATGGCGCAGGGGATCTTGATGCCGGGGCGCGCGTTGGGTGCGCCGCAGACGATTTGCAGCAGCTCGCCGGTGCCGGCATCGACCTTGCACACGCGCAGGCGGTCGGCATCGGGATGCTGTTCGGCCTCCTTGATCTCGGCCACGACGATGGAGGTGAAGGGCGGCGCCACCGGACGCAGCTCTTCGACTTCCAGACCAGCCATGGTCAGGGTGTCGGCCAGCTGTTCGGTACTCAGGGGCGGGTTGCAGAATTGACGGAGCCAGGATTCGGGGAATTGCATGGGATATTCAGGACAGGAATGCGGTCAGCGGGGAGGGCGGCAGTGCGGTCAGCCGGTTCAGCGGAACTGGCTCAGGAAGCGCACGTCGCCATCAAAGAACAGGCGCAGGTCGTTCACGCCATAACGCAGCATGGTGAAACGGTCCAGGCCCATGCCAAAGGCAAAGCCGATGTATTGCTCGGGATCCAGGCCCATGTTGCGGATCACGTTCGGGTGCGTCTGGCCGCTGCCGGCCACTTCCAGCCACTTGCCGGCCAGCGGGCCGCTCTGGAACTGGATATCGATTTCGGCGCTGGGCTCGGTGAACGGGAAGAAGCTCGGGCGGAAGCGCAGCACCAGGTCATCGCTCTCGAAAAACTTGCGGCAGAACTCGGTAAACACCACCTTCAGGTCCTTGAAGCTGATGTTCTCGCCAACCCACAGGCCTTCGCACTGGTGGAACATCGGCGAGTGGGTGGCGTCGCTGTCCACGCGATAGGTACGGCCTGGGGCAATCACGCGCACCTCGGGGATGCGCTGGCCGGCGTCCAGCAGGTTCTGGTGGCGCTTGACGTGCTGTACCGCATGGCGGATCTGCATCGGGCTGGTGTGGGTACGCAGCAGGCTGCCGCCTTCGACGTAGAAGGTGTCGTGCATGGAGCGTGCCGGGTGGTCTTCCGGCGTGTTCAGCGCGGTGAAGTTGAACCAGTCGGATTCGATTTCCGGGCCGCGCGCCACTTCAAAGCCCATCGAGCCGAACAGCTGCTCGATGCGCTCCATGGTCAGCGTCACCGGATGCAGGCCACCGGCACCACGCTGGCGGCCGGGCAGGGTGACGTCGAGCGCCTCGGCCTGCAGCTGGGCCTGCAGCTCGGCTTCGGCCAGCGCCTGGCGGCGTGCCGTCAGCGCGGCCTCGATCGCCTGCTTGGCCTGGTTGATGGCGGCGCCACGGGTCTTCTTGTCCTCGACGCTGAGCTGGGCCATGCCCTTCATCAGTTCGGTGATCTGGCCGGATTTGCCGAGGAAACGCGCCTTGGCGTTTTCCAGGTCATTCGGGGTGCTGGCTTGGTCGAAACTCTGCTGCGCGCTGGCAACAATGGCTTCCAGGTCGTTCATGGAGGATTCTTGCAATGGTGGCAGCGCGGCAGGCGCTGCCTGGGTCTGACAAAGGGAATACGGGAGTGTGCTGCAAGGCAGCACGCCGTGAAACGGCATCCAGCCATTGTCGCCGCTTTGGGTGACAAATGGGTGGATGCGGTCTCTGCGACTGGGGCAGAAGGCCATGGAAAAAGGGCTGGACCTTGTGCAGGACCAGCCCTTTGCTTTGGCCAGCGGGTTCGCCAGGTGTCAGTTGACAGGCAACAGGCGACGCAGTGAACCCGTCGTGACTCAGGCTGCCAGCTTGGCCTTGACCTGGTTCACGATGCTGGTGAAAGCAGCCGCATCATGCACGGCGATATCGGCCAGCACCTTGCGGTCGATTTCGATGGCGGCTTTCTTCAGACCATTGGTGAACTGGCTGTAAGTCAGGCCATTGGCACGGGCAGCGGCGTTGATACGGGTGATCCACAGCTGGCGGAACACGCGCTTCTTGTTACGACGATCGCGGTAGGCATACTGGGCAGCCTTCATGACTGCCTGCTTGGCTACGCGATAGACGTTACCACGACGACCACGGAAACCCTTGGCCAGGGCGAGGACTTTCTTGTGACGGGCACGTGCCGTTACACCACGTTTGACGCGAGGCATATTATTTCTCCTTGTTCGTCAGTTGATTACAGGCCTTGCTTGGGCAGCATCTGTGCCATGTGACCCATGTTGGTCTCATGGACATCCACTGCGCCGCGCAGGTGGCGCTTGTTCTTGGTGGTCTTCTTGGTCAGGATGTGGCGCTTGAAAGCCTGGCCACGCTTGACGCTACCACCCGGACGAACGCGGAAACGTTTCTTCGCGCTGCTCTTGGTCTTCATTTTGGGCATTGGAATGCTCCTTTTTTGTTGTGCTCGTGAGGCGGAACGTCACCTTGACATCCTCTTGCAGGCCCCGAGCCACTTGTTGTTGCCGATTCCGTTGCCGGAACGACTGAATGACAGGCCGCTTGCGCCGCCTGTCAGACGGGGTGCGACAGCCTTACTGGCCGTCGGCTTCAGCTGCAGGCGCGGAAGCGGCCTGCGGCTTGTTGTCCTTGGGACTGACTGCCTTCTTGCGGCCAGGGGCGATCATCATGATCATCTGGCGGCCTTCCAGCTTGGGGAACTGTTCTACCACGATGCTGTCGCCGAGCTCATCGCGGATGCGCTGCAGCAGGTCCATGCCCAGCTGCTGGTGCGTGATCTCGCGGCCGCGGAAGCGCAGCGTGATCTTGCACTTGTCGCCGTCTTCCAGGAAGCGGCGGATGTTGCGCATCTTGATGTTGTAGTCGCCGTCATCGGTGCCAGGGCGGAATTTCACTTCCTTGACCTCGATGACCTTCTGCTTGGCCTTGGCTTCGGCAGCCTTCTTCTGTTCCTGGTACTTGAACTTGCCGTAGTCCATCAGGCGGCAGACCGGGGGATTGGCCGTGGCGGCAATTTCCACCAGGTCCACGTCCAGGTCTCCGGCCATGCGCAGGGCTTCCTGCAGGGAAACGATGCCCAGGGGCTCGTTGTCCGGGCTGGACAGGCGTACTTCAGGAGCCGTGATTTCACGGTTCAGGCGGTGCTTGCGTTCTTCACGCTGGCGGCGATCACGAAATTCGGTAGCGATGGTAGATATCCTTTTTTCAGTTACGGTAGGTTCACGCAAGACAGGCGACCATCCATTGCTGGTTGGCCGCCGGCAGCGATCAGGCAGAAGGGGCTTCTGTCTGCAGGGACTTGCGGGCGATGTCCTGCTGGAGCAGTTCGGCGAACGCATCCACCGACATCACGCCCAGATCCTGGTTGCCTCTGGCGCGCACGGCCACGCTGTTGTGCTCTTTTTCCTTGTCGCCAACGACCAGGATGTACGGCAGCTTCTGCGTGGCATAACTGCGTATTTTATAGGTAATCTTGTCGTTGTGCAGGTCCGTGATGACCCGGATGCCTTGTTTTCGCAGCGTTTCTGCCACGTTTTTGGCGTAATCGGCCTGTGCATCGGTGATATTGAGCACGGCAACCTGAACCGGCGCCAGCCAGGAGGGCAGGGCGCCCGCATACTGTTCGATCAGGATGCCGATGAATCGTTCCATGCTGCCGACAATCGCGCGGTGCAGCATCACCGGACGGTGGCGGCCGCCATCCTCGCCGACGAATTCGGCGTCCAGGCGTTCTGGCATCGAGAAGTCGACCTGGATCGTGCCGCACTGCCATTCCCGGCCGATGGCGTCTTTCAGCGTGTACTCGATCTTGGGGCCGTAGAAGGCACCGTCGCCGGGGGAGATCACGTAGTCGCAGCCGGAAGCGCGCAGGCTTTCCATCAGCGCGTGCTCGGCCTTGTCCCAGACTTCGTCGGAGCCGATGCGCTGCTCGGGACGCGTCGAGACCTTGTAGATGATGTTGCTGAAGCCGAAATCGGCATAGACCTTTTGCAGCAGGCTTGTGAAGGCGCTACATTCGGCCAGGATCTGGTCTTCGGTACAGAAGATGTGGCCGTCGTCCTGCGTGAAGGCACGCACGCGCATGATGCCGTGCAGGCCGCCGCTGGGTTCGTTGCGGTGGCACTGGCCGAATTCGCCGTAGCGCAGCGGCAGGTCACGGTAGCTGCGCACGCCCTGCTTGTAGATCAGGATGTGGCCGGGGCAGTTCATCGGCTTGAGTGCGTAATCGCGCTTTTCCGATTCGGTGGTGAACATGTTCTCGCGGTACTTGTCCCAGTGGCCGGTCTTTTCCCACAGGCCCTTGTCGAGCAGCTGCGGGCCTTTCACTTCCTGGTAGCCGTTGTCGCGGTAGACGTTGCGCATGTACTGCTCGACCTGCTGCCAGATGGTCCAGCCCTTGGGGTGCCAGAACACGGTACCGGGGGAGTGCTCGTCGATGTGGAACAGGTCCAGCTCGCGTGCCAGCTTGCGGTGGTCGCGCTTCTCGGCTTCTTCCAGCATGTGCAGATAGGCTTTCAGCTCGTCCTTGCTGGCCCAGGCGGTGCCGTAAATGCGCTGCAGCATCTCGTTCTTGCTGTCGCCGCGCCAGTAGGCGCCAGCCACCTTCATCAGCTTGAAGTGCTTGAGCTTGCCGGTGCTGGGCACGTGCGGGCCGCGGCACAGGTCCTCGAAGGCGCCTTCGCGGTAGAGCGAGACGTCTTCATTGCTCGGGATGCTGGCGATGATCTCGGCCTTGTAGTCTTCGCCCATGCCCTTGAAAAAGGCCACGGCCTCGTCGCGCGGCAGCACGCGGCGCTGCACCGGCTCGTCCTTGTTGGCGAGTTCGGTCATCTTCTTCTCGATGGCAACCAGGTCTTCCGGCGTGAACGGGCGCTTGTAGCTGAAGTCGTAGTAGAAGCCGTTGTCGATCACCGGGCCGATGGTGACCTGGGCGTCGGGGAACAGCTCCTTGACGGCGTAGGCCAGCAGGTGCGCGGTGGAGTGGCGGATCAGCTCCAGGCCGTCGGCGTCCTTGGCGGTGACGATGGCCAGGGCGGCGTCCTGCTCGATCAGGTAGCTGGTATCGACCAGCTTGCCGTCGACCTTGCCGCCCAGGGCGGCCTTGGCCAGACCGCTGCCAATGCTGGCGGCGACATCGGCCACGGTGACGGATTGCTCGAAACTGCGCTGGGAACCGTCGGGAAGAGTGATCTGGATCATGGTGTGCATCAATGGGGGCAAGAAAAAAGCGCGGGGTGCCGCGCTTGATAGGGGTGGTTTCCGGGTCAGGCCGGGAAAACCGGGCGCGCAGGCAGCGTGCCGGCAGCCGTAGTGCGGTTGCCGTGCATGGGCGAGGTGCTAGTTCGCGGTGTCATAACCCGTGCTGCCTTTCCTGCTCTTGCTGGTTGAAGGGAATACCCGCATTTTACCCTGTCTGCGCCAGACTGGCATTTTCCGGCTTGCAAGGGCTTGGCAAATGTGTACAAATCATGACCAGTTGCCGGATGGGCTCCGGTACACTTGCAGCACCGGGTGCCTGCAGTCAGTGCGCCCCAGATGATGAAAGCAAGAGAAATCCTATGGCACATTACGATCCCCCTTTTGAAATTCATGTGCACGGCGAGGTCTCTCTGCATCCTGAAGTGACGACCGATGACGTGGCCGAAGCGCTGCGTCCGCTGTGGCAGTATGCGGGTGCGCGCTCGCTCGCCGATGGCGCTGCCAGCGCCTATGACGAGGAGCCCGGCATCCAGTACGACCAGCGCCAGAATCTGCTGCGCATGTGCTGGACAGTGCGCGGCGATGAAGGTTTCCGCCGCCATATCGATGACATGTGCATGAACCTCAACGAACTGGCCAGCACCGGCGCGCCGATCGAGGTCACTTTCTACGACACCGAATACGACGACGAGGACAACGAGAATCGTGGCGAGGAAGCGCGCGACGATTTCATGATCGTGTTCGTCGGCCCGACGCCGGCCGCCATCATGCAGATCCAGCGCGACCTGCTGGTGCAGGATGTGATCGCGGTGATGGAGCGCCACTTCGACAGCAACGAGCTGCGCGGCGTGGTGGAAGAGGTGGACAAGCTGTTCACACAGCGCTTTGATGCGCTGGTCGAATCGCTGGAACTGGGCAAGCCGCCAAGCGGCTCCGGCCCGGCTGGCCATCGCGGCCCGGGCCGCAACAAGCGCCACCTGCACTGATCGCCGATGCGCGCCTTGCTGCCTGAGACGGCGCTCAACCCCAGTGTGCGCCGGCGCGAGGTGTTTGGCTGGGCGCTGTACGATTTTGCCAATTCCGGCTACACCACCGTGGTGCTCACGGCGGTGTTCTCTGCCTATTTCGTTTCGGCTGTAGCTGGTGCGACCAGCTGGGCGACGCTGCTGTGGACGCTGGCAATCGGCCTGTCGAATGCCATCGTGATGCTGCTGATGCCGGCGCTGGGCGCCTGGGCCGACCAGCGTGCCGCCAAGAAGCGGCTGCTGATGCTGGTGACGCTGCTGTGCGTGCTGTTTACGGCTGCGCTGGCACTGGCGCAGCCGGGGATGGTGGCGCTGGCGGTGCTGCTGATTGTCATCTCCAATACCTTCTACAGCATGGGCGAGTCGCTCACGGCGGCATTCCTGCCGGAGCTGGCGCGGCCCGAGGCGATGGGGCGAGTGAGCGGACTCGGCTGGGGCTTTGGCTATGCCGGCGGCATGCTGACGCTGGCCGTGTGCCTGGCCTTCGTGCTGTGGGCGCAGGCGCAGGGCATGCCGGCCGGGCAGTATGTGGCGGTGACCATGCTGATCACGGCGGCACTGTATGGGCTGCCGGCGCTGGGCACGTTTGCGCTGCTGCGCGAGCATGCACGGCCACGCGCGCAGACCACGCGCACCGGTATCGCGCATGGCTTTGGCCAGCTGCGCTACACTTGGCAGCAGACCCGACAACTGCCGGACCTGCGCCTGCTGCTCGGCAGCACGGTGTGCTATCAGGCTGGCGTGGCGGTGGCGATCACGCTGGCGGCTATCTATGCCGAGCAGGTGATCGGCTTTGAATCGCAGGAAACCATGATCATGGTGCTGGCGCTGAACCTGGCGGCGGCATTCGGGGCGCTGCTGTTTGGCCAGCTGCAGGACCGCATTGGCCACCGGCTGGCGCTGGCACTGACGCTGGTCGGCTGGATCATGGTCTGCCTGCTGGCGGCATCGGCCAGTGGCAAGCCGCAGTTCTGGGTGGCGGCCACGATTGCCGGCTTGTGCATGGGCAGCAGCCAGTCAGCCGGGCGCGCCATGGTCGGGCTGTTTGCACCGCCGCAGCAGCTGGCGGAATACTTTGGCCTGTGGACCACGGTCACGCGGCTGGCCAGCATCCTCGGGCCGATCAGCTACGGCCTGATTACCTGGGCCGCGTCGGGCAACCAGCGCGTGGCGATTCTGGCCTGCAGCCTGTTCTTTGTGCTTGGCATGGCCTTCCTGTGGCCGATGCGGGTGCAGCGCGGTCGCCAGGCGGCGCTGGCAGCCTGATCTTCAGATCTGGACCTGTTCAACCTGGGCAGCGTGAATGCCCAGCCACTTGTCGGCGGCGAGTGCCAGCCGTTCGGGCGCGGCAGTGCACAGCCAGAACAGTTGACGTGGCGTGCCGACTTCCGGATCAGGGGTGTTGAGGCGGGTCTTTTCCAGCAGGCGGCGCGTCTGCAGCGCCACCGATTCGCCCGGATCGATCAGCGTGACGGCCGGGCCGACCAGCTCCTGCAGCGTGCGGGCAGCAAACGGGTAGTGCGTGCAGCCCAGCGCCAGGGTGTCAATGCCGTGCTCCGGGTCCTGTCCGGCAAAGGGTTCCAGTGCCTGCACGTAGATCGCGCACAGGCGCTGCACTTCGGCCAGCCCGGCCGGGCCATCCAGCGCATTCTCGATCGCCAGTGCCAGGCCGTTGCAGGCCTGCACGCGCACATCATGCTCACCCCGCCAGGTCTGTACCAGCTGCTGGAACTTGCTGCTGGCGACCGTGCCATGGGTAGCCATGATGCCGATATGGCCGGTGCGGGTGAGGGCGGCGGCCGGCTTGATCGCCGGTTCGATGCCGATCAGAGGGAGTGTCGGGTAACGGGCGCGCAGCTCCTGTGCCGCCTGCGCGGTGGCGGTATTGCAGGCCACCACCAGCGCCTTGATGCGGTAGCGCTCGACCAGAAAATCGGCGATGGCAAAGCTGCGCGCCTGGATCTCTTCCGTGCTGCGTTCGCCATAGGGCGCCCAGGCGGTATCGGCCAGATAGACCAGGTCTTCCTGCGGCAGCACATGCAGCAGCTCGCGCAGCACGCTCAGGCCGCCGACGCCGCTGTCGAACACGCCGATCGGCTGGCGGGAGTAATCGGTCTCGCTCACGCTCTGCCCGTCAGCATCAGGCCGCAGCCGTGATGCGCAGCGCGATGCTGCCCACGCCTTCGACTTCGCCGTGCAGCTGGTCGCCCGGCTGCACCGGGCCGACGCCTTCGGGCGTGCCGGTGTAGATCAGGTCGCCAGGCTGCAGCGTGTAGTAGCGCGACAGGTCGGCGATGACTTCGCGGATGTTCCAGATCAGCTGGTTCAGGTTGCCCGACTGGCGTTGTTCGCCATTGACCTGCAGCGTGATGGCGCCTTGCTCCAGCACCTGTTCCGGCATCGGCACGATGGGCGACAGCACAGCAGCGCCTTCAAAGTTCTTGCCGGTATCCCAGGGGCGACCCTTGTCGCGCGCCTGGTATTGCAGGTCGCGGCGCGTCATGTCAAAGCCGCAGGCGTAGCCGAAGATGTGCTGGTGTGCATCAGCTTCATCGATGTTGCGGCCGCCCTTGCCAATGGCGACGACCAGCTCCATCTCGTAGTGCAGATTGTTGGTGCGCGGTGCGTAGGGCAGGCTGCTGCCGGACGGGATCAGGTGCGCATTCGACTTGATGAAGTAGAACGCCGGATCGACCGACTTGTCGACGGTAAAGCCCATCTCGATGGCGTGTGCCAGATAGTTGCGGCCAACGCAGAAGATGCGGTTGACCGGAAAACGGCGGCTGTCGCCGGCGATCTCGGCCGAGGCCACCGGCGGGGGCGGGAAGAGGTAGCTGTCCTGTGTCATGGCAAGACCTTTGCAAGGGGGAAAAGGGCGGTAGCCCGAAGGCCACCGCCCGCAGCGGGCAGCCGGCGGCGATCAGGCCGTGGCGATGTCAATGCCCTTGAACTCGCCGGTGGCGATACGCTTTTGCCATTCGGCCGGGCCGGTGATGTGGGCGCTGGTACCGCCGGCATCCACCGCTACGGTGACCGGCATGTCTACCACGTCGAATTCGTAGATCGCCTCCATGCCCAGGTCCTCGAAGCCGACGACCTTGGCGTTCTTGATCGCCTTGGACACCAGATAGGCGGCACCGCCCACGGCCATCAGGTAGGCCGACTGGTGGTTCTTGATCGATTCGATGGCGACCGGGCCGCGTTCGGCCTTGCCGATCATGGCGATCAGGCCGGTTTTTTCCAGCATCATGTCGGTGAACTTGTCCATGCGGGTGGCGGTGGTCGGGCCAGCCGGGCCCACGGCCTCGTCACCGACCGGATCGACCGGGCCGACGTAGTAGATCACGCGGTTGGTGAAATCCACCGGCAGCGGCTCGCCCTTGGCCAGCATGTCCTGGATGCGCTTGTGCGCCGCATCGCGGCCAGTCAGCATCTTGCCGTTGAGCAGCAGGGTCTGGCCCGGCTTCCAGCTGGCGACTTCCTCCTTGGTCAGGGTGTTCAGGTCGACGCGCTTGCTGGTTTCGGTGTTGGGTGTCCAGTTGACCTGCGGCCACAGGTCCAGGCTCGGTGCGTCCAGGTAGACCGGGCCGCTGCCATCCATGACGAAGTGGGCATGGCGGGTGGCCGCGCAGTTCGGGATCATGGCGACCGGCTTGGACGCCGCGTGCGTCGGGTACATGGCGATCTTCACGTCCAGCACCGTGGTCAGGCCACCCAGGCCCTGGGCGCCAATGCCGAGGGCGTTGACCTTTTCGAACAGCTCCAGGCGCAGTTCTTCCACCTGGTCCAGCTTTTCGCCCTTGGCGGCCTTTTCCTGCAGCTGGTACATGTCCAGGTCTTCCATCAGGCTCTGCTTGGCCATCAGCATGGCTTTCTCGGCAGTACCGCCAATGCCGATACCCAGCATGCCCGGTGGGCACCAGCCGGCACCCATGGTCGGTACGGTCTTCAGCACCCAGTCGACCAGGCTGTCGGACGGGTTCAGCATGACGAATTTGGTCTTGTTCTCGGAGCCGCCGCCCTTGGCCGCCACGGTCACGTCCAGCTTGTCGCCGGGCACCAGTTCGACAAAGATCACGGCCGGCGTGTTGTCCTTGGTGTTCTTGCGCGCAAAGTGCGGATCTGCCACGACGGACGCGCGCAAGCGGTTTTCGGCCAGGCCATAGCCACGGCGCACGCCTTCGTTGATGGCGTCATCCAGGCTGCCGGTCAGGCCCTCGAAGCGCACGTCCATGCCGACCTTCAGGAACACGTTGACGATGCCGGTGTCCTGGCAGATCGGGCGATGGCCGGTGGCGGACATCTTGCTGTTGGTCAGGATCTGCGCCATGGCATCCTTCGCCGCAGGCGACTGCTCGCGCTCGTAGGCACGCGCCAGGTGCGAGATGTAGTCAGCCGGATGGTAGTAGCTGATGTACTGCAGCGCGCCAGCAATCGATTCGATCAGATCGTCCTGCTTGATGATGGTCGTCATGGGGTGTGTCCTCGTTATGGGTATGGAAAGGGCTTGCCTGGCGCGTGGCCGGGCAACATTCCCGATTTTAGCCCTTGGGGCCGGGGGTGGCGATGGATTGGGGCTATGGGCGGGATAACGTGGAGGCACTGGCGGACAGGCGCAAAAAAACCGCCATGCATGCATGGCGGTTGGCTGGTCAAGCGTGAAGTCTCAGGCCGCCGGCCGGCTCAGCCACAGAGGAAAGCGGCGCTTCTTCTCCGGCACCACCTCGGCGACCTGCGCAGTGACCGGCCCCGGCAGCGCCGGCGCATGGCCAGCTTCCAGGCAGACGCGCACGCATTCGCGGATATGCTGTTCGCCCAGGTAGCGCAGCGCGGCGTAGCCAAGCGAGGCGGCAGCGACCTGACCGGCGATCGGCACATAGCGCACGGCCTGCTTGGTGGTGAGGCGCACGCCGACCATCTTGATGGCGCGCAGCACCAGGTCGCGCGTGACCATGCGGCCGACCATCACGGCGCCGACGGTGGCGATGGCGTTTTGCAGCTTTTCCTGGCGCTCCGGATCCATCTGCCGGATCTGCTCCGGCGTCAGGCCAAAGGCCTGGTTGATCTGCGGGATCAGCTTGCTCATCAGGGTGGCATCGACAAACAGGTCCATGCCTGGAATCGGCACCATGCTGGTCACGGCGCCGGTCATGGCCTTGCGGTGCAGCATGGCGCGCGAGCGCTTCACGGCCTTTTCCAGGGTCGGGTGACCTTGTGCCATTTCCAGTGCATTCATCTAGCAGACTCCTCAAGAGGTGGTGGACAGCCAATTAGATGGGTGACGATGCCCGCGGTTCAATATTCCTGACATATCCTGCTGTAAGCAGATGCTATTTTCCGGTCGATCGCGTGACACAGTGCACGGATTTACACTGGAGCGGTCTTCCACTGCCTGATTGCCGATGCGAGCCCTTGCCCTGTATGCCGGTCCTGCCGCGCTGCGCCATATCCAGCACCATGGCCTGCAGCCGCAGCATGTGCGGGCGCTGCCGGCCGCCGCTGGTGGCCCCAAGGGCCTGATGCTGCTGCGGCTGGACCGATTCCTGTTTGGCGACTGGCTGCCGCAGTCAGATCAGCCGATCGACCTGATTGGCGCCTCCATCGGTGCCTGGCGCTGGGCTTCGGCCTGCATGCCCGATCCGGTGGCGGCCTTGCAGGAACTGGAGCGCATCTATGTGCGCGGCGATTTTGGCCAGCGCCAGGAGGCCGGCGCGCGCCATGTGCCGACGCCGGCTGAGGTCAGCGCGGCCTTTGCCCGTTTCCTGCAGCAGATGTTTGCCGGGCACGAGCAGGCCATCGTGCAGAACCCGCGTTACCGCCTGCACGTGCTGGCCTCGCAGGGACGCGGCTTGCTGCAGCGCGAGAACGGTCGCTGGCAAACCCTGGCCGGCTATCTGGCGGCCTATGCCGGCAATGCGGTGCAGCGCCAGGCGCTCGGGCGCTGGCTGCAACGGCTGGTGTTTTCTAGCGGCGGCGCAGCGCTGCCGTTTGACGATGACCGGTTTCCCACGCAGCAGATCGCGCTGGAGGCCGGCAACCTGCTGACCGTGCTGCAGGCCAGCGGTTCGATCCCGTTCGTGCTGCAGGCAGTGCACGATATTCCGGGCGCGCCGCCCGGTGCCTGCTGGGATGGCGGCATCACCGACTACCATCTGCATCTGCGCTACCGCGGCGGGCAGGGCGGCGAGAGCGGCATCGTGCTGTACCCGCATTTCCAGCGCGCCGTGATTCCGGGCTGGCTGGACAAGGCCTGGCGCTGGCGCCACGGCAGCAGTGCCGCGCTGGATCATGTGTTGCTGCTCGGCCTGCGTCCGGAGTGGGTCGCCAGCCTGCCGCGCGGCAAGCTGCCTGACCGCAGCGACTTCCGTTTTCACCTGGCCGACCCGGCTGCGCGCATGCGCGACTGGAACCAGGCCATTGCCGCCAGCGAACAGCTGGTGGATGAATTTGCCGCCTGGCTGGAGCGCCCCGATCCCGGCCAGGTCTTACCCCCTTGACCGTATATGCAAGTCCCTGATCCCCGAATCGATCCCCAGGCCTGGGTCCGCCTCAAGCCCCATGTGCGCGATCTGCTGATCCGCATCAACCGCCATCCGCGCCCGCCAATGGAAACGCTGCCTGTGGAGGAAGCGCGTGTCGCTTATGCCGGCGGCTCCGGCGTGCTCGAAATTCCGGCGCCGCAACTGGCACGTATCGAGGATTTCACGATGCCGGCGCGCGACGGCTACCCGATGCCGGCGCGCCTGTATGCCGCCACGACCGAACAGCAGGGCGTGTTGCCGGTGCTGCTGTTCTTCCATGGCGGCGGCTTTCTGGTCGGCAGCGTGGATACGCATGACACGCTGTGCCGCGCGCTGGCGCAGCACAGCGGCTGCGCCGTGGTATCGGTCGATTACCGGCTCGGCCCGGAATACAAGTTCCCGGTGGCTTTCGAGGATGCCTGGGACAGCCTGGCCTGGCTGCATGAACATGGTGCCGTGCTCGGCCTGGATCCGGAACGCATCGCCGTGGGCGGTGACAGCGCCGGCGGCACGCTGGCAGCGGGCTGCGCCGTGCAGGCGCGCGATGCCGGTCTGCCGCTGCGCCTGCAACTGCTGTTCTACCCGGGCATGCAGGCCGCGGCGCTGACGCCATCGCGCCGCGCATACGCCTACGGCTTTCTGTTGACCGAGCCGCAGATCCAGTGGATGTTCAACAGCTATGTCACCGAGCCGGATGAGTTCATGGACTGGCGCTTTGCCCCGGTGCATGCCGACGATGTCGATGGCGTGGCGCCGGCCTGGATCGGCCTGGCCGAATGCGATCCCATCTTTGACGACAGCATGATGTGGGCAGATCGCCTGCGCATGGCCGGCGTGCCAGTCGAGCTGGAGATCTACCACGGCACCATCCACGAGTTCATCAAGATGGGCCGCGCCATTCCCGAAGCCCTGCTCGCGCATCGCGATGCCGCCGCGGCCTTGCGCGCTGCCTTGCAGCCGGAGCTGGCATGAAGACCCTGCCTGACCATGTCTGCCAGCTGGGTAGCTGGAAGGATTTGCGTGAAGCGGCAACGCAGGTGCGCGATGCCGTCTTCGTGCAGGAGCAGGGCTTTACGCACGACGAGGAATACGACGCACTGGATGCCGACGCCTTGCATCTGGTGATTTGTGATGCCAGCGGTGTGGTGCTGGCTACGGCGCGTCTGCTGCAGGAGCCGGTAGCCGAGGGTGAACCGCCCACTGGCCGCATCGGCCGTGTCGCCGTGGTGCAGCCTGTGCGCGGCCAGGGCTGGGGCCGTCAGCTACTGCTGGTGTTGCAGGAGCAGGCGCTGCAGCGCGGTGACCAGCGCCTGGTGCTGGGCGCGCAGCAGGTGGCGGCGCCGTTCTATGCCCAGTTGGGTTACCAGCGTACGCCGCATACCTATGACGAGGGTGGCATCCCGCATGTGCAGATGGTGCTGGACATGACAAGACCGTCATGATGCCGGGCGAGAATGAGCGCCATGTCTGAACTGTCCCATCCTGATGCCTCTGATTCCTCTCTGCAACGCGCCTGGCAGGTGCTGCTGGTATTCCTGCGCCTGGGCTTGACCTCGTTTGGCGGCCCGAGCGCGCATTTGGGCTATTTCCGCGAAGCCTTTGTGGAGCGTCTGCGCTGGCTGGACGACAAAGCCTATGGCGATCTGGTGGCGCTGTGCCAGTTCCTGCCCGGCCCGGCCAGCAGCCAGGTCGGCATGGGGATCGGCCTGATGCGCGCCGGCCATCTGGGCGCGCTGGCGGCGTGGATCGGCTTCACCATGCCATCGGCGATCGTGCTGATCCTGGCGGCGCTGGGGCTGACACAGTGGGGCGGCATGCCGCACGGGCTGATCCAGGGCCTGAAACTGGCGGCGGTGGCGGTGGTGGCGCATGCGGTCTGGGGTATAGCGCAGACCTTCTGCAAGGGGCTGCCGGAGCGCGTGCTGATGCTGCTGATGACGGCAGCGGTGCTGCTGACGCCGCAATGGCCGGCACTGGTGATCCTGTTCCTGCTGCTGGCCGGACTGGCCGGCTATGCGCTGCTGCGTAGTGCGCCGGCCCAGCCCGGGGCGGCCATGACGGTGCCGCTGTCGCGCCCGCAGGCGCTGTTCTGGCTGCTGGCGTTTGCCGTGCTGCTGGCACTGGCCTGGCTGCCCTGGCCGGACCTGCATGCCAGTCTGGCCGCTGCGTTCTACCGCGCCGGCAGCCTGGTGTTTGGTGGTGGCCACGTGGTGCTGCCGTTGCTGGAAACGGAAGTCGTGCAACGCGGCTGGCTCGATGCCGATACCTTCCTCGCTGGCTATGGCCTGACGCAGGCGGTGCCGGGTCCGCTGTTCACGTTTGCCGCCTTTCTGGGTGGTGCCATGGAAGCACCGCTGGGTGGCTGGTGGGCTGGGCTGCTGGCCTTGCTGGCGATTTTCCTGCCGGCCTATCTGCTGATCGTCGGTGCGCTGCCGTTCTGGGAGCAGTGGCGCCATCTGGCTGGTCTGCGCGCTGCGCTGCAGGGCGTGAATGCGGCGGTGGTCGGGCTGCTGCTGGCGGCCTTGCTGCAGCAGGGCGCGCTGGCTCTGCGACAGCCACTCGACGGCGTGCTGGTCCTGCTGGCCTGGGTGCTGTTGCGCCGCCATGTGCCGCCCTGGCTGGTGGTGCTGCTGTCCGGTCTGGCGGGCCTGTTGCTGCAGAGCTGGCGATAAGCATATGACCGATCTGTCCGAGCCGGGGCATGGACAGGCCGGCGTTAGGTGCTAGCATCGGATACTTTCCGCCATCACCAGAATTCCCCCTGACCCGAGGAGACACCCCATGTCACTGGATCCGTCCAAGTTCAAGTCCGAAACCCTGGCGCTGCATGCCGGCTACCAGTCCGATCCGGCGACGCGCTCTGCCGCCGTGCCGATCTACCAGACCACCTCCTACACCTTTGACGACACCCAGCACGGTGCCGACCTGTTCGACCTGAAGGTGGCCGGCAACATCTACACCCGCATCACCAACCCGACCAGCAGCGTGCTGGAGCAGCGCATTGCCGCCATGGAAGGTGGCGTGGGCGCGCTGGCGGTGGCCTCCGGCATGGTGGCGATCACCTATGCGATCCAGACGATTGCCGAAGCTGGCGACAACATCATCAGCTCGGCACGCCTCTACGGTGGCACCTACAACCTGTTTGCCCACACGCTGCCGCAGTACGGCATCGAAGTGCGTTTTGCCGATCCCGATCGTCCGGAAGACTTTGCCGCGCTGATCGATGACAAGACCAAGGCGGTGTTCTGCGAATCCATCGGCAACCCGCTGGGCAACGTGACTGATTTGGCCAGGCTGGCCGAGGTGGCGCATGCCGCCGGCGTGCCGCTGATCGTCGACAACACGGTGCCCAGCCCGCTCCTGTGCCGTCCGTTCGAGCATGGTGCCGACATCGTCGTGCATTCGCTGACCAAGTACATCGGTGGCCATGGCACCAGCCTGGGTGGCATCATCGTGGACAGTGGCAAGTTCCCCTGGGCCGAGCACAAGGCACGCTTCCGCCGCCTGAACGAGCCGGAAGTGAGCTACCACGGCGTGGTCTATACCGAAGCCCTGGGCCCGGCAGCCTACATTGGCCGTGCGCGCACCGTACCGCTGCGCAACATGGGCGCGGCGATCAGCCCGCTCAACAGCTTCCTGATCCTGCAGGGCCTGGAAACGCTGGCCCTGCGCATGGAGCGCATCGGCCAGAACGCGCTCAAGATCGCCGAGTTCCTGCAGAACCATCCCAAGGTCAACTGGGTCAACTACGCCGGCCTGTCCAGCCACAAGGACAACGCGCTGGTGCAGAAGTACATGGCTGGCAACGCTTCCGGCATCATGAGCTTTGGCGTCAAGGGCGGCCGCGAAGCCGGTGCGCGCTTCCAGGACGCGTTGCAGCTGATCCTGCGCCTGGTCAACATCGGTGACGCCAAGACCCTGGCCACGCACCCGGCCAGCACCACGCACCGCCAGCTGTCCGCCGAGGAACTGGAAAAGGCCGGCGTGTCCGAAGACATGATCCGCCTGTCGATCGGCATCGAGCATATCGATGACCTGATCGCGGATCTGGAGCAGGCCCTGGCTGTGGCTTGATGCCGCTGCCACCGGAGTGCCCGACGTACTCCGGACAGACAAAAGGCGAGGGTTTTCCTCGCCTTTTGTCGTTGTGCGGGGCTGGCCCGATCAGCCGCCGCGGCGGATCACTTTCTCCACCTCATCGGCCAGATCGATCACTGATTGCGCGTAGTAGCTGCTGTTGTTGTAGCGCGTGATGACGTAGAAATTCTGCGTGCCGGCGCGGTAGCTGGATGGCGCGTTGCCGTTCTCCAGTTCGATCAGCGCCAGCTTCTGGTCAAAGCCACGCGGCAGCTCGACCACGGCACCCAGCTCGGCAAACTGCTGCGGCGTGAAGCTCGGCACGATGTCCGGGCCGAGCAGGGTGGGCAGCTGCAGGCGGCTGGTGTCGAAGCGCACATCGAACACCGGCTCCAGGCCGGTGACCCAGCCGTACTGCTTGAAGTAGTTGGCAACCGAGCCAATCGTGTCGACCGTGTTGTTGATCAGGTCGATATGGCCGTCATCGTCAAAGTCCACCGCGTGCTTGACCCAGCTCGACGGCATGAACTGTGGCAGGCCCATGGCGCCGGCATAGCTGCCGCGCAGCGCCAGCGGATCGTCGCGGTTGTCCCAGGTCAGCTGCAGGTAATGGTCCAGTTCGCCCTGGAAGAAGGCATGGCGCTCGCGCGCACGCGGGTGCGCCTGCGGAAAGTCGAAAGTCAGCGTGGACAGCGTGTCGATCACGCGCATGTCGCCCTTGTTGCGGCCGTAAATGGTTTCCACGCCGATGATGCCGACGATGTACTTCATCGGCACGCCGTACTCGCGCTCGGCGCGCTGCAGCGTGGCCAGGTTCTGGCGCCAGAAATTGACGCCGGCGCGGATGCGGATCGGTTCGACAAAGCGGCTGCGATACACGCGCCAGTTGCGGCGCACGCCACGGCCCGCCGGCAGGATCAGGCGCGGCACGCTGGACAGGTAGTTGGCATTGCCGATGGCATTGCGTACCCAGGTTTCGGGCAGGCCGGTGCGGCGCGCAATCTCGGGCACCTGCGCCATGGCATCGGCGCGCTGGGAATAGCTGCCGTTCAGCGGCATGGGCTGCACCTGGCCGCTGCGGGCACGGCGCGGCTGTGGGTGGCTGGCCGACTTCGCGGGTGTGGGCGCAGCCGAACTTTCCGTCTTGGTCGAGCCGCAGGCCGCCAGGCCAAGGGCGCCGGCACCAATCAGGGCACCCAGCAGCAGCAGGCGTTCACGTTGGGGAAGGGCAGGGGAAGAGGGCTGGAATTCGGACATGGTGGGCCAGAAAGGTTGGTCATGCAATTGCTTGTCAGCAGTGTAGCGGATGACGGCGGCCGGACAGGCCGGCGCTAGGGTTTCGCATGATTGTCACTCTCTCAACAATCTATTAAACTGATAAGACTACAAAATGTTAACAAGAGACTTCGGAGGCGGATAATGGGCGCCACGGGCTACTATTTTCATAATGATTGCAAATTGCACAATATGGGCGCCGGCCATCCGGAAGCCCCGGAACGCCTGGATGCCATTGAAGATCGCCTGCTGATCACCGGCGTGGCCGATGCGCTGGAGCGTCGCCAGCCCAACCCCGCCAACCTGGCCGAGATCAAGCTGGCCCATCGCCGCATGCATATTGCCGCCATGCGCGGCATGAGCGACTGGCTGGAAGAAGACGATATCGCCGCTGGTGATTCGCAGCACTTCTCGCTCGATACCGATACCTCCATGAACAGCAAGACCTACCGCGCTGCGCTGCTGGCAGCCGGTGCAGCCGTCGAGGCGGTCGATGCCGTGCTGGCCGGAGAACTGGAAAACGCCTTCTGCGCCGTGCGCCCGCCCGGCCACCATGCCTGCGGCGACAAGGCCATGGGTTTCTGCTTCTTCAACAACGTGGCGATTGCCGCCAAGTACGCCGTGGCGCGTCACGGCCTGGAGCGCGTCGCCATCATCGACTTTGACGTGCACCACGGCAACGGCACCGAAGACATCGTTGCCGGCGACGACCGCATCCTGATGGTCAGCTACTTCCAGCACCCGTTCTACCCCGAAGGTGGTTCGCTCAAGAACGACAACAACCTGCTCAACGTGCCGGTGCCGGCCTATACCAAGGGCATGGACATCCGCGAAGTGGTGGACGGCATCTGGATCCCGCGCCTGGACGAGTTCAAGCCGCAGCTGATCTTCATCTCGGCCGGTTTCGATGCCCACCGCGAAGACGACATGGGCCAGCTGGGTCTGGTCGAGTCCGACTTCCAGTGGATCACCAAGCGCATCAAGTATGTGGCGCAGCGCCACTGCGAAGGCCGCATCGTCAGCGTGCTGGAAGGCGGCTACAACCTGAGCTCGCTGGCGCGCAGCGTCGAGGCCCACGTGCGCGTGCTGGCCGACGTCTGATCTGCCCCATCTGCTGATCGCAACGGGCTGGCCTTGTGCCAGCCCTTGTCGTTTCTGCAGCCGGGCAGTGCGCTGACAGGGCAGGCCGGCATCGTGTGTGAGAATGCCTTTTTCATCATGACACGATAGCCCCCGATGCAGAATGCCCACGCTTTTCTGGAGGACTGGATCCTCTGGTTCGATACCATCAGCCGCTCCGATGTGCTGCAGCAGCTCGGACTGCTGCTGCTGATGGGCCTGATCGCCTACGGACTGGTGCGCCTGCTGCGCCAGCGCGTGGAATCGATCTGGCCGGCCACGGAAGAACGCCGCAGCCGCTCCGTGCTGTTTGGCCAGCGCCATTATGACGGCGTGCTGTTTCCGCTGCTGTGGCTGCTGCTGGCGTCGGCGGCACCCTGGATGCTGGGCGTGGAAACGCAGTATTCGGTGTTTCGCGTGGCGCTGCCGGTGCTGCTGGCCTTGGTACTGATTCGCCTGGGCGCCAAGCTGCTGCGTCTGGCCTATGAAGAAACACGCTGGGTGCGGCTGATGGAAAACACGATTTCCTGGGCGGTCTGGATCGTGGTGGTGCTGTGGATGTTTGGCGTGCTGCCGGTAATCCTGGAACAGCTGGAACTGATCAGCTTCAAGATCGGCAGCAGCCAGTTCACCGTGCTGTCCTTTCTGCAGGGCGCGTTGCTGATTGCGGTGGCGGTGATGCTGTCGTTCTGGCTGGCCTCGCTGATCGAGCAGCGCCTGCTGCGCAACGCCATCGGCAATGAACTGTCCATGCGCAAGATCGCCAGCAACATGATCAGAGCCGGTCTGGCGGTATTTGCCGTGATGCTGGCGATGTCGCTGGTCGGCATCGACCTGACCGTTTTGTCCGTGCTGGGCGGCGCATTGGGCGTCGGCATCGGCCTGGGCCTGCAGAAGCTGGCTGCCAACTATGTCAGCGGATTTGTGCTGCTGGCCGAGCGCAATATCCGCATCGGCGACTCCGTGGTGGTCGATGGCTTCAGTGGCAAGGTCACGGATATCCGGGCGCGCTACACGACCATTCGCTCTCTGTCTGGTGTGGAAGCGATACTGCCCAACGAGTTGATGGTCACGCAGCGTGTCGAGAACAATTCCCTGCATACGCGTGCGCTGACGGTATCGACCACGGTCACCGTGGCCTACGACAGCGACGCCGAACTGGTACGCCGCCTGCTGATCGAGGCCGCGCGCGATGTGCCGCGTGTGATCGGCGAAGCCAGTGTCAACCTGTCGCGATTCAGTCCGGATGGTCTGGAGTTCAGCCTGGGTATCAAGGTGGAGGATCCTGATAATGGCACCGCCGGATTGTTCTCGGAAATCAATCGGCGTTTCCTCGAACGGGCGCGTGAACATGGCATAGAATTTCCTTTACCCAAGCGCCTGTACCCCGTACCCGAGGCAGGCGCCAGCACAGCACCTGGCGACACCCTGGCCAGGCTGGCGCTGCTGGCTGAAAAGGCCGGCGGACTGGATGCATTGTTGAGTCAGCTGGAGAAAAGCACGACCGTTCACAAAAAATCTGCGCAAATGCCGAATTCTTCAGTAGAATGACAATAGATTGACGTTTACGTCAATTGCCACTCTGCGGGTGAATGAAGCACTTGCGAAACAAGTTTCAATAATCAGGAGATCACTTCATGAAAGCACTGGTCGCAGTCAAGCGCGTGGTTGACTACAACGTCAAGGTCCGCGTCAAGTCTGACAATACGGGCGTGGATATTGCCAACGTCAAGATGAGCATGAACCCGTTTGACGAAATCGCGGTCGAAGAAGCCGTGCGTCTGAAAGAAAAGGGCATCGTGACCGAGGTCATCGCCGTGTCCTGCGGCCCGACCCAGGCACAGGAAACCCTGCGTACCGCCATGGCCATCGGTGCCGACCGCGGCATCCTGGTCGAGTCCGCCGAAGAGCTGCAGCCGCTGGCCGTGGCCAAGCTGCTGAAGGCCGTCCAGGACAAGGAACAGGCCCAGCTGATCATCCTGGGCAAGCAGGCGATCGACGACGACTCCAACCAGGTGGGCCAGATGCTGGCTGCCCTGGCTGATCTGCCGCAAGCCACTTTCGCCAGCAAGGTCGAAGTGGCCGACGGCAAGGCTAGCGTCACGCGTGAAGTGGACGGCGGTCTGGAAACCATCTCCATCAGCCTGCCGGCCGTGGTCACCACCGACCTGCGCCTGAACGAGCCGCGCTATGTCACGCTGCCCAACATCATGAAGGCCAAGAAGAAGCCGATCGACACCCTGAAGCCGGAAGAGCTGGGCGTGGACGTGGCTTCCCGCCTGAAGACGCTGAAGGTGAGCGAGCCTGCCAAGCGCAGCGCCGGCATCACCGTGCCCGATGTCGCCACGCTGGTCGACAAGCTCAAGAACGAAGCCAAGGTCATCTGATCAGGCCCCACAGCAAGAATCACAGGAGATAAGACATGACCGCACTCGTGATCGCAGAACACGACAATGCTTCCATCAAGGGCGCAACCCTGAACACCGTGACCGCCGCTGCCCAGTGTGGCGGTGAGGTGCACGTGCTGGTGGCTGGCAGCAACGCCGCTGCCGCTGCCCAGGCCGCCGCCCAGATCGCTGGCGTGAGCAAGGTGGTGCACGCTGATGGCGCCTCCCTGGCCGAAGGCCTGGCCGAGAACCTGACCGCCCAGGTGCTGGCCGTGGCCGGCGACTACAGCCACATCCTGTTCCCGGCTACCGCCAGCGGCAAGAACGTGGCTCCGCGCGTGGCTGCCAAGCTCGACGTGGCCCAGATCAGTGACATCACCAAGGTCGACAGCGCCGACACCTTCGAGCGTCCGATCTACGCCGGCAACGCCATTGCCACCGTGCAGAGCACCGATGCCGTCAAGGTCATCACCGTGCGCTCCACCGGCTTTGACGCCGCAGCCGCTACCGGTGGCAGCGCCGCTGTCGAATCCGTGGCTGCTGCCGCTGACAGCGGCAAGTCCAGCTTCGTCGGCCGCGAAGTGACCAAGTCCGACCGCCCCGAACTGACTGCCGCCAAGATCATCGTCTCCGGTGGCCGTGCCCTGGGCAGCGACGAGAAGTTCCAGGAAGTGCTGACCCCGCTGGCTGACAAGCTGAACGCCGCCATCGGTGCTTCCCGTGCTGCCGTCGATGCCGGCTACGCCCCGAACGACCTGCAGGTCGGCCAGACCGGCAAGATCGTGGCACCCGAGCTGTACATCGCACTGGGCATCTCCGGCGCCATCCAGCACCTGGCCGGCATGAAGGACAGCAAGGTGATCGTGGCCATCAACAAGGATCCCGAAGCGCCGATCTTCAGCGTGGCCGACTACGGCCTGGTGGCAGACCTGTTTACCGCCACGCCCGAACTGGTCAGCAAGCTGTAATTGTCTGCCTGACTCAGGTCAATGAAAGGCCGCTTCTTTGCCGGAGCGGCCTTTTTTGACGCTTCGCTTGTCCTATACTGAATACATTCCGTTACCCTCATCACAAGGAGAAAATGCATGAGCTATACCGCACCGATCAAGGACATGGTCTTCAACATGGAGCATCTGGCAGGACTCGATGCCCTGGCGCAAGCCATTCCCGAGTTTGCCGATGCGGGCGTGGAAACGGCACAGGCTGTGCTGGAAGAAATGGCCAAGCTCAACCAGGACGTGATTGCACCCCTGAACTTCGAGGGTGACAAGAACCCCAGCTCGCTGAGCGGTGACGTCGTGACGGCCACTCCGGGCTTCAAGGAAGCCTACCAGCAGTTCGTCGAAGGCGGCTGGCAAGGCCTGCAGCACCCGGTCGATTTTGGCGGCCAGGGCCTGCCCAAGACGATTGGCGCGGCCTGCGGCGAGATGACCAACGCTGCCAACATGAGCTTTGCCCTGTGCCCGATGCTGACGGACGGTGCCATCGAGGCGCTGCTGACGGCTGGTTCCGACGAGCTCAAGCAGACCTACCTGCCCAAGCTGATCTCCGGCGAGTGGACCGGTACCATGAACCTGACCGAGCCGCAGGCCGGTTCCGACCTGTCGCTGGTGCGCAGCCGCGCCGAGCGCAACGAGGACGGCAGCTTCAAGGTGTTTGGCACCAAGATCTTCATCACCTGGGGTGAGCATGACATGGCCGAGAACATCATCCACCTGACGCTGGCCCGCGTGGCCGGTGCGCCGGAGGGTGTGAAGGGTATCAGCCTGTTCGTGGTGCCCAAGTTCCTGGTCAATGCCGACGGCAGCGTGGGCGATCGCAACGACGTGCACTGCGTCAGCATCGAGCACAAGCTGGGCATCAAGGCCAGCCCGACCTGCGTGCTGCAGTTTGGTGACAACGGCGGCGCTACCGGCTACCTGGTCGGTGAAGAAAACCGCGGCCTGGAATACATGTTCATCATGATGAACGCAGCCCGCTACGCGGTGGGCGTGCAGGGCATCAGCATTGCCGAGCGCTCCTACCAGCACGCTGTCAATTACGCCCGCGAGCGCGTGCAGAGCCGCCCGGTGGACGGTTCCGCCAAGGAAGCCGTGGCCATCATCCAGCACCCGGACATCAAGCGCATGCTGATGACCATGCGTGCCTATACCGAAGGTGCCCGTGCGCTGTCCAGCGTGTCTGCCGCCGCCTTTGACGCTGCTCATCACCATCCCGATGCGGCCGTGCGCGAAGAGCAGCAGGCGCTGTACGAGTTCACCGTGCCGCTGGTCAAGGGCTTCAGCACCGAAATGAGCCAGGAAGTCACCAGCCTGGGCGTGCAGGTGCACGGCGGCATGGGCTTCATCGAGGAAACCGGCGCGGCCCAGTACTACCGTGACAGCAAGATCCTGACCATCTACGAAGGCACGACGGCGATCCAGTCCAACGACCTGGTGGGACGCAAGACCGTGCGTGATGGCGGCGAGCTGGTGAAGAAAGTGGCTGGCATGGTGCAGCAGACCGAATCCGAACTGGCCGCCAACGGTGGCGAGAATGCCCAGGCCGTGCTGAAGACGCTGACCGCTGCCCGCGAAGCCGTGCTGCAGGTGGTGGACTTCATGGTTGCCAACGGCAAGAGCAACCCCAACGCCGCCTACGCTGGCAGCGTGCCCTACCTGATGCTGACCGCCAACATGGTCTGCGGCTGGCAGCTGGCGCGTGCCCTGCTGGTGGCAGAAGGCAAGCTGGCCGCTGGTGTCGCTTCTGACGACAACTACGGCGAGAAGTTCTACCAGGCCAAGGTGCAGGTGGCACGCTTCTACGCTGACCACATCCTGAGCAAGGCTCCGGGCGTGGCGCACAGCATCGTGGCCGGTCACGCGGCTACCAACGCCATCAACGTGGACCTGCTGTAATCGGCAAGGCCAGGTCACTCCGCACGGGGTGGCCGTTAATGGCACGCATCCCCAGTCGGACAACCGGCTGGGGATTTTTTATGCGGGCTAGGAGAGCAGGGTGGCCAGCTCAGCTGGCGCTGCGCTGCAGGATCTGGCGTGCCAGCGTTTCAATGCCGGCCTCGGACAGGTCATCGGTGGCAAAGCTTGGCCAGGGACGTTCGCCGGTGTAGTTGCCGCCTTGCGAAGCGCGGTAGAGTGGGTCGTAGTGCTGGTCCAGCAGCTCGCCGACCAGGCTGCTCCATTCGCCTTGTGCAGCCAGGGCTTTCCAGCCATCAACCACGGCGCGCCCCTGGCGCTCGATCAGCTTGTCCAGGCGCTGCTCCAGCCAGGGCAGGTTCTGGCAGGCATAGTCGTAATCGCGCTGCAGGAAGGCAATGCGCGCCTCGCGCGTGGCCTCGATATCCAGGCAGGGCGATGCGCGCATGCGCTCGATCAGCGGTTCGGGGATATGCAGGTTGCCGACCTTGCGGCTTTCTGCCTCGACAAAGACCGGGCGCGTCGGGTCCAGCCGTTCCAGCGCCTGCCAGAGCGCGGTCTCGAAACCTTTCTGGCTGGGCTGTGGCTGTCCGGGCAAGGAGCCGAGTACCGAGCCCTTGTGGCTGGCCAGGGTTTCCAGGTCCAGGATCTGGCCGCCTTGGGCTCCGATGGCCTGCAGGATGCGCGTCTTGGCGCTGCCGGTGGCGCCGCAGATGATGCGCAGCGGCAGCCTGGGCGCGAGCAGGGCGGTCTGCTCGATCACGTGGTGGCGGAAGGCCTTGTAGCCGCCTTCGAGCTTGTGCGCCTGCCAGCCGATCTGGCGCAGGATGATCTGCATGGCACCGCTGCGCATGCCGCCGCGCCAGCAGTAGATCAGCGGTCGCCAGCCTTTCGGCATGTCCAGCATCTGCTGCTGGATATGCGTGGCGATATTGGCGGCAATCAGCGCACCACCGATCTTCTTGGCCTCGAACGGCGACACCTGCTTGTAGATGGTGCCGACCTTGGCGCGCTGCTCGTTGCTCAGCACCGGGCAGTTGATGGCTCCGGGCACATGGTCTTCGGCAAATTCAAGCGGCGTGCGCACATCGATGATGGTGCTGAAATTGCCAATGTCAGTGGGCGGAACAAGCCAGGAGTTTTTCATGAAAGTAGCCGAGTCGGTGCAACCCGCTATCTTAAGTCGTATCATCCTTGAGATAAAGACAGTGACAGGATTCCCATGACTACGACTCCCCGATTGACCTCCCTGGCGCACGGCGGCGGCTGCGGCTGCAAGATTGCGCCTTCGCTGCTGCGCGAAATCATGTCGCACGTACCGGCAGGCGTGCTGCCGGCGCAGCTGCTGGTCGGTACCGAATCATCTGACGACGCGGCCGTCTACCAGCTCAACGATGAGCAGGCCGTGGTCGCTACCACCGATTTCTTCACGCCGATTGTCGACAATCCGCGTGATTTTGGCCGTATTGCCGCCACCAACGCCATCTCTGATATCTACGCCATGGGCGGGCAGCCCCTGCTGGCGCTGGCACTGGTCGGCATGCCGATCGACAAGCTGCCGGTCGAGACCATCAGCCAGATCCTCGAAGGTGGTGCCTCCATCTGTGCCGAAGCCGGTATTCCAATTGCCGGCGGCCACTCGATCGATGTGGTCGAGCCGATCTACGGTCTGGTGGCGATCGGCCTGGTGCATCCGCAGCGCATGAAGAAGAACAGCAGCGCTCGGGCTGGTGACGTGCTGATCCTGGGCAAGCCGCTTGGCATTGGCGTGTTGTCGGCCGCGCTCAAGAAGGACATCCTGAGCGAAGAGGGCTATGCCCTGATGGTGCAGTACACCACGCAGCTCAACCGTGTTGGCACCACGCTGGGCCAGCTGGACGCCGTGCATGCCATGACTGACGTCACCGGCTTTGGCCTGCTGGGCCACCTGCTGGAAATCTGCCGTGCGGCTGGTCTGTCGGCCGAGCTGGGTTTTGACGCCGTACCCAAGATCCCGCAGGCGCTGGAGCTGGTGCAGCAGGGCATTTCCACCGGTGCCTCCACGCGCAACTGGGCCAGCTATGGCGGTGAAGTGGCGCTGGAGGCAGGCATGGCCGAATGGCAGCAGAAACTGCTGACCGATCCGCAGACTTCGGGTGGCCTGCTGGTGAGTTGTGCGCCGGATGCCGTCGATCAGGTGCTGGCCACTTTCCGCGATGCCGGCTTCGGCCAGGCTGCCGTGGTCGGTCGTCTGACCGAGGGCAATCCACAAGTGAACATTCGTTCGATTTTATGATATCGTGATGCCGAAACGGCCACCCATGCGGTGGCCGTCAACCCGAACTGAACCGGCAGCACAGAACTGCCACGCAACAGGAGACACCATGGGCCGATCCCTCCCCGGCGCGCTGGCGCGCGTGAAATTCCCGGTCATCGCTTCGCCGATGTTCATCATCAGCAACCCGCAGATGGTGATTGCGCAGTGCAAGGCTGGCGTCGTCGGCTCCATGCCTGCGCTGAACGCCCGCCCGGCCTCGCAGCTGGACGAGTGGCTGGCCGAGATCACCGAGGCGCTGGATGCACACAATGCGGCGCATCCGGAGTCGCCGGCGGCGCCGTTTGCCATCAACCAGATCGTGCACAAGAGCAATGCACGCCTGATGGAAGACATGGCGCTGTGCGTCAAGTACAAGGTGCCGATCATCATCACCAGCCTGGGCGCGGTGGAAGAGATCAACCAGGCCGCGCACAGCTATGGCGGCGTGGTCATGCACGACGTCATCAACAACCGCTTTGCGCGCAAGGCGATCGAGAAGGGTGCCGATGGCCTGATCGCCGTGGCCACTGGAGCCGGCGGCCACGCTGGCGTGAAGAGCCCGTTTGCGCTGGTGCAGGAGCTGCGCCAGTGGTTTGACGGCCCGCTGGCGCTGAGCGGCTCGATCGCGACGGGTGGCGCGATCCTGGCGGCGCAGGCCATGGGCGCCGACTTTGCCTATATCGGCAGCCCCTTTATCGCTACCGATGAAGCGCGTGCCAGCGATGCCTACAAGCAGTGCGTGGTGGACAGCAACTCCGACGACATCGTCTACACCAACCTGTTCACCGGCGTGCATGGCAACTACCTGGCCCCGTCAATCCGTGCTGCCGGCCTGGACCCGGCGCAGCTGCCTGAAGCCGATCCGAGCAAGATGGATTTTGGCAGCGGTGCGGCCAAGGCCTGGAAGGACATCTGGGGCTGTGGCCAGGGTATTGGCGCGGTCAAGCAGGTGCAGCCGGTGGCCGATTACGTAAGCCAGCTCAAGCGCGAATACGTGCAGGCGCGCGATGCGCTGCTGAACGTCTGATCAGCCACGCATTCCACCAAAAGCAAGGCCCTGCAGCGATCACTGCAGGGCCTTGTCTTTGGAGCTACCGGTATCAGGAGAAGAAGTCCTTCGCCTTGTCGAACCAGGATTTCTCGTTCGGGCTGTGCTTGCCGCCGCCTTTCTCCAGCGATTCGTCGAGCTGCTTGAGCAGCTTGCGCTGGTGCTCGGTCAGCTTGACCGGCGTCTCGACCGTGATATGGCAGTACAGGTCACCATTGCTGGAGGATCGTACGCCCTTGATGCCGCGACCGCGCAGTCGGAACTGCTTGCCGTGCTGCGTGCCTTCCGGGATGTCGATCACGGCCTTGCCAGTCAGCGTCGGTACCTCGATCTCGCCACCCAGGGCGGCCTTGGTGAAGCTGATCGGCACCACGCAGTGCAGGTCGTCACCATCGCGCTCGAACACCTCGTGCTTGCGGATGCGGATTTCGATGTAGAGGTCGCCCGGCGGGCCGCCGTTCGGACTCGGTTCGCCATTGCCGGCGCTGCGGATGCGCATGCCGTCGTCGATACCGGCCGGAATCTTCACTTCCAGCGTCTTCTGCTTCTTGATCTTGCCCTGGCCATGGCAGCTGGTGCAGGGCTCGGGGATGATCTTGCCGGAGCCGTGGCAGTGCGGGCAGGTCTGCTGCACGCTGAAGAAACCCTGGCGCATCTGCACCACGCCGCTGCCGCCACAGGTGGTACAGGTCTTGCTGCTGGTGCCGGGCTTGGCACCCGTGCCGTGGCAGGTGTCGCAATCGTCCCAGCTCGGGATACGAATCTGCGCGTCCTTGCCGTTGGCCGCCTCTTCCAGCGTGATGTCCATCGAGTAGCTGAGGTCGTTGCCACGGTGCACCTGGCGGCCGCCGCGGCCACCACGGGCCTGGCCAAAGATGTCGCCGAAGATGTCGCTGAAGCTCTCGAAGCCGCCACCAAAGCCGCCACCGAAACCGCCGGCACCCATGTTGGGATCGACGCCGGCATGGCCGTACTGGTCGTAGGCCGCACGTTTCTGGCTGTCGGACAGCATCTCGTAGGCTTCCTTGACCTCCTTGAACTTGGCCTCGGCTTCACCGGCCTTGTCACCCTGGTTGCGGTCAGGGTGGTATTTCATGGCCAGCTTGCGGTAGGCCTTCTTGATCTCGTCCTCACCGGCGTTGCGGGGCACGCCCAGGACTTCGTAGTAATCGCGTTTTGACATGGCTATTCCTGTTCGCCAGCCGCTCAGGCCGGCTGGAACACAAACGCCGCGTCACCTGATAACGGTGGGCGCGGCGCGACGTCCGTGGCAGCAGGGCAGGGCCTGGCGGCACTGCCCTGCAACTGACGGATCAGTCCTTCTTCACTTCCTTGACTTCGGCGTCAACCACGTCGTCGTCAGCAGCGCCAGCGTTACCGGCCGGAGCTTCGGTACCAGCGGCAGCGGCCTGGTCGGCGTAGATCTTTTCGCCCAGCTTCTGGCTGGCTTCCATCAGGGCATTGGTCTTGGCCTCGATGGCGTCCTTGTCGTCGCCCTTGATGGCTTCTTCCAGCTCCTTGATGGCGGCTTCGATCGCGTCCTTTTCGCCGGCGTCCAGCTTGTCGCCGTACTCGGTCAGGCTCTTCTTGACGCTGTGCGCCATGGCATCGCCCTGGTTGCGTGCCTGTACCAGCTCGACCTTCTTGTGGTCTTCAGCGGCGTTCAGCTCGGCGTCCTTCACCATCTGCTGGATTTCCTCTTCGATCAGGCCGGTGTTGGCCTTGATGGTGATCTTGTTTTCCTTGCCGGTACCCTTGTCCTTGGCGCTCACGTGCAGGATGCCGTTGGCGTCGATGTCGAAGGTCACCTCGATCTGCGGCACGCCGCGCGGAGACGGGGCAATGCCTTCCAGGTTGAATTCGCCCAGCAGCTTGTTGCCGGCAGTCACTTCACGCTCACCCTGGTAGACCTTGATGGTCACGGCAGGCTGGTTGTCTTCTGCGGTCGAGAAGGTCTGCGCGAACTTGGTCGGGATCGTGGTGTTCTTCTGGATCATCTTGGTCATGACGTTGCCCATGGTCTCGATGCCCAGGGACAGCGGGGTCACGTCCAGCAGCAGCACGTCCTTGCGGTCGCCGCTCAGCACCTGGCCCTGGATCGCGGCACCGACGGCCACGGCTTCATCCGGGTTCACGTCCTTGCGCGGCTCCTTGCCGAAGAATTCCTTCACCGTGTCCTGCACCTTGGGCATGCGCGTCATGCCGCCGACCAGGATCACGTCGGAGATCTCGTTCACGCTCAGGCCGGCATCCTTCATGGCGATCTTGCAGGGCTCGATAGAGCGCTGGACCAGGTCTTCCACCAAGGCTTCCAGCTTGGCGCGGGTCAGCTTGATGGTCAGGTGCTTGGGACCGGAGGCATCGGCCGTGATGTAGGGCAGGTTGATGTCGCTAGCCGTGGTGCTGGACAGCTCGATCTTGGCCTTTTCAGCAGCTTCCTTCAGGCGCTGCAGGGCCAGCACGTCCTTGCTCAGGTCAACGCCTTGTTCCTTCTTGAACTCGGTGATGATGTAGTCGATGATGCGCTGGTCGAAGTCCTCGCCGCCCAGGAAGGTGTCGCCGTTGGTAGACAGCACTTCGAACTGCTTCTCGCCGTCAACATCGGCAATCTCGATGATGGAGACGTCGAAGGTACCGCCGCCCAGGTCATATACAGCGATCTTGCGGTCGGCCTTGTCCTGCTTGTCCAGGCCAAAGGCCAGGGCCGCAGCAGTCGGCTCGTTGATGATGCGCTTCACGTCCAGGCCGGCGATGCGGCCAGCGTCCTTGGTGGCCTGGCGCTGGCTGTCGTTGAAGTAGGCCGGCACCGTGATCACGGCTTCGGTTACGGGCTCGCCCAGGTAGTCCTCGGCGGTCTTCTTCATCTTGCGCAGGATTTCGGCGCTGACCTGTTGCGGTGCCAGCTTCTTGCCCTGGGCATCCACCCAGGCATCGCCGTTGTCAGCCGCGACGATGGAGAAAGGCATCATGTCGATGTCTTTCTGCACTTCCTTCTCGGTGAACTTGCGGCCGATCAGGCGCTTGATCGCGAACAGGGTGTTCTTGGGGTTGGTGACAGCCTGGCGCTTGGCCGGTGCGCCAACCAGTACTTCGCCGTCTTCCAGGTAGGCGACGATGGACGGAGTGGTACGCGCGCCTTCGGCGTTCTCGATCACGCGCGTGGTGTTGCCTTCCATGATGGCAACGCAAGAGTTGGTGGTACCCAGGTCAATACCGATGATTTTTCCCATGTTGAATGGCTCCTTGAGGCAATGTGTTTGCAGCGTCCGTCCCGTGTATGCCGGGCTGCGGCGCTGCCGCTTGGTTCAGATATGTGGTTGCAGAAAAGAATTTCAAGGCCGGCGTCGCATGTGCTGCGCTTCCGGCAGGGCGATCAGCTCGGGCTGACCATCACCAGCGCCGGACGCAGCACGCGGTCGGCAATCAGGTAGCCTTTTTGCAGCACGTTGACGATGCTGTTGGGCTCCAGCGTCACGCCTTCGGGGGCGGGGACCACGCTGAGGGCCTGATGGTGGTTGGGGTTGAACTTGTCGCCCTGTGCCGGGGCAATCGCGATCACCTTGTTGCGCTCCAGCGCGCTCAGCAGCTGGCGCAGCGTGGCATCTGTGCCTTCACGCAGCTGCTCGGCGGTGCCGTTCGGGATCGCCAGCGCGGCTTCCAGGCTGTCCAGCACCGGCAGCAGGCTTTCGGCAAAGCTCTCGATACCGAACTTGCGCGCCTTCTGCACCTCGTCGTCGGCACGGCGGCGTGCGTTCTGCACTTCGGCCTGGGCACGCAGGTACTGGTCTTGCAGCTCCTGCACCTGCGCCTGTAGCGCAGCGGTGTCGGTAGCCGCCTGGGCAGCGTCGATGGTGGCTTCGGGGGTGTCGTTCTGGACGTTGTCGGGCTGATGGTCAGGGGTAGTCGTCATGTGATGGGTCCGAAAGGTCAAAACAGGGTGGCAGCCGGGGCTGCGCGTCAGGTTACAAATGGGAGCGGGCCGGAGGATTTCAAGAGCGCTGGTGCAAGCTGCTGTTGTGCTCGGGCAAGTGCTTGTCGATACAGGGAATTCCCCTCATGGAGAGTGGGGGACGGGGTCATGAATTGCGCGAACATGGAGCGCATGAAAATGCGCAGGACTGGCGCATCCCGCGACGCCTGGGCAACCGGGGTCTGGCAAGCACCTTCGGTGGCATACTCGCTGCAATACCTTGTAGGCCATACACCATGAACCAACAAAACCTTGCCGACTTCATCTGGAGCGTGGCAGATGCCGTGCGTGGCGACTTCAAGCAATCCGCGCTGGCCAGCGTTGTCGTTATCAGTTCAGTCAATGGCCTGATCGATGGCCGCACGCGGACGGCCGAGGCCGACATTGCCGTGCTGTTGGGTGAGGTGACGGCATGAGCGAGATGGTAATTTTCGAGGGTGAGGCAGGACAACTTGAGGTGCGTCTGGAAGGAGAGAGCCTTTGGTTGACGCAGGACCAGATGGCCAGCCTTTTCGCGGTGCAGAAGGCTGCCATCTCCAAACACCTGAAAAACATTTATCTCAGCGGCGAACTGATGCGGGAGGCAACTGTTTCCAAAATGGAAATGGTTCGAATCGAAGGGATGCGCCAGGTTACCCGAGACCTGGAACATTTCAATCTGGACGCCGTCATTTCAGTCGGCTACCGGGTCAATTCCGCGCGTGCGACTCGCTTCCGCCAATGGGCCACCCGCGTGCTGCGTGAACACCTGACCCGTGGTTACACCCTCGATCACCAGCGCTTCGAAACCAATGCCCGAGAACTGGAAGCAGCGCTGCATATGGTGCGCAGGCTGGCGGGCAACCCGGAGCTGGGTGCGGATGCCGGACGTGGACTGGCGGATATTGTCAGTCGTTATGCACAGACTTTCCTGCTGCTGCAACGCTACGACGAAGGCTTGCTGGCTGACCCTTTGGTGCAGACCGGCGGCGTACTGCCGACAGTAGAAGAAGCCCGCAAGGCGCTTGCCGGTCTCAAGGCCAGCCTGATGGCGCGTGGCGAAGCCACCGAGCTGTTCGCCCGCGAGCGTAGCGATGGCCTGGCGGCTCTGCTGGGCAATCTGGACCAGAGCGTGTTTGGCGAGCCTGCTTATCCCAGTGTCGAGGCCAAGGCGGCACACCTGCTGTACTTCGTCATCAAGAATCACCCATTTGCCGATGGCAACAAGCGTAGCGGTGCCTACCTGTTCGTCGACTTCCTGCATCGCAACGGCCGTCTGCTGGATGCCGCAGGTCAGCCGGTGATCAATGATATTGGACTGGCCGCGTTGGCGTTGCTGGTCGCAGAGTCTGATCCAGCGCAGAAGGACACCCTGATCCGGCTGATCATGAACATGCTGGCCGGTCCGGCGCAGTCATGAGCTGTACAAGACGCGTGGAGCAGGCAATGAAGACACCCGCAGTCTGTTCCTGTCAGTGGTGTACGAAATGCTGAAACGCGATGGTGGCGCAGACCTGCTGGGAGCAGCCAGGCGCTGAACCTGAAGCCTGTGCAAGAAAAAACCCCGAGCAGACAAGCTGCATCGGGGTTGCAGGAACGGCAGCCTGTCGCCAGGCAGCACCACCAGGATCAGCGCAGATCCAGCAGCTGTACGTCAAACTTCAGCGTCGCGTTCGGCGGGATCACGCCACCGGCTCCGCGGCTGCCGTAGCCCAGCTCGGCCGGAATGATCAGCGTGCGCGAGCCGCCGATCTTCATGCCGGCAACGCCTTCGTCCCAGCCCTTGATGACCATGCCCTGGCCCAGGCCAAAGGCAAACGGCTGGCCGCGGTCCAGGCTGGAGTCGAACTTGGTGCCTTGCTGGCCGTTCTCATAGAGCCAGCCGGTGTAGTGCACCAGCACGTGTTGGCCGGGCTTGGCTTCAGCGCCGTCGCCGATCTGGGTGTCGATGTATTGCAGGCCGCTGGCCGTGGTGATGGTCTGGTTCATCTTGTTGGGATCAGAAGAGGTGGAAAGGGAAGAGGAGGCGGAGGCCGGCGCAGCAGCCGCTGCACTGGCCGCCGCAGCGGGTGCCTTGCTGGCGTTCTGGCTGCAGCCAGCCAGCGCCAGGGCGGACAGCGCGGCTGCGCAGAGCACGCCGCGGGTGGACAGGGTCTTGGCCATCAGTCGTTGCTGCCCAGGAAGGTGCGCAGCTTGTCGCTGCGGGTCGGGTGCTTGAGCTTGCGCAGCGCCTTGTGCTCGATCTGGCGGATACGCTCACGCGTGACGTCGAACTGCTTGCCGACTTCTTCCAGCGTGTGGTCGTTGTCCATCTCGATGCCGAAACGCATGCGCAGCACCTTGGCTTCGCGCGGCGTGAGCGAATCGAGGATGTCCTTCACCACATCGCGCAGGCCGGCCTGCATGGCGGCCTCGATCGGTGCGGTGTTGACGCTGTCCTCGATGAAATCGCCCAGGTGCGAATCGTCGTCGTCGCCGATCGGCGTTTCCATGGAGATCGGCTCCTTGGCGATCTTCATGATCTTGCGGATCTTTTCCTCGGGGATGTCCATCTTCTCGGCCAGGATCGAGGCATCCGGCTCGAAGCCGAATTCCTGCAGGTGCTGGCGCGAGATGCGGTTCATCTTGTTGATGGTCTCGATCATGTGCACCGGGATGCGGATGGTGCGGGCCTGGTCGGCAATACTGCGCGTGATCGCCTGGCGAATCCACCAGGTGGCATAGGTCGAGAACTTGAAGCCGCGACGGAATTCGAACTTGTCCACCGCCTTCATCAGGCCGATGTTGCCTTCCTGGATCAGGTCGAGGAACTGCAGGCCACGGTTGGTGTACTTTTTGGCAATCGAGATCACCAGGCGCAGGTTGGCCTCGATCATCTCCTTCTTGGCATTGCGCGAGAAGCGCTCGCCGTCGATCATGCGCTTGTTGATCGCCTTGAGTTCTTCCAGCGGCACCACGACGCGCGTCTGCAGGTCGATCAGGCGCTGCTGCAGCTCCTGCACCGGCGGGATGTTGCGGCTCAGGGTCTCGCTCCAGGGCTTGCCGGCGGCTGCCTGCTGTTCCACCCACTGCAGGTTGAGCAGATTGTCGGCAAACTCGGCAACGAATTTCTCTTGCGGCATGTGGCACTTGTCCACGATGATCTGGCGCAGCAGGCGCTGGTTCTTGCGCACTTCCTCGACCTGTTCGCGCACGGTATCGCACAGCTTTTCGATGGTCTTGGCGGTGAAGCGGATCGTCATCAGCTTGCTGCTGATTTCCTTCTGCGCCTGCAGGTAGGCGGGCGAGCCGTAGCCGTCCTTTTCGTAGGCGGCCAGCATGGCCTCGAAGCTGGTGCGCATGTCGTCAAAGCGGCGCAGGGCTTCGTTCTTGACCATTTCCATCATCTTGGTCTGGGACTTGGTGCCGCCGTCGTCATCGTCGTCGACCTCGTCTTCGTCCTCTTCGGCCACGTAGTCGTCGTTCTCGTCGGCATCGGCAAAACCGTCCACCACGGTGGTGATCACGACCTTGTCTTCGCGGATCTCCTCGGCCATGGCCAGGATCTCGTCAATGGTGGCAGGGGAGCCGGAAATGGCTTCCATCATGTCCATCATGCCGCCCTCGATGCGCTTGGCGATCTCGATCTCGCCTTCACGCGTGAGCAGCTCGACCGTGCCCATCTCGCGCATGTACATGCGTACCGGGTCGGTGGTGCGGCCGAATTCGTTGTCCACGTTGGACAGCGCGGCTTCGGCTTCTTCCTCGGCCTCTTCCTCGCTGGTGGTGGCGGTGTTGGAGCTGTTCAGCAGCAGGGTGTCGGCATCGGGCGTTTGCTCGTAGACGGAGATGCCCATGTCGATCATCATGGAGATGACGACTTCCAGCGTTTCGGCATCGACCAGCTTGTCGGGCAGGTGGTCGGAAATTTCGGCATTGGTCAGGTAGCCGCGCGTCTTTCCCAGCTTGATCAGCTCCTTCAGGCGCTGGCGGCGGGTCGAGACTTCCTCTTCGGACAGGGCGACTTCGTCCAGGCCGAATTCCTTCATCAGGGCGCGTTCCTTGGCCTTGGACAGCTTCATGCGCAGCGGCTTGACCTTCTCGACCGGTGCAGCGGCAGCATCGGCTGCAGGAGCTTCCTCTTCGGGCTCCTCGTCCACGCCAAATTCGTTTTCGACGTCGGACAGATCGGTATCGTCGTCATCGTCCTTGGCAGCAGGCTTGCGGCCACGGCGGGCCGGCGTCTTGGCGGCGGTGGTGCTGGCGGCAGCGGTGGTGCGGCGGCGCGTGGCCGGCTTCTTAGCCGGTGTGGCCTCTTCAGCCGTAGCGTCTGCGGCAGTCTCGGTGTCAGCAGCAGCCTTGGCTGCGGCGGTGGTGCGGCGCGTGGTGGTGCGCTTGACCGGGGTGGCGGCCTCGTCCGTTGCGGCGGCGGCAGCCGGCTTGGCGGCTACGCGGCGGGTACGGGGAGCTGGCTTGGCTTCGGTGCCGTCAGCGGCAGCCTCGGGAGCAGCGGCTGCAGCAGCCGTGGTGGTCTTGCGCGTGGTGGTGCGACGCACCGCGGGCTTCTTGGCCGGCTCGGTCGCAGGCGTGCTGTTCACGTCCTGTTCGGTATCGGTGGTGGTGCTGGTTTTACTGGTGGCCATAGGCTGAACCCTTCCTTTTGAACTGTTCCGGGCAGGCACCATGCAGGCCATGGTGCGACGCATGCTCGCCATATGGGAACGGAAAAGCCGATTTCCAGTAGAGGAAAACACTTGCCATAAGGAGAGCAACCCCGGAACATCCATGACCTGGCTGCAGGCGGCGTGACCGGGGTTGACATTGGCAAGAGGGAAGGGCGAACATTTGGAGTACAGTCCTTGCGATGGAGGTGGCCGGTTGGGGTGTGTATATCCCTCGGTGGGCCGGGCTCGGAGGTGCTGCTGTCGCGCTTGCCGTGTCGAATCCCTATATTATACAAAATCCCTGAAAAAATTCAAGATAAAAGTCTCAAATAGGCTGACAACGCCGACTTTCTATGCTAGGCAAACCTGACGACATGACCTTCTGGCAACGGCTGTCCCAACTGGTGCGCACCGAGTGGTACCACCTGACCGACTTCAAGCACAGCGACCGTCCCTGGCAGCTGCCGTTTGCGGCGGCGCTGGCCAGCGGTCTGCCGCTGGCGGTAGGGGCCTGGTTCGGCCATGTGCAGTACGGCGTGCTGTCCTCGCTCGGCGGCCTGGTGTTCCTCTATATCGCCAACCTGCCACTGGCGCAGCGCATGGTGGTGCTGATGGTGTGCGCCTTCGCCATGGCTGCCAGCTTTGGCCTGGCGCAAATGGGCAGCGCGCTGCATCCGCTGGCAACGCCAGTGGTGCTGACCTTTCTCACGCTGCTGGTCGGCATGGTGACGCGTTTCTACCGCCTGCCGCCACCGGGCAGCTTCTTCTTCATCATGGTGGCGTCGATTGGTGCCTACCTGCCGGTGAACGTGGAACTGATTCCCTTGCGCGTCGGCCTGGTGTTCATGGGCAGCATGCTGGCGCTGCTGATGGCCTTTTTCTACAGCTTGTGGATGATGCCGCGCCTGCCACCCCCGCAGCCAGCTCCTTCGCCCCATTACGATTTCCAGTACGTGGTCTATGACTCGGTGCTGATTGCCGTGTTCGTTGGCCTGGCGTTGGTGGTAGCCGAACTGATGGGCCTGCGCTCGGCCTACTGGGCACCGGTGAGTTGCATCGCCATCATGCAGAACGTGACCATGCGCGCGGTCTGGAACAAGCAGGTGCACCGCATCCTGGGGACGGCTGCCGGCATGGTGCTGACTTGGCTGTTGCTGACGTTGCAGCTGAATCCCTGGAGCCTGTTCCTGATCCTGACGACGCTGAGCTTCATCATCGAGATGCTGGTGGTGCGCCACTACGGGCTGGCGGTGATCTTCATCACACCCTTGACGATCCTGCTGGCCGAGGCTGGCGCCAACATGCAGCTGCCGCCAGACGTGATCATCCAGGCGCGCCTGATCGATATCGTGGTCGGCAGCGTGATCGGCGTGGTGGGTGGCGTCTTCCTGCACAATCTGACGCTGCGCGAGTGGGTCAGCCGGCACCTGTTCCGCCGGCCGATGCCGCCGACGCAGCGGCATCAGGCCTGAGCGACAGGCGCTTCAGCTGACCAGTTCGAAGTCGATGTGGCCGCGTTCCACATCGGTGGACAGCAGTTTCACGCGCACGCGCTTGCCCACGTGCACCGAGTCGCCACGGCGCACGTTGAGCTTGCCTTCGGCCGGCGGCTGGAAAATGCGCACCCAGTTGTTGCCCTTGGACACGCCGGTGACGATGCCATCAAACTCCTTGCCGATATGCGCTTCCAGGATCAGCGCTGCTTCGGACTTGTGGATCTGGCGCTCTACCTTGTTTGAGGCGTCTTCCTGGCGCGTGCAGTGCTCGGCCAGGCGGGCCAGTTCGTCGTCGGAGTAGGGAGCGGGCAGATTCTTGAGCGCGGCCTTGAGCAGGCGCGCCGTGATCAGGTCGGGGAAGCGGCGATTCGGCGCGGTGGAGTGCGAGTAGTCGCGTACTGCCAGGCCAAAGTGGCCGGTGCTGTTGCCGCCCGGGGTTTCGAGCGCGTATTCGCCGGCACCCATCAGCTTGATAATGGTCAGCGACAGGTCCGGGAAACGGTCCGGATCGCGGGCACGCTGCTTCGCCAGAAAGGCCTCCAGTGCTGGGCCGTCCGGTTCCGGTGGCAGGTCGGTGCCGAGGCGGGCTGCTTCCGTCACGATGCGCTGCCAGCGCTCCGGCGAGCGCACCACGCGGCGCAGCGAGCTGCGGCCCTGTTGCGCCAGAAAGCGTGCCGCCACGCCATTGGTGGCGATCATGAATTCCTGGATCAGCTGGCGCGCGCGGTTCTGTTCCTGTTCGGTGATCTTGACCAGCTTGCCGTCCTTGAACACCGCCTTGGGCTGGAAGGTCTGGAATTCGAGCGCACCGTTTTCAATACGGCGTGCGCGCAACTGTTGCGCGACCGCATCCTGTGTGCGCAGCTGGACGTCCATGCCAGGCACGGCTGCGGCTGCCTCGGGTAGCGGCCCCTTGCCGACGATCCAGTCGCTGACGGCGTCATAGGCCAGCTTGGCGTGGTTATGCACCCAGGCGCGGTAGACGGTGGCGCTGCCCAGCGTGCCATCGGGCTGGAATACCATGTCGGTCACCATGGCGAGCCGGTCTTCCTGCGGGTTCAGTGAGGTCAGCCCGGTGGATAGCTTTTCGGGCAGCATCGGAAAGATGATGGCCGAGGTATAGACCGAGGTGGTGTTGTGCGCCGCATGCTGGTCCACCGGCGTGTTCTGGCGCACCAGCGCATCGACATCGGCAATGCCGACCAGGATGCGCACGCTGCCATCATCCAGCGGCTCGCTGGCAGTGATCTGGTCCAGATCGCGAGAATCGTCGTTGTCGATGGAGCACCAGAGCAGGGCGCGCAGGTCACGCACCTCGCCGCCATGCGGCTCGCCGGGCTGGTCCATGGCAGCCGTCTGCTCCCTGGCGGCCGAGGAAAAGTCCGGCCACAGGCCGCGTTCGCGCATGGCGGTACGCGCCAGTTCAATCAGTTCCTGTTGTTGGGAATAGCTGGGGGTCATGCGGGGCTCCAGTTCGGGATCAGGCGGGCAGGGTTTCCAGGGGCAGGTCGTGCTGGCGTGCCAGCTCGCCCAGTTCGGCGCGCGTCTTGCCGGCCAGCCACTGGCCGATGATGCCGGCGGTCTCCTCGCGCAGCATCAGGTCGGGCTCGGAGGCGTCCAGTCCGCCAATCAGCTGGCACAGGCGCTGGTAGAACACCGGCTCCAGCGCCGCCAGTGCCACGCGGCCATCCTGGCAGGCATAGACGCGGTAGCCGACGTGCTGGCCGCCGAGTTGCGTATCAGGGCCGAGCATGGCGTAGCGCGTGCGCGGAATCGCCAGAAAGGACACCGCCTGGCTCAGACCGACTTCGCGTACCGTGCCGCAGCCGTGCTCCTGGCGATGCAGACAGCAGCCGAGCACGGCTTCGGTCGCCATGAGCGCGCCGGACATGTCGGCAAACAGGGTGGGGGGCATGTGCAGGCCGTTGACCAGATCGTTCTGCGCCTGGTAGGTCAGGTCGTGGCCGGCCTCATCAGGATCGTCAAGGTTGCCGTAGATGGCCACCAGCGAGAGCTGCGGGTAGCGCGGGTGCAGCGTGTCCCAGTCGACGCCGAGCTTGAGCATGGCGCTCTTGCGGAAAGAGGTCAGCAGCACATCGGTGCGCGCCAGTTCTTCGTGCAACGTGGCCTGGCCCTCGGGGGTCTTGAGGTTGGCCTGCAGGGTACGGATGCCCTGGTGCAGGTCTTCGTAGCCCTTGGGCGTGTAGGCCAGCATCGGATCACTGCTGCGCTGCCCGGGTGCGGCCAGCGGTTCCAGCTTGCTGCAGACGGCTCCCAGATCGGCACAGCGTTGCAGTGCGGCCGGGCCGGGAAGATTCAGTGCCAGGCTGAGGATGCGGATCCCGTCAAGCGGACGAAAGCTGGGCTGCATGGGCAAGTCTCCTGTAGTTCCTGTAGTCATAGCGATGCTCGGATCGTTCATGCCACTATAGCGGCTGCCGTTCGCCTGTCCGGGGCGCGTGGGGCATCTTGCAGAAATAAGCGGTAACGGTGCTGCAAGACCTTGCCAGACCCGCTATAATCTCGTGTTTCGGAGCATAGCGCAGTCTGGTAGCGCATCTGGTTTGGGACCAGAGGGTCGGGAGTTCGAATCTCTCTGCTCCGACCATATTCCAGGGATTGGCGCCAGCCGATCCTTTTTTTGTATCTGCGCGCCATTGCGCGCCCGGTACAATCGCCAGCCATGACTGCCCGTAGCTCAACTGGATAGAGCAGCTGCCTTCTAAGCAGCAGGTCGGGGGTTCGAGTCCCTCCGGGCAGGCCAGTCACTCCGCTGCGGCCAGCACGAAGGCCGGTATCCCTGCACGGAATTGATGCTGCACTGCACACAAGCGCGCATTTGGGGAATAATATTCAGTTGGAGGAGGCATTCTGGTGTCATCCCGCCCACCTGAAAGTCCCATCATGACCAGCTTCATCTCCCTGTTTTTCTCCACCCCGCGCCGCACCCTGTTGTGGATGGCTGCCGTCATCGTCGGCATGCTGGGCTTTGGCATGTACCTGCAATACGGCTTGGGCCTGACGCCGTGCCCGATGTGCATCGTGCAGCGCTACGCCTATATCGTGGTGCTGATCCTGGCACTGCTGGGGGCTGCGCTGGGCAAGTGCAAGGCACCGATAGCGGCCATGGGCCTGATCCTGCCGGTGGCGCTGTTTGGCGCCTTTACCGCCGCGCGCCAGTCCTGGCTGCAGTGGTATCCGCCCGAGTTCTACAGCTGCGGCCGTGACTTCTACGGCATGATCGAGCAGCTGCCGCTGAGCCAGGCGCTGCCGCGTATCTTTGCCGGCAGCGGTGACTGTACGGCGGTGGACTGGACTTTCCTGGGTGGCACGATTGCCAACTGGTCTTTCGTCGGCTTTGCCGCGATTGCGCTGGTCTGCCTGGGCTGGTTCTGGACCATCCTGCGCCGTCGTCGCTAACAGTCCGCAAGCCATGGCACAGACGCGCGAGATACGCGCCCAGATCACCAATATCAACAAGACTCGCAAGATCACGCGCGCCATGGAGCGCATGGCGTTTGCGCGACTGGCGCAGGCGCGCAAGCGCGCCGAGAGCATTCGCCCGTATGGCCGCATCCTGCGCAAGATGATGGCACGCTTCGTGCACGTGGGTGGCGACTACCAGCCGGCGCTGATGGCGCAGCGCGAGCCGGCCAGGCGGGTTGGCCTGATCGTCGTCACGACGGATCGCGGCATGTGCGGTCCGCTCAACACCCGCCTGCTGCAGGAGGTGGTGCAGCAGCTGGAGCGCTGGCAGCAGGACGGACGGGAGTGCAGCCTGACCATCATTGGCCAGCGTGGTCTGGCCACGCTGAAACGCTGTGGCTGCAAGGTGGTCGCCCATGCCTCGGCCGGCAGCGAATTCGAGGCCTCGGAAGATCTGCTTGGCACCATGTCGGTACCAATCCTGCAGTTCCTGCAGGGCGAGATCGACGAGCTCTATGTGGCGACGAACCGTTTCGTCAACGTGCTGAGCTACCAGCCGCTGCTGTCACGCTTTCTGCCACTGGGCAATCCGCTGGCAGGCGTGCCGGAGCACCTGCAGCTGTCGCTGCACCGCCATGCGCTGCATGACAGCGTGGACTATATCTACGAGCCCGGCGAGCAGGAGGTGGTTGATGCCTTGCTGCTACGCTACGTCGAGACCATCATCTACCAGGCCGTAGCCGAAAACGCCGCCTGCGAACAGGCCGCGCGCATGACGGCCATGAAGTCCGCTTCCGAAAACGCCGACCAGCGCGTGGAAGAACTGACCCTGCAATACCACAAGGCCCGACAGGAAGCGATCACGCGCGAGCTGATCGAGATCGTGGCCGGAGCGGCAGCCATTGATGAACGCTGAATCCCTTGTCCATCCTCCTGGCCATCGCGGCCTGCCCAAGCACCTGCACCTGGAAGTGGGCACGGTGAGCGAGCTGCTGTTCAGCGGCGTCGTGCACGAGGTCAACCTGCCCGGGGCGGCCGGTGGCATGGGCGTGTTGCCCGGCCACGTGCCGGTGCTGACCACCTTGCGCGCCGGAACACTGAGTTACCGCGTCACGCCCGATGCCGAACCGGCCGGCATGTATGTCATTGGTGGCCTGGCCGAAATCGGGCCGGGTTATGTGCATGTGCTGGCCGATCACGCCGTGCGTTCGGAAGAGGCCGATGCCGTGCGCCGCGCCGAGGCCTTGCACCGTGCGGAAGTCCAGCGCATCCCGGAACCGCGCCAGGCCGATTTCAAGGGTATCAAGGCCTCGCTCGACCAGGAGCTGCTGCGCTTCTTCCAGATGGTGCTGTTCGGGCGCGATCCCTGATCCCGCACACATGAAAAAGGGCTGGCCCGCAGACCAGCCCCTGTCGCTGCCATCAGCGCCGCAGTGTTTAACGGCGGCTCATCAGGTCAAACGCGTGGCGGAACTCACCCATCGGGTGCTCGCCATGCTCGTAGATGCTGTTGGCGCGGCCGACCAGCAGGCTGTCCAGCGTACCGATGCTGTCGGTGTCCTTGTTGTCATACGGCACGCGGTTCAGCACGTAGCGCATCGCGTTCAGGCGGGCGCGCTTCTTGTCGTCCGACTTGATCACGGTCCAGGGTGCATCCACGGTGTCGGTCTCGAAGAACATGGCTTCCTTGGCGCGCGTGTAATCGTCCCACTTGTCCAGGCTTGCCTTGTCGATTGGGGACAGTTTCCACTGCTTGAGCGGGTGCAGTTCACGTTCCTTGAAGCGGCGGCGCTGCTCGTCGCGGCTGACCGAGAACCAGAACTTGACCAGATAGATGCCGCTGCGCGTCAGCATGCGCTCGAACAGCGGTGCCTGCAGCATGAATTCGCGGTACTCGTCTTCGGTGCAGAAGCCCATCACGCGCTCGACGCCGGCGCGGTTGTACCAGGAACGGTCAAAAAGCACGATCTCGCCATGCGTCGGCATGTGCTTGACGTAGCGCTGGAAGTACCACTGGCCTTTTTCTTCCTCGGTCGGCTTTTCCAGGGCGACCACACGCGCGCCGCGCGGGTTCAGGTGCTCCATGAAACGGCGGATGGTGCCACCCTTGCCGGCAGCATCGCGACCCTCGAACACGATCATCACGCGGGCGCCGGTTTCCTTGACCCATGCCTGCAGCTTGAGCAGCTCTACCTGAAGCGTGTATTTCTGCTTCTCGTAGCTCTTGCGGCTCATCAGGTTCTTGTACGGGTAGCCCCCCTTGCGCCAGTTCGGCGACAGCTCTTCGTCGCTGATGGCGCGCTGTGCGGCGTGCGAGGGCGTGGCCAGCATCAGGCGCAAGGCGTCCAGTTCGTCCTTGGAGGCGCGGCTCATCAGCGTCTTCATGGCCTCGACCTTGTCTTCGGCCTTTTCCAGGATCTGTTCGATGGCGACTTCGCGACGTGTCAGCGCGGTCATCTCGGCATCGCGGGCGGCCACCTTGGGAATATTCTCGGGCGATGTCTTGCCGAGGATCACGTCACCCGATCGGGCGAGGCGGGGTTTTTCGGGGGCAGGGGTGCGGCGTGTGACCATCAACGGCTCCTTCTTGATGTTGTGTTAAACCCAAAGAAGCATTTTAAATTCCCGACCCCGAAAATGCATCACAATTTTTTCACTAAAACCTGACTTCTTCGGTCCCAGTTGTACTTGCGCTTGCGTGCTTCAGGCAGCCAGTTCGGGTCCATGACCTGAAAACCGCGCTTGATGAACCAGTGCATGGTGCGCGTGGTGAGCACGAAGATGCTCTTCAGGCCCTGGGCACGTGCGCGCTGCTCGATGCGGCGCAGCAGCTTGTCGCCATCGCCCTGGCCCTGCACCTGTGGGCTGACGGTGACCGAGGCCATTTCGGCAGTGCCATCTTCGGGGTAGGGGTAGAGCGCGGCACAGCCAAAGATCACGCCATCGTGCTCGATGATGGTGTAGAGGTGGGCATCACGCTCGATCTCGTGGCGCTGGCGCTTGACCAGGGTGCCGTCCTGCTCGAACGGCTCGATCAGCTGCAGGATGCCGCCCACGTCCTCGATCGTGGCCTCGCGCAGGCTTTCGAGCTTTTCGTCCACCACCATGCTGCCGATACCGTCGTGGGTGTAGATTTCCAGCAGCACCGAACCATCGACCTTGTAGGGCACGATGTGGCTGCGCTCCACACCGTTCTTGCAGGCCTTGATGCAGTGGCGCAGGTAGAAGCCCTTGTCGGTTGGTTTCTCCGGCGGTGGCAGCTGCGCCATCAGCGATTCGGCATAGGGCAGCGAAAGTTCGGTATCGATCGGGTTGTCGTCGCCTGGCGGATCAAACGGACGCTGGCGGATGCCGCCGTTTTCGGTCAGGAACAGCAGCTTGTCGGCGTGCAGCTCGCTGGCCACTTCGGTGGCGACATCTTCCATGGTCAGGTTGAAGGCCTCGCCGGTGGGTGAGAAACCCAGCGGTGACAGCAGCACCAGCGCATTCTGGTCCAGCATGGACTGGATCGCGCTGGCATCAATCTTGCGCACCTGGCCCGAGTGCAGGTAGTCCACGCCATCGACGATCCCGACCGGGCGCGCGGTCAGGAAGTTGCCGGAAATCACGCGTACCGTGGCACCGGCCATCGGCGTGTTGGGCAGACCCTGGCTGAAGGCGGCCTCAACCTCGTAGCGCAGTTGGCCGGCAGCCTCGAGCGCGCAGTCCAGCGCGATTTCATCGGTGATGCGCAAGCCCTTGTAGTAGCGCGGCTCCTGGCCCTTGGCGCGCAGCTGCTCGTTCACCTGCGGGCGGAAGCCGTGCACCATCACGATATGCACGCCCATGCTCTTGATCAGGGCCAGGTCCTGCACGATGCTGGGCAGCTTGCCGGCGGCAATCGCCTCGCCGGGTACGCCCAGCACCAGCGTCTTGTCGCGGTGCATGTGGATGTACGGCGCCACCGAGCGGAACCAGGGGACAAAGGTGAAATTGAAAACGCTGGACATGGAACGATATGGGGAGGATGGTGACAGGCGTGCCAAGTGACGCCCGCCGGCAATGCTGGGATAATCCCGCATTTTCCGATACTTTGCTTCAGATCAGGACTTTACTTGTCAGATAAATCCCCCTTGCGTATCCAGTTCCCGGAATCGCTGCCGGTTTCCAGCCGCCGCGACGAGATCATGGCGGCGATGCAACGCCACCAGGTCATCATCGTCTGTGGTGAAACCGGTTCCGGCAAGACCACGCAACTGCCCAAGATTGCACTGGCGCTGGGACGCGGTGCCTGCAACGCCCAGCCGGGCCAGCGGCCGCGCCTGATCGGCCACACGCAGCCGCGCCGGATCGCTGCCAGCAGCGTGGCCAAGCGCATTGCCGAGGAACTGCAGACGCCGCTGGGTGAGGTGGTGGGTTACAAGGTGCGCTTTGCCGACCGGCTGCAGAAGGGCGCTTCGGTCAAGCTCATGACGGACGGTATCCTGCTGGCCGAGACACAGAGCGATCCGCTGCTCAAGGCCTACGACACGCTGATCATCGACGAGGCACATGAGCGCAGCCTGAATATCGACTTCCTGCTGGGCTATCTGAAGGAGATCCTGCCGCGCCGGCCGGATCTGAAGGTGATCGTCACCTCGGCCACGATCGATGCCGACCGCTTTGCGCAACACTTTGCCTCGGCCAAGGGCCCGGCACCGGTGCTGATGGTATCGGGCCGGCTGTTTCCGGTGGAAATGCGCTACCGCCCGTTCGAGGAAACGCGCGATACCGACCTGAATACGGCGATTGCCGATGCCGTGGACGAGCTCTGGCGCACGCCGCAGGATGCCGGAGACATTCTGGTGTTCCTGCCCGGCGAACGCGAGATCCGTGAGGCCGCCGACCATCTGTGCAAGCACCTGAGCCACAGCCCGGTGCTGCGCAACACCGAGGTGCTGCCGCTGTTTGCGCGCCTGAGCCAGGCCGAGCAGGACCGCGTGTTCGACAATCACAAGGGCCGTCGCATCGTGCTGGCCACCAACGTGGCAGAAACCTCGCTGACAGTGCCTGGCATCCGTTACGTGATCGATTCCGGCACCGCGCGCGTCAAGCGCTACAGCTATCGCAACAAGGTGGAACAGCTGCTGGTGGAACCGGTCAGCCAGGCAGCAGCGAACCAGCGTGCCGGCCGTTGCGGCCGTGTCGCCAACGGCATCTGCATCCGCCTGTACGACGAGAAAGACTTCAACAGCCGCCAGCCGTTTACCGATCCGGAAATCCTGCGTTCCTCATTGGCGGGCGTGATCCTGCGCATGCAGGCGCTGCATCTGGGCGATGTGGAGAACTTTCCGTTCCTGGAAGCGCCGCGCCCCAAGGCGATTAGCGATGGCTACCAGCTGCTCAACGAGTTGGGCGCGGTTGATGACGACAAGCAGCTGACGCGCATCGGCCAGGCGCTGGCACGGCTACCGCTGGACCCGCGTGTGGGCCGCATCCTGCTGGAGGCGCAGCAGCGCGGCGCGCTGAACGAGGCGCTGGTGATTGCCTCGGCGCTCAGCGTGCAGGACGTGCGCGACCGGCCGCTGGAGCAGCAGGCCCAGGCCGATCAGCAGCATGCCAAGTTCGATGACGAGCGCAGCGAATTCGTCAGCACGCTGAAATTGTGGCAGTGGCTGCACGACGTGCGCGGTGGCCACTCCAGCCTGGGCTCGGCGCGCAGCCAGCAGCGCGAGGCTGGGCCCAAGCCGACTTCGCAGGCCGTGCTGCCGGTGGCGCAGCGCAGCCAGGGCAGGGCAGATCCGGCTCCGACTGAGCCAGCAGTTGCAGCACAGCCGGTGCACAAGCTCAGCAACCGCCAGTACGAAACCCTGTTGCGGCAGAACTTCATCAATGTGCGCCGTGTACGCGAATGGCGCGATACCCACAGCCAGCTGCTGACGGTGGCGTCGGAGCAGGGCTGGAAACCCAAGCCACAGCCGGCCAGCTACGAGCAGCTGCACAAGAGCATGCTGGCAGGCCTGCTGGGCAACGTCGGGTGCAAGAATGACGAGGAAGACTGGTACCTGGGTGCACGCGGCATCAAGTTTTTCCGCCATCCCGGCGCACGCCTGCGCAAGCGCCCGGGCCGCTGGGTCGTATGTGCCGAACTGATGGAAACCGGCCGCCTCTATGGCCGCACCATGGCGACCATCGAGCCGCAGTGGCTGGAAGAGGTCGGGGCGCACCTGCTGCGCCGCCAGCTGCTCGATCCGCACTGGGAGAAAAAGGCGAGCAAGGTGGTGGCGCTGGAACGTGCCACGCTCTACGGCATCGTGCTCTACAACAACCGCCGCGTCGATTACGACAAGCTCGATCCCGAACATGCGCGTGACATCTTCATCCGCCAGGCGCTGGTCGAGGACGATTGGGAGAGCAAGCTGCCGTTCCTGGCCGCGAATCGCAAGATGGTGCGCCAGGTGGAAGATCTGGAGCACAAGTCACGCCGCCAGGACGTGCTGGTGGACGACGAACTGATCTACGCCTTCTATGACGCGCAGATCCCGCGCGACATCTGCAATGCGCACCAGCTGGAAAAGTGGTTCCGCGAGGCCAGCCGCCAGCAGCCGAAACTGCTGCAGATCAGCAAGGACGAGCTGATGCGGCACGAGGCCGCCGGCATCACCACCGACCAGTTCCCGCGCACCATCCGCCTGGGCGGCGTCGATTGCCGCGCCAGTTACCTGCACCAACCCGGCGATGCGCGTGATGGCGTCACCGTTGACATCCCGTTGTTTGCCCTGAACCAGGTCGATGAGGAGCGCGGGCCCTGGCTGGTACCCGGCCTGCTCAAGGAAAAGATCCAGGCCCTGCTCAAGAGCCTTCCGCAGCGTCCACGCAGCCGTTTTGTGCCGCTACCCGACAGCGCGCGCAAGCTGGCCGAGCAGCTCCAGCAGGATCCCGGCTTTGGCAAGGGCAGCCTGGCCGATGTGCTGCTGCAGCGCGCGCGCGAGCACACCGGACTGGATATCAAGCTGGCCGATTTCAAGCGGGACATGGTGCCGGTGCATTTGTTCATGAACTACCGCGTGGTAGATGAACATGGCCGCCAGCTTGGCATGGGCCGCAATCTGGGTGCGCTCAAGGCCGAACTCGGGAGCCAGGCGCGCGGCGCCTTCCAGGCTCTGGCGGTGCTGAAAACCGCGGTGCGCAAGGAAGAGCCTGCCGAACTTCCCGCTGCCACGGCAGACGTAAGCACCGCAAAGGCAGCGGTAGCCACGGCCGCCAGCAGCGATCTGGTCGAAGACCAGCGCTACACCAGCTGGGACTTCGGCGAACTGCCCGAGATCATGGAACTGCGCCGCGGCCGACAGACGCTGATCGGCTTTCCGGCGCTGATCGATGCCGGTGATGCCGTGACCATCGAGCTGTTCGATGAACCCGAACGCGCACAAGCCAGTCATCGGATAGGGCTACGCAGGCTGTTTGCGCTGCAGGTACGCGATACCCTCAAGTATCTGCAGAAGAACCTGCCGGATTTCCAGAAGATGGCGACTGCCTACATGCAGCTGGGGACGGCGGAAGAATTGCGACAGCAGATCCTGGATCTGGCGGTGGACCGCGCCTTCCTGCTCGACCCCTTGCCCACCGATGCCGACAGCTTCCGCCAGCGCGTGGAAGAGGGCAAGAGCCGGCTCAGCCTGATCGCGCAGGAAGTTGCGCGCCAGGCTGCCATTGTGCTGGCCGAGTTTGACAGCGCACGGCGCAAGCTCAAGGACACGCGCAACCAGCCCGAGGCGACGGCCGACATCACGCAACAGTTGCAGAAACTGGTCGGCCCGCGCTTTCTGGCCGAAACGCCCTGGACCCAGCTGCAATTCCTGCCACGCTACCTCAAGGCGATCACGTTGCGGCTGGACAAGCTGCGCACTGACAGCGCGCGCGATGCACAGAAGCTGGCCGAGCTGAAACCGCTGGAACAGCGTTACTGGCGCCTGCTGGCCGAGCGCAAGGGACAGCAGGACAGTCGCATGCTGGAATTCCGCTGGCTGCTGGAAGAATTGCGCGTCAGCTTTTTTGCCCAGGAGCTGCGCACGCCGCAACCGGTCAGCGTCAAACGGCTGGAAAAAGTCTGGCTGCAGCTGATCCATTGACCTGTATCAGATAACCCCAATGCCAGCACGTTCAACGGGTTTCCCCGTAAGGGGTAGCGCGCTATACTGCAAGAGAAATCAATTTGTAACCTATTGAGAGGTAAGACACATGATGCAACGTACCGTTGGAATTCTGACTCTGGTGGCTGCGGCTGCCGCCCTGGTGGCCTGTGGCGACAAGCAGGCTACGCCTACTGCAGCACAAAACGCAGCATCCGAAGCGGTTACTTCCGCGCAAGTGGCTGCATCTGCAGCTACCGACGCTGCATCCGCTGCCGTGGCAACGGCATCTGCTGCCGCAGAAGCCGCTTCTGCAGTCGTGAATGATGCTGCCAGCGCTGCTGGTGCTGCCGCCAGCGCAGCCGGCGATGCCGCCAACAAGGCCGCAGCTGCCACCACTGCAGCTGCTGCTGCCGTGACCAAGGCTGCGCCTGCCGCAGGTGGCAGTGTCGATCTGGCCGCTGGTGAAAAGCTGTACAAGTCGGCCTGCTTCGTCTGCCACGACGCCGGTATTGCCGGTGCACCCAAGCTGGGTAACAAGGAAGAGTGGGCTCCGCGTCTGGCTCAGGGCAATGACACCCTGATCAAGCACTCCATCGATGGCTACACCGGCCTGACCGGCGTGATGCCGCCGCGTGGTGCTTCCACTGCCAGCGACGAAGAACTGGCCAATGCGGTGCATTTCATGGTCAGCAAGGTGCAGTAATAGCCAACTGTTGCACACAGCCCGTCTTTTTTATACGACAGGCTGGTGTCAGCATTGACTAATGCAGTAAATTAGAAAGATCCTGTGGGCAATCCAGCCTGCAGGGTCTTTTTTATTTCCGGATGAGGATCAGATCATGAACTTCCAACGCTCCATGCTGGCTGTGGCTATCGCTGCTGCCGTGTCCCTGGCCGCTTGCGGCAAGAAAGAAGAAGCCAAGGTCGAGAAGGCCCAGGACCAGGCTGCAGCCGCTGCCGGCCTGGCCGCTTCTGCGACCGTCAACGCTGCTTCCGCAGCTGCCGAATCCGCTGCCAGCGCTGTTGGCAAGGCGGTTGACGCTGCCAAGGGCGCTGCTGCTGCTACCACCGATGCCGCCAAGGATGCTGCTGCTGCAACCAAGGACGCTGCCCAGGACGCCGCTGCTGCTACCAAGGAAGCTGCCAACGACGCCCTGAAGAAGGCCGAGGAAGCCGCCCAGAAGGCCCAGGCAGCTGCCAGCAACTAAGCTGTAGCTCCAGCCAGGACAGGCAGGCCGCTCGTTGGCAGCCTGTCTGCCACAAACCCCATCGTCCTCACGGAGATGGGGTTTGTCATTTTCGGGTATCAGAGTCGTGCCAGCCGTTCCAGGGCCTGCCGCAGGGTGTCATCCTGCTTGGCAAAACAGAAGCGGATGGTCTGCCGCTCCACCGGCTGGCCGTAGAAGGCCGACAGCGGAATCGCCGCCACGCCGATCTCGCGGGTCAGCCATTCACAGAAAGCCGCTTCACCCAGATCACGTTCCGGCAGGGCGATATCGGCATAGCTGACACACTGGAAATAGGTGCCCTGGCAGGGCAGCAGGCGCAAGCGCGTCTGCTGCAGGCCGGTGGCAAACAGGTCACGCTTGCGCTGGTAGAACGCCGGCAGTTGCAGATATGGTGCCGGATCCTGCAGATAGCGTGCCAGGCCATGCTGCATCGGCGTGTTGACCGTGAACACGTTAAACTGGTGGATCTTGCGGAACTCTGCCATTAGCGCTGCCGGTGCCGAGACATGGCCGACTTTCCAGCCGGTGACGTGGAAGGTCTTGCCAAAGCTGCTGACGACGATGCTGCGCGCTGCCAGTGCCGGGTAGCGCGACGCGCTGGCATGTGGCTGGCCGTCAAACACCATATGCTCATAGACCTCGTCGCTGATGACGATGATGTCGGTGCCATGCAGCAACTCCTGCAGGCGCAGCATGTCGGCATCGCTCCAGACCGTGCCGCTCGGGTTGTGCGGCGTGTTGATCATGATGGCGCGTGTGCGCGGCGTGATGGCGGCGGCGATGCGATCGAAATCGGGAGCATGGCTGTGCGGATCCAGGCTGACCGGCACCGGTACCGCGTTGGCCATGCGGATGCCCGGCACATAGCTGTCGTAGCAGGGTTCCAGCACGATCACTTCATCGCCGGGCAGGGTGATGGCGAGCAGGGCGGTCAGCAGCGCCTGGGTGGCGCCTGCGGTGACGGTGATTTCGCTCTGGGCATCGTAGCGGTGGCCGTAGAGCGCCTCGATCTTGGCGGCAATCGCTTCACGCAAGGCCGGAATGCCGGGCATGGGCGGGTACTGGTTGTGGCCTTGCTGCATCGCCTCGGTCACGCCTTCCAGCAACGCCGTGTCACAGCCAAAATCCGGAAAACCCTGGCCCAGGTTCACCGCCTGGTGCTGCAGCGCCAGCGCCGACATGACGGAAAAAATCGTCGTGCCGCTGTCGGGCAGGCGCGACGGAATGCTTGGTGTCGGGTGCATGCGTCTGTTCCTTACAGTGCGTAGTCTTCGTATTGGCCGGTCATGGCCTTCATCACCAGCTTGCGCGGCAGGCGATCACTCAGTAGTTCGGCAAACTCGTAGACGTAGTTGCGCAGGTAGATGCCGCGCTTGAAGGCCACACGCGTCACGTTGCTGCCAAACAGGTGACCCATCGGCCGGTAGACCAGGCCCGGCTTGTTGTCTTCGGCTACCGCCATTTCGGCGATGATGCCGATGCCCAGGCCATGCAGCACATAGGTGCTGATGACGTCGGAATCGATCGCTTCCAGCACGACTTCGGGTGTCAGGTGACGCTGGGCAAAGGCCTGGTCGATGCGGGTACGGCCGGTGAACGAGGGGTGGTAGGTGATCAGCGGGTGCTCGGCCAGCATTTCGAGCGTGATGCGCTCCTGCTGCGCCAGTGGATGTGCTTCCGGGATTACCAGCACGTGCTGCCAGTCGTAGCAGGGCAGGGTGACCAGATCGGCATAATCAGCCAGCGATTCGGTGGCCACGCCGATTTCGGCGGTTTCGTCCAGCAGCATGCGCGCGACCTGGTCCGGCGTGCCCTGATGCAGGCTGATCTGTACTTTGGGGTAGAGGCCGCGCAGCCGTGCCACGCGTTCCGGCAGCACATAGCGTGCCTGGGTATGGGTGGCGGCAACGCTGAAGCGGCCGCTGTCCTGGATGCTGAATTCCTCGCCGATGCGCTTGAGGTTGGCGACTTCACGCAGGATGATCTGGATGCTTTCCAGAATGTGCTGGCCCGGTTCGGTGACCTGTTTCAGGCGCTTGCCGTGACGCGCAAAAATATCGACGCCGAGCTCTTCTTCCAGTTCGATGATGGCCTTGGACACACCGGGCTGGGAGGTGTGCAAGGCTTTGGCGGTCTCGGTGAGGTTGAGGTTGCGGCGCACCGCCTCCTGGACAAAGCGGAATTGATGCAGATTCATGATGTTTCAAGCATGAAGTAGTTGTTTTTAATTCCCAGGGATTATAAGCGGCGGCAGACTTACGTGCAGGCAAGAAAAAAACCCATTGCCGTGAAAGCAATGGGTTTGGGTGTGGTCGGAGTAAAAGGATTCGAACCTTCGACCTTCTCGTCCCGAACGAGACGCGCTACCAGGCTGCGCTATACTCCGAAGACAGAAATTATAACCCAAAAAATGCGTGTCTTGAAGTGATTCTGCATTTTCCGGAAATTTCCTCAGGCCTGACCCAGATCCTGCAGGATTTCTGCACTCAGCCAATCGGCAAAGCTGTTGCGTTGCCCGATGCCAGCCTGCAAGTGTAACTGCAAATCGGGCTGTTGCTGCTGCAGTTCACGGATCAGGGCAGGCAAATCTTCCAGCAGATGGTTGCCCTTGCCCAGAAACAGCGGAATCACGTGCAGCCGGGTCACGCCATGCTGCTCTACCAACAGGCGCACGGCCTGCTCCAGATCGGGCTGTTGCAGCTCCAGGTAGGCGCGCTGGATGTGCAGGCCGGCATCCTGCTGCCGCAGCCGCTGTTCCAGTTCATGAATCGTGTCATCCCAGCCCGGGCGACGTGAACCGTGCGCAAACAGGATCACGCCGGCTTGTGCGGCCGCCGGGCTCATCGGTTGCGCACCAGCCAGGTGAAGGCGCCCAGCGAGATCGCGGTGTAGATCAGGCTGGGTGTCAGCGCCGCCAGCCAGGGCTGCCAGCCATTGACGTTGCCGATATAGCCGAACACGTTGTTGAGCATGAAGAAGCTGATGCCGACAATCACGCCGCCAAACACCGCCGACGAGATCGCGCCGGAGCGGAAGTGCAGGTAGGCAAAAGGCAGCGCCAGCATCATCATCACCAGGCAGCTGAACGGGTAGAACACCTTGTGCCAGAACTTGATCTGGTAGCTTTGCGCCGACTGGTTGTTGCTTTGCAGGTGGTTGATATAGGTGTACAGGTCCAGCGTGGACATGCGATCCGGGTCTAGCAGGGCGGAGGAGACCATGTCCTGGCGGATGGTGGTCTGCAGCGGCATGCTGTCCTGGATGGCACGGTCCAGCTGCTGACGCTCGTTGCCGGGGATGACGGTGCTGCGCTCGACCTGGCGCAGCTGCCATTGCCCGTCCTGCAGCGTGGCCGATTCGGAACGGATCACTTCTGCCAGCAGGCCCTGGGCGTTGAAGTCGAAGATGCGGACCTGGCGCATCTCGCCGCTGGGCAGCAGTTCCTGCACGTTGACGATGCGGTCATGCTCTCCCATGCGCTCCTTCATCCAGGCGCCGGTCTGGCCGGTGGTGAGCTTGCCTTCGATGGTGGCCTTTTGCTGCTGCGCCAGGCGTTCCGAGGCCGGCGCCACGTAATCGCCGAGCACGAAGGTCAGCACGGCAAAGCCCAGACCCAGCCAGAGCAAGGTGCGCAAGGCCTGTGCCGGGCTCAGGCCGCTGGTGCGCAGGATGGTGAATTCGGACGATTGCGACATGCTGGACATGACGAAGATGCTGCCGATCAGCACCGTGATGGGTAGCAGCTCGTAGGCATGGCTGGGCATCAGCAGGCCGACATAGAGCATGGCGCTGCTCGGGCTGTATTCGCGGCCGTGGCGACCGGCAAAGGACAGCTCGCTGACGGTATCGAAAAAGAAGAACAGTGCCAGGAAGCCGATGGATACCACCAGCACCGCCAGCAGGATCTGGCGGTAGATATAGCGTTGCGAGACTCTCATGCTGCCACCTCCGTGCGTGACTGGCGACGTCGCAGCCAGCCGCCCAGCGTCCATTGCTGCTGGCGCTTGAACAGCCAGAGTACGGCGAACACGAACACGCCGCCATGCAGCACCAGCAGCGTCGGGACCAGCCCGGCCTTGCCCATCTTGATGTAGTCGCTGGCGTAGTTGAGCAGGTTGTAATAGATGACGAAGATCATCAGCGCCAGCAGCACGCCACCGCTGCGCGAAGAGCGCACGTTGAGGTTGGTGGAGGCCACCGCGAGCAGCACCAGGTTGAGTGCCGCCAGGCCCATGCCGAGACGCCAGCTGAATTCGCCCTGGAAGCGTGGCGTATCGACGGTGAGCAGGGTGGGCGTGGAAATCATGCGCGGATTGGCCTGGCGCAGCGCATCCGGGTTGTTCAGGTCGATGCCGCTGGATTGCACCTGCTGTTCGCTGATGCGCATGCCGTATTCGCCGAAGTGGCTGATGGTCAGGGTATGGTCTTCATTGATCTCGGTGCTCTGGCCATCTTTCAGCACGGCAAAGGCACCGTCTTCACGCTGCTCGATCTTGCCGCTGCGGGCGGTGATCACAGTCTCGTTATCGGCATTGCGCGTGAACACGAACAGCTTGCTGGCGTTCTCGATCTGGGCGCCGCCACGGGCGTTGCGGTCATCATCGACATAGAGCACGCGGCTGCCATCAGACGATTCCTGGAACTGCCCGGGAGCAATGCGTTCGATGTCGCCACGCGTCTGGTAGCGGCTCAGCAGTTCTTCGGTCTGGGCGTTGGCCCAGGGCCAGCCGAACAGCGACAGCGCCATGATCAGCAGCACGATCGGCCAGGAGAAGGTGAAGATCGGCCGCAGCAGGTTGAACATGCTCTGGCCGCTGGAGAACCAGACCGCCATTTCGCTGTCGCGGTACATGCGCGTGAGCGTGGCCACGACGCAGATGAACATGCTGAGCGTGAGCAGCACGTGGAAGTAGGCGAGCGTGGAAAAGCCGAGGATCAGTGCGACTTCGGACGGGCCGATGGCCCCCTTGCTGGCGTAGCGCAGGGCGCGAATCAGCATCATCGTGAGCACGATGATGAGCAGTACGAACAGCGTGGCCCCGAAACTGCGGGCCAGTTCGCGCCGGATGGAAGTTTGGAATAACATTGGCGTTACGCTAAAGCCTCAACTCAAACCGACATTATGATGAATTTTTCTCTTGCAACCTCCAACCCCCTGACCCAGGATGCCGAACTTGGCGATGTCCTGATCCTGCTGGCTGCCGATGGCCTGGATTTGGGAGAGCCGCTGACCGCAGGCTTGTCCCTGCTGGTGAAAAGGGCATTGTCTGCCGGCCACTGGAGTACCGAGTCCGGTAAGCGCCTGTCGCTCTACCTGCCCGAATCGCGCCCGGCGGCGCGCGTGGAGCTGCTGGGTATCGGTGACGGATCGCCGGCCCAGATCCGCAAGTCGCTGGCCAAGCTGGTGAAGGAGGTGGCTGCAGACCCGGTCAAGCTGGCGGTCTGCTTTGCCCAGGATGCGAGCGATGCCCAATGGACTGCGGCGATGACTTCGATTGCAGCAGGTGGCCATGTCTATGGCACGACCAAGCCGAGCGCCAAGGGCGGCCTGAAGAAGGTACTGCTGGGCGCGCCGAATGCCGGCGAGCGCAAGGGCGCGCTGGCGCAGGGCAAGGCGCTGGTGGCCGGCATGACGCTGGCGCGCGAGTGGGCGAACCGCCCGGGCAACCACGCCACGCCCAGCATGCTGGGCGAGGTGGCGCGCAACATCGCAGCCCAGGCGCAGAATGACGGCGGCCACGGCCTGCTGGAATGCGAGGTGCTGGAGCAGAAGCAGATCGAGAAGCTGGGCATGGGCTCCTTCCTGTCGGTGGCCAAGGGTTCGGACGAGCCGCCGCGCTTTATCGTGCTGCGCTATGAAGGCGCAGCCGACAGCCAACGTCCGCTGGTGTTCGTCGGCAAGGGCATCACCTTTGACAGCGGCGGTATCTCGCTGAAACCCGGTGCCGGCATGGACGAGATGAAGTTCGACATGGGCGGTGCCGCCAGCGTGCTCGGCCTGTTCGAATCGCTGCGCCTGCTGCGTCCGAAGATCAACGTGGTCGGCCTGATCCCGACCTGCGAGAACATGCCCAGCGGCCGTGCCCTGAAGCCAGGCGATGTGGTCACTAGCATGAGCGGCCAGACCATCGAGATCCTGAATACCGATGCCGAGGGTCGCCTGATCCTGTGCGATGCGCTGACTTACGCCGAGCGCTTCCAGCCGCAGGCGGTGGTGGACATTGCCACGCTGACTGGCAACTGCGTGATGGCGCTGGGCCACCTGCGCAGCGGCCTGTTCACGACCAACGATGAGCTGGCGCAAGAACTGGAGCGCGCTGCCGATGAAAGCTCCGACCTGTGCTGGCGCATGCCCATGGACGATGTCTACGGCCAGGACCTGAAATCCAATTTTGCCGACATGGCCAACGTGGCAGGTCGTCTGGCTGGCGCGATTTCGGCGGCCAAGTTCCTGGAGCGCTTTACCGGCCGTTATCCGTGGGCGCATCTGGACATCGCTGGCACCGCCTGGAACGAGGGTGCGGCCAAGGGGGCGACCGGCCGTCCGGTACCGCTGCTGCTGCAGTTTGCACTGAACATGGCAGAACAGCCGGTCGATTTTGGCCCCTCGCAAGCCGAACAGCAGAGCCAGGACAAGCCAGTGACCAAAGCCGCTGCCAAGCCGGCAGCCACCAAGGCCAAGACAACTGGCAAGAGCGGCAAGCGCGCGGGCTGAATGTGACGGAAGTTGCCTTTCACTTCAACATCCCGGAGCGCTTGCGCTATGTGAGCCGCCTGCTGCGCAAGGCGGTGGCGCATTCCGAATCGGTGGTTCTGGTGGCAGCGCCCGAGGTGCTGCAGCAGGTGGATCGCCAGCTATGGCAGCTGGCACCTACCGAATTCATTGGTCACTGCCTGCTGGGGCAGCCGGAGCAGGCGCAATCGCCCGAGGCGCGCCATGCGCGCCTGTGGCTGACTCCCGATGTCAGCCAGTGTGAGCGCCACGATGTGCTGGTCAGCCTGCTGCCCGAAGTGCCGGCCGGTTTCGAGCAGTTTGCCCGCCTGATCGAGGTGGTGACGTTTGACGAGCAGGATCGCGCTCAGGCCCGCACCCGCTGGAAGTACTACACCAGCCGCGGCTACCAGATCGTGCGTCACGACGTGCAAGTTCGCGGCTAAGGGGCTTTGGCAAGGCCTTGGGGCGAATCGGTGTTTTCCCTTGAGCTTGACATATAGCTGAAAAATGGAAATCGGGCTGGCTACAATTTTTTTAACAGCCAGTCGTGACAATCCGCATCTCGCAGATGTCGGCAGCTGCCACTCTTGTGAAATGGGAGAGCACCATGCAATTTGAACTCCGACTGAGCGTTGCCGCCGTACTGGCTGCCAGCGCCGTGCTGGCAGCCTGTGGCCAGAAAACCGAAACCCCGACGGCACCGGCTGCCAGCGGTGGCGCTGCTGCTGCGGCTCCGGCAGCTGACGCCCAGGTCGTCAAGCTGGCATCCGTGGCGCCCATGTCGGGCAGCCAGGCCCACTATGGCAAGGACAACGCCAACGGCGTGCTGATGGCGGTGGCTGACCTGAACCAGCAGGGCGTGACGCTCGGCGGCAAGCCGGTACGCTTTGAAGCCGTGGTGGAAGACGATGGCGCCGATCCGAAGCAGGGCACGGCCGTGGCACAGAAGCTGTGCGACTCCAAGGTCAACGGCGTGGTTGGTCACCTGAACTCCGGCACTACCATTCCGGCATCCAAGATCTACAACGATTGTGACTTGCCGATGGTGACCGGCGCTGCCACCAACCCGGCGCTGACCAAGAACGGCTACAAGACCACTTTCCGGATCATCGCCAACGACAACGCACTGGGTGCGGCGCTGGCCAACCAGGCCAAGACCTTTGGCCTAAAGCGTGTCGCCGTGATCGACGACCGTACCGCCTATGGCCAGGGCCTGGCCGAGGTGTTTGCCGCTGTGGCCAAGCAGAACGGCATCGAGGTGGTGAGCCAGCAGTTCACCAACGACAAGGCGACCGACTTCATGGCGATCCTGACGGCGGTCAAGGCGCAGAACCCGGATGGCATTTTCTATGGCGGCATGGATGCCCAGGCCGGCCCGATGCTGCGCCAGATGGAGCAGCTGGGCCTGACCACGCAGAAGTACTTTGGCGGTGACGGCATCTGCACCACCGAACTGGCCAAGCTGTCTGGTGGTTCCAAGCCGCTGCTGAACGTGGTGTGTGCCGAAGGCGGTGCCTCGCTGAGCAAGATGCCGGGTGGCCTGGCCTGGCGCGAGCGTTACGAAAAGGCCTATCCGGGTCAGTTCCAGATCTACAGCCCGTACACCTATGACGCGGCGATGCTGATCGTGGACGCCATGAAGCGTGCCGACTCTGCCGATCCCAAGGTCTACCTGGCCAAGCTGGCCGAATCGAACTACGAAGGCGTGACTTCCAAGATCACCTTTGACGCGACCGGTGACATGGTGAACGCGCCCAGCACGCTTTACCAGTACGTGGACGGCAAGAAGCAGGCCATGAACTGATCTTCAGTCAGGCCCTGACAGCAGCAAGCCACCCGATGGGTGGCTTGTCTGTTTCTGTCTGGTGTAAACGGCGGCTGCGCGTGTTCAATCCTCGGCAGCGCTGGCCGCCACGCCGGACGGGGGCGGTGGCTGCTCGATCAGCTTGCAGGTGCTGGGCACCTCGGGCGACAGCTTGACCACCTGCTGCAAGGCGAGCACGCCGTCGTACTCGACCGCATAGCCGTCCGTGGCTGGCCCCATCTGTGTGGCGTGGATCTCGACATAGACCGGCTGGTAGGCTTCGTTGGCCTGGTCGGCTTTTTCCATTGCCATGTCTTCCAGCGGCGCCAGCTGCTCCGGTTCGCCATCGAGCCAGAAAGTCTGGTTGGTATTGCAGGGCGAGAAGGTCTCGACTTCAGGACCCCAGAAGAACACGCCTTGCATCAGTGGGGCATCAGCAGCCGATGCTGCCGCGCTGGCCGGTGCGATGGCCACGGCGCTGGCAGCTGACGAAGCCGGGGCATTGGTGGCATCGCCAGCTGGCTGGCAGGCCGCCAGCAGCATCAGTGCGGGAGTAATCAGCAGCAGCCTGCTGCGGGTAAACAATGGAGTCATGCTCGTCAATGTAGCATCAAAAAAAGGGGCCGAAGCCCCTGTCACTATATACCAGCGGCGTGCTACGCCGCTTGCGGTATCAGCGCTTTTTGGTGACCAGGCCGTACACGTACAGCACGATGATGGCACCGATGATGGAGGCGATCCAGCCGGCGGCATCACCCGGACCGTACAGACCCAGTGCGGAGCCGATGAAGTTGGCCACGGCGGAACCGACGATACCGAGCACGGTCGTCATCAGGAAACCGAGGCTGTCATTGCCCGGCTTGAGGGCGCGGGCCAGCAGACCCACGATAAAACCGACGACGATGATGGAAATGATTTGCATCATGAGGAAAAACTCCCTGTTTGTTGTCAACGGCCACATACTAACCGCAAACCCTGACAGCTGTATGGCAGTCATCTGCCAGCAGGTGTGTCAGACTGTGATTACACGGCTTCCTGGCTGGCCTCCAGCGCCTCCAGCTGTTCGGAGACTTCCAGCCAGGCCATCTCGGCCTCGTCGAGGCCATCGGTCACCTGCTTGAGCTGGCGGCCGGCATCGGCAATCGCCTGCGGCTCCAGCGGCTGGCACAGTTCGGCTTCGAGGCGTTCCTTGTCGGCGCGCAGTTGCTCCATGTCCTTTTCCAGCTGCTGCTGTCGCTTGGCCAGCGGGCGGCGCTGTTCCAGATACTGCTGGCGGCGCGCGGCCTGCAGCTTGCGCTGTTCGGCACCACTCAGGGCTGGCTTGCTGTCTGTGGCATCTGCGCTGGCGCTGTTGCCGGCGTTGAGCTGTTCGCGGCGCTGGCGTGCCACGTCCTGCAGGTAACGCTGGTAGTCGTCCAGATCGCCATCGAAGGGGCGGATGCCGCCTTCTCCAACCAGCCAGAAGTCGTCGCAGACGGCGCGCAGCAGGGCTCGGTCGTGGCTGACCAGCATCACTGTGCCGTCAAAGCTGTTGAGCGCCATCGCCAGCGCCTCGCGCGTGACCAGATCCAGGTGGTTGGTCGGCTCGTCCAGCAGCAGCAGGTTGGGACGCTGCCAGACCAGCATCGCCAGCACCAGACGTGCCTTTTCGCCACCGCTCATGCTGCCCACGGCCTGGTGCACCATGTCGCCGGCAAACTGGAAGCTGCCTAGGAAGTTGCGCAAATCCTGCTCGCGGCCGGCCTGGGCGGCCAGATCCGGGTGCTCGCGCGCCAGCCGCGTCATGTGGCCGAGCGGGTGGTCATCGAGCTGCAGTACGTCCAGTTCCTGCTGGGCGAAATAGCCCAGGCGCAGGCCCTTGCCTTCGGTGATGCGGCCAGCCAGCAGCGGCAGGGCGTGCGCCACCGTCTTGACGAAGGTGGACTTGCCCTGACCGTTGGCACCGAGCACGCCAATGCGCTGGCCTGCCAGCACCGAGACGTTGATGCCCTGCAGGATCACCTTGTCCTGTTCGGTGATGGGCGGCAGCGCCTCGCCACTTTGCAGCTGGTGCTGGTGCAACTCCTGGCTGGTGCTGAAGTCCTGCAGCTCTGCGTCGAGGATGAGGTCTGGTGCCGGCTTGCCGGCAGCGCCGCGGTAGCCGAAAGCGGCATCGCGCACTGCCAGCATCGGGTTGGGCAGCTGCGGCGGTTCCTGGAATTCAAAGGTGAAATCGGCACTGGTGAGCACCGGTGCCAGCCGTTCCATGCGCTCCAGCGCCTTGACCCGGCTCTGCGCCTGCTTGGCCTTGGTCGCCTTGGCCTTGAAGCGGTCGATGAATTGCTGCAGGTGGGCGATTTTTTCCTGCTGGCGTGCGTAGGCGGCCTGTTGCAGCACGATGCGTTCGGCGCGCTGCTCCTCGAAGGCGGTGTAGTTGCCGCTGTAGCGCGTCAGCTGGGCGTGCTCCACATGCACCGTCACCTGGGTGATAGCATCGAGGAATTCGCGGTCGTGGCTGATCACCAGCAGCGTGCCGGGGTAGCGCTTGAGCCAGCCTTCCAGCCAGACCAGCGCGTCCAGATCCAGGTGGTTGGTCGGTTCGTCCAGCAGCAGCAGGTCGCTTGGGCACATCAGCGCGCGCGCCAGTTGCAGGCGCATGCGCCAGCCTCCCGAGAAACTGTTGACCGGACGCTCCAGCTCATCGATCTGGAAGCCGAGACCGAGGATCAGCGATTGGGCGCGCGAGCGCGCGTCGTGCGCACCGGCATCGGCCAGCAGCGTGTGCGCGTGGGCAATCGCCATGCCGTCGCCGCTGGCATCGGCCTGCGCCAGTGCGGCATGGGCTTCTTGCAGGCGGGAATCGCCACCGAGCACGAATTCCGTCGCGCTGTCCGTGGTTTCGGGCATGTTCTGTGCCACTTCGGCCATGCGCCAGTGGGGCGGCAGGCTGACATCGCCGGCATCTTCATGCAGGCGGTTCTGCAGCAGGCTGAACAGGCTGGACTTGCCGCAGCCATTGCGCCCGACCAGGCCGACGCGTTCGCCGGGGTTGATGCTGACCGAGGCCTTGTCGAGCAAGACCTTGGTGCCGCGCTGCAGCACCACATCCTGAAGCACGATCATGGGGTGATTTCCTTTGACAGGTTGTCCAGCAAGCGCCGGTAGATATTCTTGAGCGGTTCGATGTCGTCGAGCGCGATATGTTCATCGATCTTGTGGATGCTGGCGTTGGGTGGGCCGAGCTCAATGACCTGTGGGCAGATCTGCGCGATAAAGCGGCCATCACTGGTGCCGCCGCTGGTGGAGAGTTCGGTTTCCAGCCCGGTTTCGTCGCGGATGGCCTGTTGCGCGGCGGCCACTAGTTCGCCGGGCGGAGTCAGGAAGGGCAGGCCGCTGATGCTCCAGTCCAGCGTGTAGTCCAGGCCATGCTGCTGCAGCACAGTTTCGACACGCTGCTGCAGGCTGTCGGGCGTGGATTCGGTGCAGAAGCGGAAATTGAAATCGATCACCACCGAACCGGGGATGATGTTGCTGGCACCGGTACCGCCGTGGATATTGCTGATCTGCCAGCTGGTGGGTGGAAAAAAGGCATTGCCCTCGTCCCAGGTGGTGGCGGCCAGTTCGGCCAGTGCTGGCGCGACCTGGTGGATCGGGTTGCGCGCCAGGTGCGGGTAGGCGATATGGCCCTGGATGCCGTGCACGGTCAGGCGGCCGCTCATGCTGCCACGGCGGCCGTTCTTGATCATGTCGCCAGTCTGCCTGACGGCCGTGGGCTCGCCGACCAGGCAGTAATCGATGCGCGTGCCGCGCTGCTGTAGCGTGTTGCAGACGACCACCGTGCCATCGTGCGCCGGGCCTTCCTCGTCGCTGGTGAGCAGAAAGGCGAGGTTGAGCGCGGTATCGGGCTGCTGCTGCAGGAATTCGCGTACCGCCACGACCATGGCGGCGAGCGAGGTCTTCATGTCGCTGGCACCGCGGCCGTAGAGCTTGCCATCGCGCTGTGCCGGCTCGAAGGGCGGGCTGGTCCACTGTTCCAGCGGACCGGTCGGCACCACATCGGTATGGCCGGCCAGTACCAGTGTCTTGCCGGCATCGCCCAGGCGGCCGGGACGCAGCGCCCACAGGTTGCTGACACGGAAATCGTCCGGGCCGCTGTCGATGCGTTCGCAGGCAAAGCCGAGCGGTTCCAGCTGGCTGGCCAGCAGCGGCAGACAGCCGGCATCATCCGGCGTGACGGAGGCCAGCCGGATCAGCTGTTCGGAAAGGGCAAGGGTGTCGGACATGAAGATTCAGCAGGAGGGCAGCAGGCTGCCGGAAAAAAACAGGGGCGTGCACGGTCTGGCCGGCACGCCCGCAGCGATTTTAGGGGCTTGTCAATCGCGCAGCAGATCGTTCAGGCTGGTCTTGGAGCGGGTCTGGGCGTCCACGCGCTTGACGATGACGGCCGCATACAGGCTGTAGCGGCCGCCATCCTTGGGCAGCGAACCGCTGATCACCACCGAGCCGGCCGGCACGCGGCCATAGCTGATCTCGCCAGTGGCGCGGTCGTAGATCGGCGTACTCTGGCCAATATACACGCCCATGCTGATCACGGAGTTTTCTTCCACGATCACGCCTTCGACGATTTCGGAACGCGCGCCGATGAAACAGTTGTCCTCGATGATGGTCGGGCCGGCCTGCAGCGGCTCCAGCACGCCACCCAGACCGACGCCGCCGCTCAGGTGCACATGCTTGCCGACCTGGGCGCAGCTGCCGACGGTGGCCCAGGTATCGACCATGGAATCGGCATCGACATAGGCACCGATGTTGACGTAGGAGGGCATCAGGATGGCGCCTGGCGCAATGTAGCTGCCACGGCGCGCCACCGCCGGCGGCACCACGCGCACGCCGCTGGCCCGGATCTGCTCGTCCGTCATGCTGCCGAATTTGGTTGGCACCTTGTCGTAAAAGGCGAGGTCGCCGGAACGCATCAGCACATTGTCCTGCAGGCGAAAGCTCAGCAGCACGGCCTTCTTGATCCACTGGTGCACCGTCCATTTGCCGACATCCTCGCGCGTGGCTACGCGGAGCCTGCCGTGGTCCAGCTCTGCCAGTACATGCTCCACCGCGTCAACGATGTCTTTCGGGGCGGAGGAGAAGTTGATGTCGGCGCGGCTTTCCCAGGCGTTTTCGATAATGGACTGCAGTTGGGTCGTCATGGGGAGTTCCTGTCAGGATGGAGAAAAATCAGGGATGGTGTCCCTGGAGAAGGGTACGGAGACGCTGTGGCGCCTTCGGGCAGGGTGCGGTGCGTGCCTGTAGCAGGCCACTGCGCGGCGTGCGGCGGGATAGACAGCAAATCTGCTGGCGGAAACGGGATACCGGGAGTTCTGGTGAGCCGCTGCCTGCAAGGGCAAATGTGCCATCTAGACCCGCGAAGCGCAGATGCGCGGTGGGACAGGCTTGCAGCAGTCGTGGGCGGGACTTCATGGTGGCGCAGCGGGCAGCCCGCCGCGTCAGACGGCGGGGGGAACAGGTATGATGCGTTTTTTTCTGACTCTGTATTGTAAGAGCCCGGGTGCCTGACGCAACAGGGTACGCGGGCTTTGCGCTTGACCACGTGCGACTGAATTCGATCAAACTTTCCGGCTTCAAGTCCTTTGCCGAACCGACCCATTTCGAGCTGCCCGGGCAGCTGGTGGGCGTGGTAGGCCCCAATGGCTGCGGCAAGTCTAACATCATGGATGCGGTGCGCTGGGTGCTGGGCGAGAGCAAGGCCAGCGAGTTGCGTGGCGAGTCGATGCAGGACGTGATCTTCAACGGCACGACCACGCGCAAGCCGGCATCGCGTTCCTCGGTGGAACTGGTGTTTGACAACGCCGATCACCGCGCCGGCGGCCAGTGGGGCCAGTTCACCGAGATCGCGGTCAAGCGCGTGCTGACGCGCGAGGGCGGCAGCAGCTACTTCATCAACAACCAGCCGGTGCGCCGCCGTGATGTGCAGGACGTGTTCCTGGGTACCGGCCTGGGGCCGCGTGCCTACGCCATCATCGGCCAGGGCACGATCAGCCGCATCATCGAAAGCCGCCCCGAGGAATTGCGCCTGTTCCTGGAAGAGGCGGCTGGCGTCAGCAAGTACAAGGAACGCCGTCGCGAAACGGAAAACCGCCTGAACGACACACGCGAAAACCTGACGCGCGTGGAAGACATCCTGCGCGAGCTGGACAGCAACCTGAGCCGGCTGGAAAAGCAGGCTGCGGTGGCCGAGCAATACCACCAGCTACAGGCGGCCGGCACGCGCCGGCTGCACCAGATGTGGTACCTGAAACGCGCCAGCGCGGCGGCCGACCAAGGCAAGGTGCAGGCCGAAGCAGATGCCGCCCGCAATGCGCTGGAAGAGCGCATGGCCGAGGTGCGCAGCACCGAAGCCGGGCTGGAAAGCATCCGCCAGGCGCACTATGCTGCCGGCGACCAGGTCAACCTGGCGCAGGGCAAGCTCTATGAGGCCACGGCTGAAGTCGGCAAGCTTGAAGCCGAGATCCGCTTCGTGACGGAAAACCGCCAGCGTGCCGAACTGCGCCTGCAGCAGCTGCAAGAACAGATCGCGCACTGGGACGAGCGCCGCCTGGAGGCCGAGGCCGAGCAGGAAGGGCTGGCGGCGCAGGACATGGAATCGGAAGAGCGCGAGGCGATCCTGCAAGCGCAGGTGGAAGAGCAGGCGATGCAGCTGCCGGCGCTGGAAGAGGGCTTGCGCCACAGCCAGCAGCGCAGCAACGAACTGCGTGCCAGCGTTAGCCAGGTGCAGCAGCAGATCCAGGTGCTGGCGGCCGAGCAGCGCAGCATCGAGGAACAGCTGCGCCAGCAGAACCAGCGCCGCGAGCGCCTGCTGGGCGACCGCAAGGCGCTGGCTGCGCCCGAAGAAGCGCGCCTGCTGCAGATGGACACCCAGCTCGCCAGCAGCGGCGAACAGCTGGAACTGGTACAGGCGCAATTGGCTGAACTGCAGGACCAGGTGCCGCAGCTGGATGAGCAGCGTCGCAGCGCACAGCAGGGCCTGAACGCCGAATCGGGCAAGCTGGCCGACCTGACCGCCAGGCTGGAAGCGCTCAAGGCGCTGCAGGAAAAACTGAAGACCGACGGCAAGCTCGCGCCCTGGCTGCACAAGCACGGGCTGGACGGCATGCAACGCCTGTGGTCGCGGCTGCAGGTCGAATCGGGCTGGGAAAACGCCATCGAAGCCGTGCTGCGCGAGCGCATGGGCGCGCTGGAAGTCTCGCGGCTGGACAGCATCCGTGCATTAGCCAGCGATGCACCGCCAGCCAAGCTGAGCTTCTATAGCCTGCCGCAGGCGGCCAGGACCGCCGCAGCCGGTGCCGTGGCGCTGCCGGCACTGATCGATCTGGTGCGCGTGCACGATGCCGGCCTGCAGGGCTTGCTGGCCGAGTGGCTGCACGGCTGTTACGCTGCCAGCACGCTGGATGAAGCGCTGATCCAGCGCGATCAGCTGGTTGCCGGCGAACTGATCGTGGTGCGCGCCGGCCATGTGGTGAGCGCCCACAGCGTGGATTTTTACGCCCAGGACAGCGAACAGGCCGGCCTGCTGGCGCGCGCCCAAGAGATCGAGAACCTGGAAAAAGCCTTGCGTGCGCAGCAGCTGATCCACGAAGAAGCACGGCTGGCACTGTCGCGTGCCGATGCCGGCTATGGCGATGCCAGCCAGCGTCTGGTCAGCGTGCGCCGTGAGGCAGCGCAAGCACAATCGGCACACCATGCGCTGCAGGTGGAGCACTTGCGCCTGCAGCAGCAATCCGAGCAGATGCGCGCCCGCAGCGAACAGATTGGCGCTGATCTGGAAGAAATCGATGCCTTGCTGGAAGAGCTGCAGATCCGCCGCGCCACCGCCGAAGGCCGCTTTGAAGAGCTGGACATGCAGCTGGCCGATGTGCAGGAGCGCCACGCCCAGTCCGAGGACCAGGTGATGGCCGCCGAGCGTAAGCTGTCGGACAGCCGCGAACAGCAGCGCAGCCTGGAGCGTGCGGCGCAGGAAGCGGTGTTTGCGCGCCGCAGCCTGCAATCACGCGCCGGCGAATTGCAGCGTACCCTGGCTACGGCCAGCCAGCAGGCGCATTCCCTGCAGGCGCAAATCGAACAGGCGCAGCAGGATTTGCAAGCCATGACCGCCGACCAGGCCCAGGACGGCCTGCAGGATGCGCTGGAGCGCAAGGCCGAGCGTGAGCTGGATCTGGCCGCGCGCCGCAGCCAGTACGAAGACCTGAGCGCCAGGCTGCGCGCCAGCGACGAGCGCCGCCTGACGCTGGAGCGCGAGCTGGATCCGCTGCGCCAGCGCATCACCGAGCTGCAGCTGAAGGAGCAGGCCGCGCGCATCGGCGTGGAACAGTTCAGCCAGTCGCTGCAGGAAGCCGAGGCCGACGAAGCCGCGATCGCGCAAGGCATCGAGGCAGAAGGCGTGAAGCTGCAGGGCCTGCAGGGCGAGATCGACCGTATCCAGCGCGAGATTGCCGCCCTGGGTGCGGTCAACCTGGCCGCCATGGACGAACTGATCAGCGCACGCGAGCGCAAGACCTTCCTGGATGCGCAATCAGCCGACCTGCTCGACGCCATCACCACGCTGGAAGACGCGATCCGCAAGATTGATGGCGAAACGCGTGAGCTGCTGGGATCGACCTTTGAGACCGTGAATGAGCACTTTGGCCGCATGTTCCCCGAGCTGTTTGGCGGCGGCCAGGCGAAGCTGATCATGACCGGCGATGAAATCCTCGATTCCGGCGTGCAGGTGATGGCGCAGCCGCCGGGCAAGAAGAACCAGACGATTCACCTGCTGTCCGGTGGCGAGAAGGCGCTGACGGCAATCGCGCTGGTGTTTGCGATTTTCCAGCTCAACCCGGCACCGTTCTGCCTGCTGGACGAGGTGGACGCGCCGCTGGACGATGCCAACACCGAACGCTATGCCAGGCTGGTGACGCGCATGAGCGCGGAGACGCAGTTCCTGTTCATCAGCCACAACAAGATCGCCATGGAAATGGCCCGACAGCTGATTGGCGTGACGATGCAGGAGCAGGGCGTCTCGCGCATCGTGGCCGTCGATATGGAATCCGCTGTGTCCATGGCCGATTCCGGGCCGGTTTGACCTAAGATACGGCCAAGTCATACGGAAATCCCATGAGTTACTCCCTACAAATCGGTCTGGCAGCGGCAGGTGGCGTGGTGCTGGCAGGCTTGGTGCTGCACAACGCCCTGCAGGCGCGCAAGGCGCAGCCGCGCCAGGCCGAGCCCGAAACCGCCACGCCGCTGCATGAAACCGCCGATGCCGGCGCCATCGTGCCCGGCGAAGCCGAGCGCCAGGAGCCGTTGCTGGATGAAGCCACTGCCGCCGCGATGGACGAGACTGCCACGCCTATCACGCTGCAGGTGCCGGTGCACCAGGAGCGCCGCCTGATGCTGGATCCGCTGCTGGACGCGCTGGCGCCTATCCTGCTCGATGAAGGCGCGCTGGTCTCGGGCGATGCCGCATTGGCCGCGCTGCCGGCGACGCGCCGTGTGGACAACAAGCCGTTTGCCGTGGAAGGCCGCCTGAAGGATTCCGGCGACTGGGAATACCCGCAGCCCGGCCATCTGTACGATGGCTTCCAGGCCGGCGTGCAGCTGGCCAACCGCAGCGGCGCGCTGAACGACATCGGTTTTTCCGAGTTCACACTGAAGGCGCAGGATTTTGCCGATGCCATCAACGGCTCGGCGCGCATCCCCGACATGCGCAACGAGGTGCACCGGGCGCGTGAACTGGACCAGTTTGCGGCCAGCCACGATGCCCGCCTGCACTTCGTGCTGCGCGCACGCCAGGCTGCCTGGAGCATCGGCTACCTGCAGCAGACCGTGGCGCGCCTCGGATTCGTGCCGGGGGCACTGCCGGGCCGCTTGGTGCTGCCGTCCGGCACCGAAGGTGCGGCGCCACTGCTGAGCCTGGAATACGACACCCAGGCGGCGCTGGCGGAAGACCTGGAGCAATCCGCCATCTACGAGGCGCTGCTGGGCCTGGAAGTCACGCATGTGCCAGCCGAAGAGCGCCCGTTTGCGCGCATGTGCGAGATCGCGCTGCAGCTGGCCGAAGAGATGGGTGGCAATGTCACCGACGGCAATGGCATCCGCATCATGCCGGAATCTATGGAGAAAATCGCGCAGGAACTGGAAGGCTTGTACCAGGAGCTGGACGAGCGCGGATTCCCGGCCGGTTCTGACCTGGCGCGCCGTCTGTTCTCATGAGCACGCCTGACCTGTTTGCCGCGCAGCCCGATCCGCTGCAGCCGGCGCGTGAACGTGCCGCCGTGCTGCGTGCGCAGCTGCACCACAACGCCTACCTCTACTACACGCTGGACGCGCCCGAGCTGCCCGATGCCGAATACGACCGGCTATTCCAGGAGCTGCAAGCGCTGGAGCAGCAGCACCCGGAGCTGCTGACCGCCGATTCACCGACGCAGCGTGTGCTGGGCCAACTGCTGCCGGGCTTTGCAGCGGTGCATCATGCGGTGCCGATGCTGTCGATCCGCACAGAGACCGATACCGAGGCCAGCGGCGTCATCACCTTCGACACGCGCGTGCGCAAGGAGCTGGGCCTGACGCCGGAAGAGCCGCCGGTCGAATATGCCGCCGAGCTCAAGTTTGACGGTCTGGCCGTGAACCTGCGCTACGAGCAGGGCGTGCTGGTGCAGGCCGCCACGCGCGGCGATGGCGAGCGTGGTGAGGACATCACGCAGAACGTGCGCACGATTCGGCAGATTCCGCTGCGCCTGCGTGGCGATGCGCTGCCGGCCGTGCTGGAAGTGCGCGGCGAGGTCTATATGCGGCGCGATGCCTTCGAGGCACTGAACGAGCGCCAGCGCGACAAGATCGCCCAGGGCGCGAAGAACGAAAAAACCTTCGTCAACCCGCGCAACGCCGCCGCCGGTTCGCTGCGCCAGCTCGATCCTGCCATCACGGTACAGCGCCCGCTGAGTTTTTATGCCTACGCCTGGGGCGAGGTACAGGGCTGGGACGCCATGCCGGACAGCCACAGCGGTGTGCTCGATGCGCTGGATGCCTTTGGCCTGCCGGTGTCGAAAGAACGCGTGGTGAGCCAGGGCCCGCAAGGCCTGATTGCCTTTCACCAGCAGATTGCCGAACGGCGTGACCAGCTGCCCTTCGATATCGATGGCGTGGTCTACAAGGTCAACCGCATCGCGCTGCAGCGCCAGCTCGGCTTTGTCAGCCGCGAGCCGCGCTGGGCGGTGGCGCACAAGTACCCGGCGCAGGAAATGCTGACCGTGGTGCGCGGCATCGACGTGCAGGTCGGCCGTACCGGCAAGCTCACACCGGTGGCCAAGCTGGAGCCGGTGTTTGTGGGTGGCGTGACCGTGACCAATGCCACGCTGCACAACCAGGAAGAGGCGAACCGCAAGGATGTGCGCATTGGCGATACCGTGGTGGTGCGCCGCGCCGGTGACGTGATCCCCGAAGTGGTATCGGTGGTGCTGGAACAGCGCCCCGAAGGCACGGTGCCGTTTGCCATGCCCGATGTCTGCCCGGTCTGCGGCAGCGCCGTGGCACGCGAAGAGGGCGAGGTCGATACCCGCTGCACCGCCGGCATCTACTGCAGCGCGCAGCGCAAGCAGGCGGTGCTGCACTTTGCCCAGCGTCGCGCGCTGGACATCGAAGGCCTGGGCGACAAGCTGGTGGAGCAGCTGGTGGATGGCGAGATCATCCGCAGCCTGCCCGACTTGTACACGCTGCAGCTGGAGACCCTGTCCGGGCTGGACCGCATGGGCGAAAAATCCGCGCAAAACCTGCTGGACGCGCTGGAAAAGAGCAAGTCGACCACGCTGGCACGCTTTGTCTACGGCCTGGGCATACGCCATGTCGGCGAAACCACGGCCAAGGACCTGGCGCGCCACTTTGGCAGCCTTGATGCCTTGCTGCAGGCCGATGAGGCCGCGCTGCTGCAGGTGCCTGATGTCGGCCCGGTGGTGGCCGACAGCCTGCTGCGCTTCATGGCCGAACCGCACAACCGTGAGGTGCTGGAGCGCCTGCGTGCGCTGGGCCTGCACTGGCCGGAATCGGAAGGCCAGGCTGCTGCCCTGGAAAGTGCCAGCCCGCTGGCCGGCAAGATCTTTGTGCTGACCGGCACGCTGCCCGACATGGGCCGTGACGAGGCCAAGGAACTGCTGGAAGCCGCCGGCGCCAAGGTCACCGGCAGCGTAAGCAAGAAGACCGATTACCTGGTCGCCGGAGCCGAGGCCGGCAGCAAGCTGGAGAAGGCGCAATCGCTCGGGATCACGGTGCTGGACCAGCAGGGCATGCTGGATCTGCTGGCGCAACAGGGCTGAGCCGATTCCCGTTGTCACAATGCGCGGGGGCTTTCGTGATAGCCTAGCCCTTTGCATTAAAAAACCGTGACAGGAGAAAGGGAATCGCCATGGATCAGGAAATTGAACTGTGTCTGGCGCTGCCGGCAGAGCTGAACTCGGCTTTTATCCAGAAACTGCCCAAGCTGCTGCCCGCCGCCGGCAAGCCGGAACAGCAGGATCTGCTGAGCATCTATTACGACACGCCCAATATGGACCTGCAGCGCCGTGACATGGGCCTGCGCCTGCGCCAGAAGGGCAACCAGTGGATCCAGACGGTCAAGTATGGCCAGTCTGCGGGGGCCGGCCTGAACGCGCGTGCCGAATTCGAGCACATCACGCATGGCCCGGCGCTGGAGCTGGCCAATATTGCCGATCTGGATGCGCGCAACTTCCTGTGCGATGACAAGATCGCCACGCGCCTGCAGCCGGCGTTTACCACGCGCGTGCAGCGCACGCTATGGGAAATCGAGGACAAGCAGGGCAATATCGTCGAGGTTTGTCTGGATGTTGGCCATATTTCCTGCGATGACCGCAGTGCGGTGGTGAACGAGGTCGAGGTCGAACTCAAGCAGGGCAAGCTCGAAGCCATGTTTGCCGTGGCGCTGACGCTGGCCAAGACTTTTCCGCTGCTGCCGCAACCGCGCAGCAAGGCCGAACGCGGTGCGCGCCTGTTCACGCAGACGCCGATCAAGCCGGAAGGCGCCAAGCTGCCCGAATTGACGCCCGACATGAGCCCGATCGAGGCACGCCGCCTGATCAAGATGGAATGCCTGCGCCACCTGCAGGCGAACCTGCCTTGGGTCGGCCAGGGGGATGACATGGAGTTCATCCACCAGGCGCGCGTGGCAATCCGCCGCATGCGCTCGGCCAACAAGGCGTTTGCCGCGCTGCCGGACGATGCCACCTGGAACCGCCTCGAAAACGGCCTGCAGGCGCTGGCGCAGATGCTGGGTGACGTGCGCGACCGTGACGTGCTGGTGCACGAGACGCTGGCCCGCATCGAGCCGGCGTTTGAGGGCAAGATTCCGTTGCATGTGGTGCAGCAGGCCTTGTTGCAGCAGCGCGAGGAGCTGATCCAGAAAGTGCGCACGGCAATGCATTCGCCGCGCATCGGCACGCTGCTGCTGCACCTGCTGGCCTGGCTGCATGTGGACCATCCGGAAGACTCCGCTGCCGATGGCGTGGCGCTGAAGGATTTTGCCCATGCCGCGCTGGACAAGCGCTTGGCGTCGGTCGAGAAGTTTGCCAAGCGCTGGGAAAAGCTGGACGAGCCCGAGCGCCATACGCTGCGCAAGCACGTGAAGAAGCTGCGCTACAGTGCCGAGTTCTTCTCCAGCCTGTACCCGCAGGCGCGCGTGAAGAAGTTCCTGGGTTCCTACCGCGACGTGCAGGAAGCGCTGGGCCTGATGAACGATGCCGTGGTCAGCCGCGAACTGCTGCAGCAACTGGCGGTGCAGCAGCCGGCGGTGGCCTTTGCTGCTGGCGCCGCCGCTGGCTGGGAAGAACACATCGGCTATCTGGCGGTAGAGGAAATCATGCCGGCGCTGCAGGAAATGCGCTCGGCCAAGCCGTACTGGTAAGTCTGGCAGCTGCCACGGCCTGATTCCCGATGCCCGGCAGCCGGATGGCTGGCCGGGCATGCCTGTCTTTGCAGGGGCGTCAGCCTTGCCCCAGCAGCTGGATGCACCAGAAGGTCAGGAAGCCGCCAAACAGGATCAGCGTGAAGTAGGATTTTTCTTCTACTTCGTGCGCTTCCATCAGCAGCTCTTCGGTGACCAGATAGAGCAGGGCGGCGGCGCTGAAGGAGAGCACGGTGCCAATGGTGTCGTGCGAGGCCTGTGCCAGCAGCAGGCTGCCGGCCAGGGCGCAGCCGAGCACCGTCAGGCCCAGGGCGCCGGAGACGGCCACGATTTTCCAGCCACGGATCTGGTCCGATGCTAGCGCCAGGCCGAGGAACAGCAGTTCCACCGCCAGGGCCGCCAGCACCACGCCTGCGGCAAAGTGCTGGATCATGCTGCGGGGCTGATGGCCTGGCGACCAGACGGCAGCCAGCAAACCGCCCACCAGGGCGACCACGGCGGGAATGGCCATCAGGAGGAAGGGGGAGGTGGACATGCCTGTTGCTCGGTGAAAAACACCCCTGCGTCAACACATGGCGCCCGGGACGGGTGCAAATAGGGCTCGAGCACCATCTGCTTCTGGTCCCTTGGCGTACCTCAAACATTGCGGTAACACCCGGCAATTTCGCGGCTCGCTTCTGCGTTGCCGAACCAGCAGCGCAGAAATTTTACGCCTTGCAGGGGAACGCAGGTCGTCACACTTCAAGCCTGGCGCCTGTTCCATTGCGATTCCCGGGAACAATTTAACGGGATCGCGGCTTGTGTTGTCCGGCCACTCACAATGTTGGCTACGACTGGAGGGTAGGGTGATATGGCCTGATCTACACATGAATTACGCACCGAAACACCATGAGGTAGAATCAGCCCCTCTGTAGCCTGGGTGGTGGAATTGGTAGACACAAGGGACTTAAAATCCCTCGGCGCAAGCTTTACGGGTTCGATTCCCGTCCCAGGCACCATTTGAGGCTTTCACTGATGCCTAGAATTGATAAAAATAGCAATAAAATCAAAGGGTTGGATGGAAAACAAGGACAAGTAAGCGTCATAAGCAATCATTGAATATCATCAGGTTTGGGGGTAAAGTGGGGGAAAACATCGTTTCTTCCACTTTTTTTGACTTTTCTTTTCCCCCATGTTGACTGAAGCACAATGCAAGGCCGCGACCTGCCCGCCAGAGCGTGCAAGGCTCCGCTACGCCGATTCTGGCGGTCTCTACCTGGAAGTCACCGACAAGGCCAAACGCTGGTTTTGGAAGTACCGATTTGCTGGCAAGGAAAAGCGGTTGGCGCTGGGCAGCTACCCCGCCGTCACGCTCAAGCAAGCCCGGCTAGGCCGAGATGACGCCCGCCTGACGCTGGCTGATTGGAGTTGACCCGGTTCCGTGGACACATCATTCTTTGTGTTCAAGGAGTCGCAGATGTCCAAAGTACGACCGCCGTACCCGGCGGAATTCCGTCGGCAGATGGTCGAGCTGGTTCGAGCCGGCCGCTCACCCACACAGCTCTCGCGTGAGTTCGGTGTCACTGCCCAGTCCATCACCAACTGGGTCGGTCAGGCCGCCATCGACGAGGGCAAGCCCTTACCTGGCAAAGAAGGCCTGACCACCGCCGAGCGAGAAGAATTGGTGCGGCTGCGCCGCCAGTTGCGTCAGGTCCAGATGGAGCGCGACATCCTGGCAAAGGCTACGGCCTGGTTCGCCGGTCGCAGCGATGCGACATCCACGAAGTCTTCGGACTCGTGATGGCGAACCAGGCCGACCTTCCTGTGCGCGCCATGTGCCGCGTGCTCGGTGTCTCCGCCAGCGGCTTCTATGCCTGGCGAGAGCGTGCTCCAT
>NZ_JAZDCI010000010.1:0-102353 GCF_036312245.1 Brachymonas sp. J145 | reverse complement strand
AAGGCTTTTTTACGACACGCACGCCGTAATCCTTCTTAAGGACATCGAGCACCGCTTCAAACAACCTGGCCTTCTCCTGTGCCTGGGCCAACTGCACTTGCAGTGCCTTGATTTGCTGTTCTGGGGTAAGTTCGGTGGAGAGTTTGTCGATCGGCATGATCGCCGATGATGCCATGGAGTCCCAATTCTGGCGACCATGGCGGCGCAGCCACGTCAACACCGTTGAACGTCCTTGAATGCCATATCTGGCCTGCGCCTGCCTGTACGTCAGTTCGCCTTTTTCCACTTGTTCCACGACGGCCAACTTGAAGGCTAGCGTGTAATCGCGCTGTGTGCGCTTGACCCTTGTTTCCATGACTCTTTCCTTTCCTGATGAAGAAAAGTGTCAACCTATGGCAGGACGGGTCAAGGCGACAAAAAAGGGCGCCGAAGCGCCCTTGTCATCTGCTTGCAACCGATCAGGCGACCGTCACCGTGGCTTCGCCGTCAGCAGCGGCGATCTGGCCGATGGTGTAGACGGTTTCGCCCAGTTCGCGCAGCGTGGCGGCGGTGGCTTCGGCGTTGGCCGCATCCACCACCAGCACCATGCCGATGCCATTATTGAAGGTGCGGTTCATCTCGATGTCGTCGATGCCGGCGGTCTGCTGCAGCCAGGCGAACAGCTCGGTCTGCGGCCAGCTGCCCTTGACCAGGCGCGCCACCATGCCTTCGGGCAGCACGCGCGGGATGTTTTCCAGCAGGCCACCGCCGGTGATGTGGGCCAGTGCCTTGATCGGATGCTTGTCGAGGGCCGCCAGCACCGGCTTCACGTACAGGCGCGTCGGGCGCATGATGGCGTCGCGGAAGGGCAGGCCGTCCAGCGTGGTCGGCAGGTTGCTGCCGGCGCGTTCCAGGCACTTGCGCACCAGGCTGAAGCCGTTGCTGTGCACGCCATGGCTGGCCAGACCCAGCACCACGTCGCCGGCCTGCACATTCTGGCCGCTCAGGATCTTGCTTTTTTCGACCGCACCCACGGCAAAGCCGGCCAGGTCGTATTCGCCATCGGGATACATGCCGGGCATTTCGGCAGTCTCGCCGCCGATCAGGGCACAGCCGCTTTGCACGCAGCCTTCGGCAATGCCGCCAACCACCGCGGCTGCGGTATCGACATCCAGCTTGCCGCAGGCAAAGTAGTCAAGGAAGAACAGCGGCTCGGCGCCTTGCACCAGCACGTCGTTCACGCTCATGGCGACCAGGTCGATGCCGACGGTGTCATGCATGTTCCACTCGAAGGCCAGGCGCAGCTTGGTGCCGACGCCATCAGTACCGGATACCAGCACCGGTTCCTGGTAGCGCTTGGGCACCTCGAACAGCGCGCCGAAGCCACCGATGCTGGCCATCACGCCATCGCGCATGGTTTTCTTGGCCAGCGGCTTGATGCGTTCAACCAGGGCATCGCCTGCATCGATGTCAACGCCGGCGTCTTTGTAGGAAATGGGAGTTTGCATGGGGAGAAATTCGGATTGCAATAAACGGAATGCACAAACTTGGAGTATCGTGCTGTCAGCACAGGCATTTGCTGCCTGACCATGGCCTTGCCCGTATTGTAAAGACCTTCCTCCCTCCATGATCGAATTGAGCCCCAACCTGAAGCGGACATTGAACGGAACCCTGCTGGTCGTCGTGCTGGGCCTGGTGCTGTGGGCGCTCGGACCGGTGCTGACGCCGTTCATCGTGGCCGCCGTGCTGGCCTATGCGCTGAACCCGCTGGTCGACCGCATCAGCGGCTGGCTGGGCGGCCGCGTGCCGCGCTGGCTGGCGGTGGTGCTGGTGATGCTGGTGTTCATCCTGGCGGTGCTGGGCGTGGCGATGCTGATCGTGCCGGTGGTGATCAAGGAGGGGCCGATCATCCGCCAGCAGTTGCCGGTGCTGCTGGACCGTGGCGTGATCTGGGTCCAGGAGATGTTTGACCGCTACGGCATTCCGTTCGAGGTGAACCTGGGATCGCTGCGCGGGGTGGTGATCGAGTGGCTGAGCAACAGCGGCACGACGCCGGCCGCGCCGGGCGAGCCGAGCTTCGTCAAGTCGCTGCTGAATTCGCTCATGATCGGTGGCAGCGTGGCGCTGTCGGTCATTGGCAATCTGGTGCTGATTCCGATTGCGCTGTTCTACCTGCTGCTGGACTGGGACAAGTTCATCGCCACCGTATTCCGCCTGGTGCCGCTGCGCATGCGCGAGGGCGTGACCAGCTTTGTGCAGGAAGCCGATACCCTGCTTGGCCAGTACCTGCGCGGCCAGCTGCTGGTGATGATCATCATGGCCACCTACTACAGCGTCGGCCTGATGCTGTTCGGGCTGGATCTGGCCTGGCCGGTCGGCATTTTCACCGGGCTGGCGGTGTTCGTACCCTATCTGGGCTTTGGCGTCGGCACCGTGATCGCCATCGTGCTCGGCCTGCTGCAGTTCGGCCTGACCAAGACGCTGATCATGGTCGGTGTGGTCTATACCTCGGGCCAGATGATCGAGAGCTACTATTTCACGCCGCGACTGGTGGGCGAGCGCATCGGCCTGCATCCGCTGGTGGTGATCTTTGCGCTGCTGGCATTTGGCCAGCTGTTCGGCTTTGTCGGCGTGCTGGTGGCGCTGCCCTGCAGTGCCGTGCTGCTGGTGGCGGTACGCCGCCTGCGCGAGCGTTATTTCAGAAGCGATCTGTACAACCACTGAGCTGTCCGGCGGGGAACGGCTGCATCCCGTAAAATGGCGGCGTGTCTCTCCCCATGAAACAACTCCCGCTCGATATCGGCCTGGCGCCCAGCCCGCGGCTGGACTCCTGGATCCCCGGTCCGAACGCCGTGGTACTGGCGCGTGTCCAATCGGTGCTGCATGACAGCCACCCCTCACTGCGTCCGACCTATGTCTGGGGCCCGGAAGGCAGCGGCAAGACCCATTTGCTGCAAGGCGTGCTGCAGACCCTGCGTGAACAGGGGCGCGAAGCCGGCTGGCTCGATGCCTCCACGCCCTGTGGCGGCTATGCCCGTCCGTTTGATCCGCGCTGGAGCGTGGTGCTGCTGGACGAAGTCGATGCCTACAGCCCGGAACAGCAGCACACCGCCTTCAACTGGTTCATCCACGCGATGACGCCGCAACAGGGTGAACCCTGCTGGGTGCTGTCGGCCGGCAGCCTGCCGGTCACGGATCTGCCGCTGCGCGAAGACCTGCGTACCCGGCTAGGCTGGGGCCAGATGTTCGGCCTGCAGCCCTTGTCCGAGGACGATGTGCAGCGCGCCCTGCGCCAGGAAGCGCAGGATCGCGGCCTGGATCTGTCCGACGAGGTGTTGCGCTTCATGCTCAGCCGGTTTTCCCGCGACCTGGGGAGCCTGAGCCAGTTACTGGCCATGCTGGACGACTACGCTCTTGAAACGCGCCGCGCGATCACCGTGCCGCTGCTGAAACAAATGATGAATGACTCATGAAAATTGCGCTTTTTGATCTCGACCACACCTTGCTGCCGATCGACTCGGACTTCATGTGGACCCATTTCACCAATGCCATCGGCTGGACGGACGCCGAGGACATGTCGCGCCAGAACGAGGCCTTCTACGAGCAGTACGAGCAGGGCGTGCTCGACATGAACGAGTACGTGCGTTTCGTCACGCGCGCGATCCGCGAACACACGCCCGAAGAAGCGCATGCGGCGCATGCGCGCTATCTGACCGATTACGTACAGCCGGCGGTGCACCCGGCGGCGCTGGAACTGCTGCAGCAGCACCGCGATGCCGGCGATACCCTGGTGCTGATTACCGCCACCAACCGCTTCATTGCCGGCCCGATTGGCACGCTGCTGGGCTTTGATGAGCAGAACATCATCGCTACCGAGCTGGAACGCGGCCCTGATGGCTGGTTTACCGGCAATGTCGAGGGCATGGCCAACCTGCGCGAAGGCAAGGTGCACAACATGACCCAGTGGCTGACCGAGCGCAAGCTGGACTGGTGCGATACCTTCATCACTTTCTACTCCGACTCGATCAACGACGCGCCCCTGATGGAGCGCGCCGACGTGCCGGTGGCCACCAACCCGGACGAGCGCCTGCGCATGCTGGCCGAAGCCCGCGGCTGGCGCATTCTCGACCTGTTTCCCAAGGCGTAAGCCATGATCAAGCGATTCATCAACAAGCTGCTCGGCAAGGAACAGCTGCAGCCGCATTTCGGCAAGCGCGTCGAGGTGCCGCAATCGGTCCACCAGATCGATGTCTCCCTGGTGGACGAGCGTGCCCTCAACGTGGTGCAGACGCTGAAAAAAGCCGGCTACGAGGCCTACATCGTCGGCGGCGCCGTGCGCGACCTGCTGGTCGGCATGCGTCCCAAGGACTTTGACGTGGCCACCAATGCCACGCCCGAGCAGGTCAAGAGCCTGTTCCGCCGCGCCTTCATCATTGGCCGCCGCTTCCGCATCGTGCACGTGGTCTACGGCCGTGGCCGCGAGCACGAGGTGATCGAGGTCTCGACCTTCCGCGCCTACCTGCACGCCTCCGACGCGGCGCATGTCAACGGCAATGAAAAGACCAGCCGCCGCGCACTCGAAGGCATCCAGCACGCCGTCGATGCCTCCGGCCGCGTGCTGCGCGACAACGTCTGGGGTCCGCAGGACGAGGACGCTGCGCGCCGTGACTTCACCATCAATGCCATGTACTACGATCCGGAACGCCAGATCGTGGTGGATTACCACAAGGGCATGGCGGACGTGAAAAACCGCACCATCCGCATGATTGGCGATGCCATGGCGCGCTACCGCGAGGATCCGGTGCGCATCATCCGTGCCATCCGCTTCGCCGCCAAGCTCAGCCCGCTCGATTTCCGCCTCGACAAGGCTACTTCGGCACCGATCCGCGAGGCGCTGCCGCTGCTCAACGACGTGCCGCAGAGCCGCATGTTCGACGAAATGCTCAAGCTGCTGCAGACCGGCCATGCGCTGGGCACGATCGGGATCCTGCGCAAGCACCAGCTGACCGACAACATCTACCCGCTGTTGACGCTGGCGGTGCAGCGCGCCGACGACACCTTCGTCAATGCCGCGCTGCAGGATACCGACCGCCGCGTTAGTGAGGGCAAGCCGGTGGCGCCGAGCTTCCTGCTGTCCTGCCTGCTGTGGCAGGACGTGCGCGAGGCCTGGGCGCGCAAGACGGCCGAGCGCAAGCCGCCGTTTGTCGGCCTGCAGGAAGCGATCGACGAGGTGTTCGATGCCTGCATCGGCGATGTCTCCGGCCGCGGCAAGCTGGCCGCCGACATGCGCGAGATCTGGATGATGCAGCCGCGCTTTGAGAAGCGCAGCGGCAACAGCCCCTACAGCCTGGTGGCGCAGCTGCGTTTCCGCGCCGGTTTCGACTTCCTGCGCCTGCGTGCGCAGGTCGGCGAGGTGGAGGAATCGCTGGCCAACTGGTGGCAGACTTTCAGCAGTACCACCAACGATGCCTTGCGCGAAGACCTGATCGCTACCGCACGCGAACAACAGCGCCAGCGTCAGCGCGAAGCGCAGCAGCAGGCGCGAGCCGGTGGCAAGGTGCATCTGGTCAGCAGCAAGCCGGCTGCCGAGGAGGTGGAGGAATCGCTGCTGCCCGATGCCGACGCGCCGAAAAAGCGCCGCCGTCGCCGCCGCAAGCCGACTGCCGCAGCTGAAGGCGCCGCGCCCATGGCGCATGAAGCCGCTGATAGCAGCGCCGCACCTGCTGACGCTGCCCCGGCACGCAAGCCACGTCGTCGCCGCAAACCGGCGGCTGATGCCGGCAACGACGCGGGCAACCCCTCCGGCGCTGACGCATGACCGCCGCCATCGAGGCCCCCAGTCTGGCCTGGATCGCCTTGGGCGGCAACCTGGGCGATGCGTGCCAGTCGGTGCAACAGGCTATTGCGGCGCTGGAGTCGCTGCCACAGACCCGGCTGGAGGCAGCGTCATCGCTCTATCGCACGGCACCAGTCGATGCGACCGGACCGGATTTCATCAATGCCGTGGCGCGCCTGCGCACCACACTGAGCCCGCTGGCGCTGCTGCACGCCGTGCAGGGGCTGGAACAGCAGGCCGGTCGCGAGCGCTCGTACCGCAATGCGCCGCGCACGCTGGATCTGGATGTGCTGCTCTACAGCGGTGTCAGCCAGCAGACGGCGGAGCTGGAACTGCCGCATCCGCGCATGACGCAGCGTGCCTTTGTGCTGGTGCCATTGGCCGAGATTGATCCGGAGCTGGTGCCGGCAACGCTGCTGCAGGCCGTTGCCGATCAGGCGATCGAACGGTTGGTCTGATTCAGGGCGCTGGCTGCCTGTCAGTGGCGGCGGCTTCTGCCTCCAGCAGCTGATGCTGGTAGCGGCGCAAGGCTTGTCCGGCGGCCTGCAGATAAGCGGGCGAGCCGGGCAGCTGCCCCGGCGGCGTCATGTGCAGCACCCAGGCAAATTCTGCGCCAAACAGCAGGATCTGCGAGGAAAAATAGACCCAGATCATCAGCGCCACCAGCGCGCCGGCGGCACCGTAGACCGAGGTGGTGGAAGTGCTGCCGATATACAGGCCGATCAGGCTCTTGCCCACGGTAAACAGCACGGCAGCCAGCAGTGCGCCGGGCAGGATCTGGCGCCAGCCCAGCGGTCGCGAGGGCAGCCCAGCCAGCAGGATGCCGAAAAAGAAGGTCAGCACCGCCATCGACAGCAGTGGATTGAGCACACGCGCCAGCTCCAGCATGCCTGAAGTCTGTCCGGCCACCCAGCGGTCCAGCACCGAGAGGTAGGCCGATGCCGCCAGCGATACCAGCATCAGGAAGCCGATTGCCAGCAGGATGGACAGCGACAGCATGCGCGTGCGGATGGTGCGCCAGATGGTGTGCAGCAACTGGCCCTGCGGCTGCGGCTGCGGCCGGTGCAGCCAGATGCGATCCAGCGCCGTGCGCAGTTGTACCAGCACGCCGGTGGCGCCCACCAGCAGCACCGTCAGCGCGATGGCCGAGGCCAGCGTGCCTTCGCCGGGCCGGCTCACGGCCTGCAGCAGCGATTGCGCCAGCTCGCCAGCCTTGGGCCCGGCCATGGCGGAAATTTCGCCGATCAGCTGTTGCTGTGCGGCACCGCTGCCAATGAACAGGCCGACCAGCGCCACCAGGATCACCAGCAGCGGCGCCATACTGAACACGGCGTAATACGACAGCGCTGCGCCATATTGCGGGCAGCCGTCATCCAGCCATTCGCGTGCCGTGGTCTGCAGCAGGTGCCAGGCATAGCGCAGGGGATGGAGCAGGCGATCCGGCAGCGACATGGCAGGGCCTCAGTAGTGCGGGTCGGCGACCACTGGTTCGTGTGCTGGAGCGGGCGGTGGCGTGGCCTGGTTGCCGACGGCCACGCCGGCATCTGCCGCATCGCTGCCACTCACGGCATCAATGCCGGCACCGATGGCCTTGCCGGTGAGCTTGACGCCGGTGGAGACCACGGCACCCGTGACACTGATCGCCGCGCCGGCAACTGCGCCGGCGACGGCAGTGACGCCACAGCCCTGCAGCAGCAGGGGCAGGAGGAGCAAGGGCAACAGGCGTGGTGATCGGCGCATGGGGCTAGGTTGGGCAGGTGGATCAGGCGGTCTGGCGCGCCTGCTGCCAGACTTCGGCGGCAATGCTGAGCGAGCGCAGGCGCAACTCCGGATCATACAGGTCGCTGACCAGGATCAGTTCGTCGGCGCGCGTGGCTTCCAGCAACTGGTCGAAGCCCTCGCGCACGGTTGCCGGACCGCCGACGACCGAGCAGGCCAGGAACTGGCGGATGCCGTTGAGCTCCTGCGGGCCCAGCTGCTGCAGGAAGTTCTCCACTGGTGGCTGCAACAGGCCGCGCTGGCCAGTCAGGATGCTGAGCACGCGCTGGTAGCTGCTGCTGGCGAGGAATTGCGCTTCCTCGTCGGTCGGCGCGGCGACCACTGGTACGCCGATCATCACGTAAGGCTTGGGGTGGCGTTCCGACGGGCGGTAGTTGCGGCGATACAAGTCAATCGCCTGCAGCAGCATCTGCGGTGCAAAGTGCGAGGCAAAGGAGTAGGGCAGGCCGCGCTCGGCCGCCAGCTGCGCGCTGAACAGGCTGGAGCCCAGCAGCCAGATCGGCACCTGGGTGCCGCTGCCCGGGTTGGCAATCACCTTCTGGCCCGGTTCGGGCTCGCCCAGGTAGTGCATCAGCTCGGCCACTTCGCGCGGGAAGTCATCGGCAGATTCGCTGCGGTTGCGGCGCAGTGCGCGCATGGTGACAGGATCGGTGCCAGGCGCACGGCCCAGGCCCAGGTCGATGCGGTCCGGATACAGCGTGGCCAGCGTGCCGAAGGCTTCGGCCACCACCAGCGGTGCGTGGTTGGGCAGCATCACGCCGCCGGAACCGACACGGATGGTGCGGGTCTGGCCAGCCACATGGCCAATCAGCACGGCGGTGGACGAGCTGGCAATGCCGGCCATGTTGTGGTGCTCTGCCAGCCAGTAGCGGGTAAAGCCGAGCTGTTCCACATGCTGGGCGGTGCGTACGGCCTGGGCCAGGGCATCGGCCACGCTGGCGCCTTCACGGACGGGCACCAGATCGAGCATGGAGAGTCGGGTTTGCGCGAGCAGCGACATGAACAGTCCTTTCTTTTTGGTGGAAAACGGAGACTGGTTCATGGTCGCACGGCTTGCATGACCTTGCAAACCGGGCGGTAAAACGTTCAGGCCAGCCAGCGTCGCAGCAGCTGTGCGCTGCCCATGCCGAGCAGCGTCATCAGCAGCGAGCCGGCTACATGCAGGCCGATGGCACCGGTCGCCATCAGCAGCCGCCCCTGCAGCAGCAGGTGCGTGACTTCGGACGAAAAGGTGGAAAACGTGGTCAGGCCACCGATAAAGCCGGTGATTACCAGCAGCCGCCATGCGGGCGACAGCTCGGCATGGTGGGCAAAAAAGACCAGCGCGATACCGATCAGGTAGCCGCCCACCAGGTTGGCGACCAGGGTGCCGGGCGGAATCGCCGGAAACAGGGTGTTGAGCCAGAGTGCCAGCAGCCAGCGCAGGATGGCACCGGCGGCAGCGCCAATGGCGATCGCCAGCAGGGAAGGCAGCAGCGCCGGCATGATCAATGTCGTGGTTTACAGCGTCAGCGCGCAGCTGTCGCCGCTGGCCTCCCGCCAGACGCGCACCTGGCTCGGCTGGATGCCTTGCGCCTGCATGTGGCGCGCGATGTAGAGGCAGAGGTTTTCCAGCGTAGGCTGACCCAGGCCCTCGACTTCGTCGAGGAAGTGGTGGTCCAGCTGGCTGCGCAGCGTGGCAATCTGGGCGCGCAGCAGCGCCAGGTCCATCACCATGCCGGAATCGGCCGCAGGCAGGCCGGACAGGCTGACCGAGGCGTGGTAGGTGTGGCCGTGGATGCGCTTGCTGCCGGCCACTTCGGCGGCATCGTCCAGCTTGCGGCGCAGCGTGTGCGCGGCTTCAAAGAAAAAGGTCTGTGACAGTTCGAATTGCATGATGGGTTCTCAGCGGATCCCGGTAATCTTGTGGGTCTGCAGGCTCAGGCGCCAGCGCGGATCCTTCAGGCAGGCGGCGATGCAGGTCTGCGTGTGCTGGCTGCGTTGCGCATCGTCCAGCGGCTGCAGCAGGTAGTGGGCGAAATCGGTGTTGTCGCGCACGGCGTCCAGCGTCATGCCAGCTTGCGGCCAGACCAGCTTGAGCTCGTTGCCGCTGCGCTGCACCCAGTGCTGCAGCGATTTCGGGCTGACGCAGATCCAGTCGATGCCGGCTGGTGCGGCGATGCTGCCGTTGGTTTCCACCGCCACCTCGAAGCCTTCGGCGTGCAAGGCATCGACCAGGGCATCATCGACCTGCAGCAGCGGTTCGCCGCCAGTCAGCACCACGTAGGGCTTGCCGGGCTGGCCGGCGGGCCACTGCGCCGCGATATGGCGCGCCAGTTCGGTGGCTTCGCGGAAGGTTCCGCCCAGCGGACCATCGGTGCCAACAAAGTCGGTATCGCAAAAGCTGCAGATCGACTGGGCCCGGTCCTGCTCGCGGCCGTTCCAGAAGTTGCAGCCGGCAAAGCGGCAGAACACGGCCGGCCGGCCGGCCTGCAGGCCTTCGCCTTGCAACGTGTAGAAGATTTCCTTGATCTGGTAGGCCATGACAATGCATAAGGGTGTGCGCAGGATTGCGCGTAACCCGGAATTATCGCCGCGCTGCAGCATGCCGGCAAATGCAGCGTGGCTGGCCTTCTACGGATCAGGCGTATAATCGCAACATTGTTGCAATAATGAGCTGGGCCGCTCCAACAGGCGGCTGCAGATACCGCATGTCCTCCCCGACTTCTTCCCCTCCGGAATCGACCTCCTGGCTGCTGCGAGGAGCCGGTTTCCGCCTGCTGGTCGCGCTGCTGCTGGTCGCGTTGATCTGGACCGTCCATTACCTGGTGCTGCAGGCATGAGCATCGTGCTGGACAACATCACCGTGAGCTATCGCAGCGTGCCGGCGGTGCACCATGCCTTTGCGCGCTTCGAGGCGGGCAGCTCCTGGGCCATCTTTGGTCCCAACGGCGCCGGCAAGAGCACGCTGCTCAAGGCCATCATGCGGCTGCTGCCTTGCGATACCGGCAGCGTGCAATGGCAGGGCCTGCAGCGGCGTGACCTGGCCTACCTGCCGCAACAGGCCGAAATTGACCGCAGCCTGCCGATGACGGTGGCCGAGTTGACGGCGCTTGGCCTGTGGCATGAGCTGGGGCCGTTTGGCGGCCTGGATCGTGCACAGCGGAAACGCGTGCAACAGGCGCTGGAACAGGTCGGCATGGCGGCGTTTGCGCAGCGCCAGATCGCGGCGCTGTCACGCGGGCAATTCCAGCGCGTGCTGTTTGCGCGCATGCTGGTGCAGGACGCCCGCTTCCTGCTGCTCGATGAACCCTTCAACGCCATGGATGCCTATACTACGCAATCGCTGCTGATGCTGTTGCAACAGTGCCAGCAGCAGGGCAAGGGCATCATCGCCGTGGTGCACGATGCCGCGCAGGCACGCCACTGGTTTGACCATGCGCTGCTGCTGGCACGCGAGGTCATGGCCAGCGGCCCGGCGCAAGAGGTACTTTCCGACGCCAATCTGCAGCGCGCCAGCGGTTTTCGCCAGGACGATGCCGCTGACGACGAATGGTGCCGCGTGCAGCCGGAGCAGATCGGCCATGAACACGATCACGTCCATGCGCACGGAGGCCAGCCATGAGCGAGACCCTGCTCTACGGCCTGCTGCTGGAGCCGTTCGTCCAGTTTGCCTTCATGCGTCGCGCGCTGGCCAGCGTATTTTTTCTGTCACTCAGCGCGGCGCCGATGGGCGTGTTGCTGCTGATGCGCCGCATGAGCCTGATGGGCGATGCGATTGCGCACGCCGTGCTGCCAGGCGTGGCAGCCGGTTTCCTGCTGGCCGGCTTCAACGTGATGGCGATGGGGCTGGGCGGCCTGCTGGCCGGGCTGCTGGTGGCGCTGGGCGTCGGCCTGGTCAGCCACTACACCACGCTGCGTGAAGATGCCAACTTTGCCGCCTTCTACCTGAGCTGCCTGGCGATTGGCGTGCTGATGGTCAGCGTCAGCGGCAGCCAGGTGGACCTGCTGCACCTGCTGTTCGGCTCGGTGCTGGCGGTGGATGCGGTGGCGCTGACGCTGGTGGCCAGTGTCTCCAGCATCACGCTGATCGTGCTGGCGCTGATCTACCGGCCGCTGGTGGTGCAGATCATCGATCCGGTGTTCCTGCAATCGGTCGGCAGTCGCGGCGCCGTCTGGCATGTGCTGTTCCTGATGCTGGTGGTGCTGAATCTGGTCGCCGGCTTCCAGGCGCTGGGTACGCTGATGGCGGTCGGCCTGATGATGCTGCCGGCAATCACGGCACGGCTCTGGCAGTTGCGCATGGGCGGCATCATGCTGCTGGCCGCGCTGCTGGCCCTGCTGGGTGGCTACGGTGGCCTGCTGTTGTCCTACCACTTTGACCTGCCATCGGGCCCGTCCATCATCCTGCTGTGCGGTGCCATGTATTTCTTCTCGCTGGTGTTTGCCAGCCAGGGCGGCCTGCTGCCGCGCTGGCTGTCGCACCGGCGCCACCAGCGTGCCGGCTTTGAGCCACACGCCCACCAGGAGTAAATCGCCATGAATCGACCCTCTTCCGGACGCCGCCTGACGCTGGCGGCAGCGGCTGCCAGCCTGTTGCTGCTGGCTGGCTGTGGCGAACGCCAGACGACCGAGCCGGTGGCCAGCATGGCTGACAAGCCCGCGGTGGGTGAGGCAGCGCCGTTGCGCGTTGTCAGCAGCTTCAGCATCCTCGGCGATGTGGCACGGCAGATTGGCGGCGAGCAGGTCGAGGTGCTGGATATCGTCGGGCCGGGTCAGGACGCTCACGTCTACCAGGTCACGCCGGCCGATATCCGCCGGCTGGGCGAGGCGCAGCTGGTGCTGATGAACGGGCTGGGCTATGAGGGCGCGGCGCTGGAGCGAGCCGTGCGTGACAGCCAGGTGCCGGTGGCCATCGCCAGCGCAGGCATCAAGACGCTGGCTGGCGGGCATGCGCACGACGACGAACATGATCACGATCACGACAAGGCCGGCGGCCAGCATGATGCTGCCGCACCCGACCCGCACATCTGGCAGAACCCGGTGCTGATGCAGGCCTATGCCGCCAATATTGCGAAGGCGCTGATTCAGGCCGATCCGGCCCACCAGCAGGGGTATGAGCAACGCCTGGCCGACTACCAGCAGATCCTGCGTGACCTGGACAGCTGGGCGGCCGCGGAATTTGCCAGCATTCCGCCGGAAAAGCGCAAGGTGGTGACAGGCCATGATGCCTTCGCCTATCTGGGCCAGCGCTACCAGCTGCAGTTCCTGGCGCCGCAGGGCGTCAGCACTGACAGTCAGCCCTCCGCCCGTGCCGTGGCCGGCCTGATCAGCCAGATCCGCGAGCAACAGGTCAAGGCCGTGTTCATGGAGAACATCAAGGATCCGCGCCTGGTCGAGCAGATCAGCCAGGAAGCCGGCGTGACAGTGCAGAACCAGCCGCTGTACTCGGACGCATTGAGCCCGCCGGAAGGGCCGGCTACCAGCTATGTGGGCCTGATACGCTATAACGTCACGCATCTGGTGCAGGCGATGCACTGAATGCTTGACCCTGCTGCCAGTGCGGCCGGCTAGTGCGGCAAGGCTGGCATCCGTATCATGGGAGGCGTATCCTAGTCGCCGGAGAGTGCCATGTACACCGTGATGCGCGTTCATGATTTCGATGCCGCCGAGCACCTGCCGGCGGTGCTGCTGGACCGGCTCTGGCCGCGCGGCGTGCGCAAGGAGCGGCTGGAAGGTACGGTCTGGGAAAAGGCGGCCACGCCCTCGACCGCATTGCGCGTCTGGTTCCATGAAGACCGCGAGGGACGCTTTGACGAATTCTGCCGGCGCCTGCGGCAGGAACTGGCCGAGCCCGAGGCGCAACAGGCGCTGGAGCGCATCCGTGCGCTGGAAAAGCAGCATGGCGAGATCCATCTGCTGACGGCTGCGCGCGATCCGGAACACAGCCACCTGGTGGTGATCCGCGAGCTGTTGCAGTCCTGAAAAATCCGGCAGGGATGCAAGCCGACGTCCTACACGCCAGCCGTGGCCGTTTTTTTATAGTGAAGACATGGTTCAAACACAAGAAAGAGAGAGCACCATGTCCAAACCCGCACCCCGTATGTCCTTTATCCAGGCCCTCATCGCAGCGGTTGCCGCTGCCGCCTGTTCCGCTGCTGTCGCCCAGGGCGCTGCTGCGGTCGTCAGCACCACGGAATCGCTGAATGCCGTGCAGGCCGAGCAGGCCGCCGAAAGCCCGGTCACTGCCAGCAGCAGCACCGTGATTGCGCCGACCGAAGCCATGCACGACATGGACAGCGCCGACAGCAAGGCCTCCGCACCCAAGGTGGATACGGAGGCCCTGAGCACCGGCATGCCGCCGGGCGCGAAGAAGCTGTAAGCGTGTTGACGGCTTAGCTGGGCTTGTGCATCAGGCCGTGTGCCAGCGCGCCCAGCGCCATGCCGGCAATGCCCCAGAGCACATCCCAGTTGCCGACGCCCAGGCCGGCCAGCATCGGGCCGGGGCAGACGCCCGACAGGCCCCAGCCGATGCCGAACAGCGCCGAGCCGATCAGCATGTTGCGGCTGATGCCGCTGGTATAACGGTCAAAGGTCTCGGCAAACACCGGTTTCTTCAACAGCTTCGGGCCCAGCACCAGACCCAGCGTGGCCACGGCAATGCCGCCGCCCATGACCAGCATCAGGCCCAGGTCATTCAGCATCAGGAATTCGAGCACGATCTCCGGCATCATCATGGTGGAGAGCGCCAGGCCAAAACCGAACAGCAGGCCGGCCAGCAGGGTAGACAAGGTCTTGGCCATCAGAACCACCTCGTGATCAGGTTGGCCGTCAGCAGGCCGGTCGCCATGAAGGTCAGCACCGCCACCACCGAGGGCATGTGGAAGGAACCGATGCCACAGATGCCGTGGCCGGAGGCGCAGCCGCCGCCCAGACGTGCCCCATAGCCGACAAACAGCCCGCCCAGCAGCAGCTGCCAGCCCGGAATCGTGGTGGTGACGCGCTCGCCGTTGCCAAGCAGCAGCCACCAGACAAAGGCACCCAGTACCACGCCCAGCGCGTAGACCAGCCGCCAGTTGCGCGAAGCGATGAAGCGCGCCTGGTGGAAGAACGGGTGCTTGATGAAAAACGACCAGGTCGTGGTGTAGACCGGGCTGAGGCCGCCAAAGCGGCCGGTCAGCACGTACAGCACCGCAGCACCGAGGCCAATGCACATGCCGCCCACCAGATAGTGAAGCCAGCCGTAGGGGAAGGGTTCGGTTAATATATTCATGATTTGTATATTGTATGAGGTGGCGCTGATCCCGACAAGTCCATAGGGCCTTGGGGACAAAAAAGGGTGGCCTGTGAGCCACCCTGCATGTCATGACGGTGTGCCGTCTTACTTGGCCCAGCTGTCCTTCAGGCCGGTCACGCGGTTGAATACCGGCTTGCCACTGGCGTGATCGACACGGTCGCTGGCAAAGTAGCCCAGGCGCTCGAACTGGAAATGGCTTTCCGGACCGACGTCGGCCGCAGACGGTTCGACCCAGGCCGTCACCGTCTTCAGGCTGTCCGGGTTCAGCACGGTCAGGAAGTCGCGGCCACCAGCATCCGGATGGGCTTCGGTGAACAGGCGGTCATACAGGCGTACTTCAGCCTGCACGCCATCCTCGGCACCGACCCAGCCGATCACGCCCTTGACCTTGACGCTGTCTGCGCCCGTCGTGCCACTCTTGGTGTCGGGAATCAGCTCGACGAGCACATTGCTGACCTGGCCATCGGCATCATTCTCGAAGCCGGTACAGGCCACCACATAGCCGTACTTCAGGCGCACCTTGTTGCCTTCCACGGCCTGGCCGCTGGCATTGGTGTGCGGCGGGTAGAGGCGGCGATAGCCTTTTTCCGGCACTTCCATGAAGTCCTCGCGCTCGATCCAGACCTCGCGGCCCAGGCGCATGCGGCGCTGGCCCATCTCCGGATGGTGCGGATGCACCGGTGCCTGGCAGTCTTCCAGCGTTCCGACGCCCATCAGCGCATCCCAGTTGGTAATTGTCACGCGCAGCGGGTCCAGTACCGCCATGGCGCGCGGTGCTACCGGATCCAGCACGTCGCGCAGCGAACCTTCCAGCGTGCCGTAATCGATCCAGCTGTCGGCCTTGGTCACGCCGATGCGCTCGCAGAACAGGCGCAGGCTCTCGGGCGTGTAGCCGCGGCGACGCAGGCCGGCCAGCGTCGGCATGCGCGGATCGTCCCAGCCCTGCACATGGCCGTCATCGACCAGCAGCTTGAGCTTGCGCTTGCTGGTCACGACATAGGTCAGGTTCAGGCGGGCAAATTCGTACTGGCGCGAAGGCGGCGTGTTGATGATGCCGCCAGCCGCCAGATGATCCAGCAGCCAGTCGTAGAACGGGCGCTGGTCTTCGAATTCCAGCGTGCAGATGCTATGCGTGATGTTTTCCAGCGCATCCTCGATCGGATGGGCAAAGGTATACATCGGGTAGATGCACCACTGGTCACCGGTGTTGTGGTGGTGCGCGCGGCGGATGCGGTAGATCGCCGGATCGCGCATATTGATGTTGGGGTGCGCCATGTCGATCTTCGCGCGCAGCACGGCCGCGCCATCGGCCAGCTCGCCGTTGCGCATCTGGGCAAAGCGCTCCAGGTTTTCCTGCACGCTGCGGCTGCGGAACGGGCTGTCGGTGCCGGACGTGGTGAAGTCGCCGCGGTGCTTGCGCATGTCGTCGGCGCTTTGCTCGTCCACATAGGCCAGGCCCTGTTCGATCAGGTAGACCGCGGCGCGGTGCATCAGCTCGAAATAGTTGCTGGCGTAGTACAGGTGGGTCTCGGGCTTGCCGTTGAGGTCGCTGGTCCAGTCAAAGCCCAGCCAGTGCACTGCCTCGACGATGGCATCCACGTACTCCTGGCTTTCCTTTTCCGGGTTGGTATCGTCAAAGCGCAGGTGGCAGACGCCGTCGTAATCCTGGGCCAGGCCAAAGTTCAGGCAGATGCTCTTGGCGTGGCCGATGTGCAGGTAGCCGTTGGGCTCGGGCGGGAAGCGCGTGCGGATGCGCGCCGGGTCCAGCGCGCCAGCCTGGTGGTGCGCTGCATCGCCTGGCGAACCGCCCCAGTGGCGCTGGCGGTGAGTGCCCTGTTCCAGGTCGGACTCGATGATCTGGCGCAGGAAGTTGCTGGGCTTGCTGCTGGTGTCTTCGGCCGCAGCAGGGGTATTCGGTGCATGTGTAGTCATGCCCCCGATTTTAGCCGGCTGCCCGCCACTTGCAGGCCTGCCACGGCGGAAACCGCCCGGCGCTCAGGACTGTCCCAGCTCCTTGAGCTTGATAAAGGCCAGCGCCGCCATCACGGCGTCGTTCAGCGCATCGTGCGCATCGCGCCGCGGCAGCTGCAGGTCGTCCATCAGCGTGTCAAAGCGCAGGTCGATATCGGCATTGTCATGCTGCTTGTACGAGGGCAGGCGCTTGAACTTGTAGTCGTAGTACATGGCCGAGACCTCGATCTGCCGATTGGGCAGCCGGATGCCGATCAGCGGCTTCATGGCGCGGTTGATCATGGCGGCATCGAACTCGAGGAAGTAGCCGACCAGCGGCCGGCTGCCGATAAAGCGCAGCAGCTGCAGCATGGCGATATCGACCGGGATGCCGCAGGCCACATCGGCCTCGCGCAGGCGGTGCACGCGGATGCTCTCGGCCGAGACCGTGCCTTGCGGTTGTACCAGCACCTCGAAACGCTGGCTGCTCAGGATGCGATTGCCGTGGATGCGCACCGCGCCGATCGAGATGATGTCGTCGGTGCGCACGTTGAGGCCGGTGGTCTCGCAATCCAGCGAGATGTATTCGTCTGGCGGCGGTTCATCGAACAGGAAGGAGAACTCGTCCGATGCCAGCTGGTTCTTCTGCCAGCGCTGGCGCAGGCCGCCGAGCCAGGACTTGCTTGCAAGACTGCCAAATGCCATGCTGCCTCCGTCCTCAGATCACGTCCAGGCGGAAACGCTGGCGCAGCGTGGCCTTGAAGCGCTTGACCACGCCCAGGCTGTCCTTCAGCAGGTCGCGGTCCAGGCTGCTCATGGACTTGGGATCGGCCTCGCCGCTGACCGGCTTGCCCATTTCCAGCTCCTTCAGACCGGCCTTGAGGCGCAGCCCCATGAAGAAGTGCAGCGCGTGCTTGAGCTCGTCGCCCCAGTCCTTGCGCAGCTGGCCCTTGGTCACCAGTTCCTGGATGCGATCCACCGTGCTGGTGGCCTGGATGCCGTTGGCCAGCGCCAGGCTGCGCATGCCATGCACGATAGGGAAGATGCCCATCTTCTTCATGTGCAGCAGGTCACTGTCCTCGCCGATGGAGAACATGCGTCCGAGCCAGCTGCTGCCGCTGCCAAAGGCGTCGATCGCGGCGGCAAAGCGGTTCAGCGTGGCGTCGTTGTCGGTGGACAGTTCCCACAGGCGCTGCGTCACGTGTTGCAGCAGGCGGCCATCGCCGGCCACCGCATGCGCGTCGAGGAAGATCGCCAGGTTCATCATGCTTTCCGGCTGGCCGCTGATCAGCCAGCCGCGCGTGCGTGACACCCAGTCGGCGCGCGTGCCGCGCCAGTCCGGGTTGTTCAGCATGATGCGGCCCGGACACTCGGGGTAGCCAAAGCGCGTCAGCGCCGCGGAAAAATCATCACAGATCTGCTGCAGGTTGTCGGGTGGCGTGTAGTCGTCACGCAGGATCAGGCCGTTGTCCTGATCGGTCTTGAGCAGCTGCTCGCCACGGCCCTCGCTGCCCATCACGATCAGGCAGCTGTTGCTGACCAGTTCACGCGGTGCCACCATTTGCCAGGCGCGCTCGAACAGGCGCGCATTGATTTCCTGCACCAGGTTGCCGATCAGGCCGACATTGGTGCCGCTGCGGTAGAGCTGCTGCACCATGCCGCGCGTCTGGCTGGCGGCGTCGGCCAGCATCTCCAGGTTGAGCGCCTGGTCGATGCGCGTCAGGATCAGGTGCGAGTGGTTGGACAGGAAGCTGAACACGTCCAGCGATTCGATCACGCCCAGCACCTCGGCCCGCTCGGCCACGACGATGCGGTGGATGCGGTGGCGCAGCATCATGGTCAGCGCCTCGCCCATCAGGCTGTCGGGGGGCAGCGTGATCAGGTTGTAGGTGGCCAGGTCGCCGACCGGCAGGTCGTCCAGCGGGCGCCCATCCAGGATCGCTCGAGGCAGCGCCGTGCTCGAGAAGATGCCCAGGCGTGGCAGCGTGCCGGTGTCGTCGCGCACCAGCACGTGCGTGGTGTTGTGCTCGGAAAACACGCGCGCCACTTCCACGATGTCGGTATCGGCATCCACGTAGTGTGGCGGATGCATCACGGCCGAATCCAGCCGTGCCAGCGTCAGCGACTGCATTTCCTGTTCGTCATGGCGCTGCGACAGGGCGCTGAGCTTGTCGCCCAGGCTGGAGAACAGCAGGGCGCTGAAGGTGGCGTTGTCGGCGATCAGTGACAGCACCGTGTCTTGCGCCAGTTCGTAGGCCAGCACTTCTTCCTGCGCGATGAAGCGATGGCTGCTCTTGCCCGCCATCAGGCCGCGGCTGTCGAAGGTGTCGTCCGGGCCGTACATGTAGAGCACTTCGTCGCCCTCCATCTGCGCCACATGGCCCTTGATCACCACGTACAGGTGCTTCGGCTCGGCACCGACATCCAGGATCACGTCGTCCTTGCGGAAGTAGGCGATATCGACGTTGTCACGGACCAGTTGCTGTTCGCCCTTGCTCAGGCTGTCGAATGGGGAGGCGTCGAAGTTGAAGGCGTTGGGCATGGCAGGAACACAGGAAAAAGTGCATCTGTCAGTCTAGCGTCAACACCGGTTTGCCGGCAGTGGTGCAGACCCTGTGTGGCGCCCGGATCACAGCACGACCGTGCGATTCGGAGAAACCCTGAAGCCGGATTGATCCCGTTCAAGGGTTAGCACCTAGGCGAAATTTTCCAGAATCTGATCTGTATCAAAACCAGGTCGTGCGGCGCAACATTTTTTGCGAATTTACGGGTTTCCTCCAAGCCTGTGACGTCTTGTAACCCGTTCTAATTCCCTCCGGTTGCAGTGTGCGCTGCGAGTTTCAACAACATGAAGCCCCCCGTTAACGCAGCCCATATCCCTCATCAACAAGGAGACATACCCATGAGTAGTGATCCCAACGTTGCAAATGATCCAATCATCCAGAAGATCAGCAACAACCCGAAGTATCAGGCGCTGAAAGCAGAACGCAACAAGTTCGGCTGGACGCTGGCCATCATCATGCTGGTCGTGTACTACGGCTATATCGCCCTGATCGCCTTTGACAAGGAGTTCCTGGCACAGCCGATCGGCACTGGCGTCACCACGCTGGGTATTCCGCTGGGCATGGGTGTGATCGTCTTCACCATCATCATCACCACCATCTACGTGCGTCGTGCCAACTCCAAGTACGACGCCATCACCGCAGAGATCCTGAAGGAAGCCAGCAAATGAAAAAAATCTCCCTTGCGCTGGGCTCGCTGCTGGCAGCGGGTACCGTCCTGGCGGCCGGTGGTGACGTAGGCGAAACCGCCAAGCAGGCCACCAACTGGACTGCCATCATCATGTTCGCCGTGTTCGTGGTCGCCACCCTGGGCATCACCAAGTGGGCGGCTGGCCGCACCAAGTCGGCGTCCGACTTCTACACCGCCGGTGGTGGCATTACCGGTTTCCAGAACGGTCTGGCGATTGCCGGCGACTACATGTCTGCGGCCTCCTTCCTGGGCATTTCTGCTGCCGTGATGGCAACCGGCTACGACGGCCTGATCTACTCGATCGGCTTCCTGGTCGGCTGGCCCATCATTACCTTCCTGATGGCCGAGCGCCTGCGCAACCTGGGCAAGTTCACCTTTGCCGACGTGGCCGGCTATCGCTTCCAGCAGGGCCCGATCCGTGCGTTTGCCGCCTGCGGCACGCTGGTGGTGGTGGCCTTCTACCTGATCGCCCAGATGGTGGGTGCCGGCCAGCTGATCAAGCTGCTGTTCGGCCTGGACTACATCATTGCCGTGATCATCGTGGGTATCCTGATGATGGCCTATGTGGTGTTCGGCGGCATGACTGCGACCACCTGGGTGCAGATCATCAAGGCCGTGCTGCTGCTGTCCGGCGTGACCTTCATGGCCTTCATGGTGCTGATGAAGTATGGCTTCAGCCCCGAAGCCCTGTTCAGCCACGCTGTCCAGGTCAAGACTGCCATCGCACAAGCCGGTGGTGCCACGCCTGAAGCGGCTGCCAAGACTGGCCTGTCCATCATGGGCCCGGGTGGCTTCATCAAGGATCCGATCTCTGCCATCAGCTTCGGCATGGCGCTGATGTTCGGTACCGCCGGCCTGCCGCACGTGCTGATGCGTTTCTTCACCGTGCCGAATGCCAAGGAAGCACGCAAGTCCGTGGCCTGGGCCACGACCTGGATCGGCTACTTCTACATCCTGATCTTCATCATCGGTTTCGGTGCCATCACCCTGGTGCTGACCGACCCGACCTTTGCCGACACGACCAAGGGCGTGATCAAGGGCGGTGCCGGTACGGCCAACATGGCTGCGGTGCTGGTGGCTGAAGTGGTAGGCGGTGACGTGTTCTTCGGCTTCATCTCTGCCGTGGCTTTCGCGACCATCCTCGCCGTGGTGGCGGGTCTGACCCTGTCCGGCGCTTCCGCCGTGTCGCACGACCTGTACGCTACCGTGTTCAAGAAGGGCAATGCCGACAACGCGGCTGAACTGCGCGTGTCCCGTATCACCACCGTGGCCCTGGGCATCATCGCGGTACTGCTGGGCATCCTGTTCGAGCGTCAGAACATCGCCTTCATGGTGTCCCTGGCCTTCGCCATCGCGGCGTCTGCCAACTTCCCGGTGCTGTTCCTGTCCATCATGTGGAAGAACATGACCACCAAGGGTGCCGTGATCGGTGGCTTCCTGGGCCTGATCTCCTCCGTCGCGCTGACCATCGTGTCGCCGTCGGTGTGGGAAGCCGTGCTGGGCAACCCCAAGGGTTCCGCGCTGTTCCCCTACACCTCGCCGGCCCTGTTCTCCATGACCATCGGTTTTGTCGGTATCTGGCTGTTCTCCATCCTGGACAACAGCAAGCAGGCTGCCAAGGAGCGCGCTGCGTTCCCGGCCCAGCAGATCCGTTCCGAAACCGGTCTGGGTGCTGCCAAGGCGTCTGACCACTAATTGCACCAGTTGCAACCCAGGCGAGCCCGCAAGGGCCGCCTGATTTGCCGGGCTGTTCCAGCCCGGTTTTTTTTCGTCCGGACCTTGCCGCGAAGCGCCAGTCGGCGTGAACTATTTGCTGGCGATGGTATCGATATCCTGCAAGAATGAAACACAAGGCAGGAGATTCCTGCCCGGCTGGTCATCCACGGATGGCTGGCCGTAGCATTGACAGGAGCATGGCCATGACGCAGTCCGTTCATACCGATTCCCACCAGACCGTTGCCGCAGCGCGCCGGCCATTGACGGCCATTGCGCTGGCCGCCGGCGTCGCCTTGCTGGCCGGTTGCAGCACCACCTTCAGCACCCAGGTTACCAACTTCAACCAGTGGCCGCAGCATACGCGTGGCGCTACTTACACCATCGTGCAGAACCCGCAGCCGGGTACGCTGGAACTGAGCGAGCTGGAACGCCAGACCTATGAGAATCAGCTGTCGCGTGCGCTGCAGGCGCAGGGGCTGGTGCCGGCCGCCAGGCCGGAATCGGCGCGGCTGGAGGCCGACATGGGCGTGACGCTGAAACGCGAGATCATCGAATATACGCGTCCGGTCTACCGTGACATGCCATGGTGGGGCTGGCCGGGCTACAACTTTGGCCCGGGCTTTGGTCCCTGGGACCACTGGGAAGATGGCGGCCTGGGCGGTGCCTGGGGTGGCATGTACCTGACCGAACAGCTGGTGCGCCAGCCGCTGCACACCTACAGCCTGAAGGTGCGTATCCGTGACCGGGCGCAACAGCAGGGCAGTGCGGCAGCTCCGGCGGTGTTCGAATCGACCGCGCAATATGCCGGCAATCCGGTGCAGCTGCCGTCGCTCATGCCCTATCTCATGCAATCCGCGTTTGATGGCTTTCCGGGCCAGAACGGCCAGACGCGCAAGATCGAGTTTGATGCCGATAGCGGTGCCAAACGGGTGCCGGCTGCAAGGCCTGCTGCGGCTGTCGCACGCCCCTGATCAGGCCAGCCCGGCTCCCGATACTCCGGTCGTCTGTGGGGTGCAGGCGACGCCGGGGGTGCAGATTTCGGCGCGCTCACGTAAAATTGCACGATTCCCGATGGCGCTGCATCGACAGCGGCCATTCTGTTCTGCTCTTGTTCACAATTCACATGTCATCTACCCTGCACCCCATGCTCAATGTGGCCATCAAGGCTGCGCGCGCCGCTGGCGCCATTATCAACCGTGCCTCCCTGGACATCGAGTCCGTCCGCGTGAGCCAGAAGCAGGTCAATGACTATGTGACCGAGGTGGATCAGCAGGCCGAACACGCCATCATCGATACCCTCCATACCGCCTACCCGCAGCATGGTTTTTTCGCCGAAGAAACCGGTCAGGCGCATGGTAATCCCGACAGCGATTTCGTCTGGTACATTGACCCGCTCGATGGCACCACCAACTTCATCCACGGTTTTCCGGTCTACTGCGTGAGCATTGCGCTGGCTGTGCGCGGCAAGATGGAGCAGGCGGTGATCTACGATCCCAGCCGCAACGACCTGTTTACCGCGACGCGTGGGCGTGGTGCTTTCCTGAACGATCGCCGTATCCGCGTCAGCAAGCGCATCCGCATGGCCGACTGCCTGGTTACCACCGGCTTCCCGTTCCGCCCGGGCCAGGACTACGGCCAGTTCATGCAAATGTTCACCGACATGATGAAGAAGACCGCCGGCGTGCGTCGTCCGGGCGCGGCCGCGCTGGACCTGGCCTACGTGGCGGCGGGTTTTAGCGATGGTTTCTTTGAAACCGGCTTGCAACCCTGGGACGTGGCCGCGGGCAGCCTGCTGGTGCAGGAAGCCGGTGGCCTGGTCGGCAACTTTACTGGCGAGGCCGATTTCCTGTTCAGCCAGGAGTGCCTGGCCGCCAACCCCAAGATCTATGGCCTGATGGTGGGCATGCTGAACCAGTACAGCCGTTACGGCGAGGAAGCCATGCGTGAGCGCATGGCCGAGCAGCAGGCTGCTGCCGCCGAGGCCGAGACAGACGCTGCAGGCGATGCCGAGGCCTGATTGCTGATCAGCGCTGGCACGACAGCCGCTTCCCTCCGGAAGCGGCTTTTTTTGCGCCAGAAAAACGCCTGGCTGCAGGGAGAGCAGGCCAGGCGTGGGCAGATGACGGCCCGCGTGGGCTCAGTCGGCGTCAGGCTGTACTTCGGGCGCGGCCTGCTGGAACGCCGGCAGCGCTTCGCAGGCAGCGACAATGCGCAGAATCGTCGGGTAATCGTCCAGCGGGCAGTTGAAGCGGCGTGCGTTGTAGATTTGCGGCACCAGGCAGCAATCGGCAATGCTCGGCGTGTTACCGTGGCAGAAGCTGCCGGTGGCAGGGTTGTTTGCCAGCAGCGCTTCCAGACCTTGCAGGCCGACAGCGATCCAGTGGCGGTACCAGGCGTCCTTCTGTTCGGGCGTGATCTGCAACTCCTGGCTCAGGTACTGCAGCACGCGCAGGTTGTTCACCGGGTGCAGGTCACAGGCAATCGCCTGGGCCAGGGCACGCACGCGGGCGCGGCCCAGCGCATCGGCCGGTAGCAGGGCCGGTTCGGGCTGGGTCTCGTCCAGGTACTCCATGATGGCGAGTGATTGCGTCAACACGCTGCCGTCATCGAGCTCGAACGAGGGTACCAGCGCCTGCGGGTTGGTGGCGCGGTAACTGTCGCTGCGGTGCTGGCCGCCGTCCTTCACCAGGTGCACCGGCACGGCGGTCCAGGCCATGCCCTTGAGGTTCAGGGCAATGCGGACGCGGTAGGCCGCCGAACTGCGGTAGTAGGTGTAGAGCTTGCTCATGGGCCGTGGCTTAGTGGGCGGCGCTGCCGTCGTGCATCCAGCGGGCATGCTCGGGCGCACGGCGGGTTTCGGCCCACTCGTTCAGCATGTCCCACTTCACCTCGTCCAGCATCTTGTACATCTCGGGCGTACCGGTGTCGGCTGCCAGTTCGATGCGGTGGCCGTTGGGATCGAAGAAGTAGATCGACTTGAAGATGGTGTGTTCGGTCGGGCCCAGTACCTCGATGCCGGCGGCTTCCAGGCGCTCCTTGGTCTTGACCAGGGTGTCAAGGGAATCGACCTTCAGCGCCAGGTGCTGTACCCAGGCCGGGGTGTTTTCGTCACGGCCCATCTCGGGGCGTGTCGGCAGCTCGAAGAAGGCCAGGATGTTGCCATTGCCGGCGTCCAGGAACACGTGCATGTACGGATCCGGGGCCTTGGTGGAGGGGACTTCGTTCTCGGCGATGGCGAGCACGAATTTCATGTCGAGGTGCTTGCCGTACCACTCGACGGTTTCCTTGGCGTCCTTGCAGCGGTAGGCGACGTGGTGGATATGCTGGATCAGGCTCATGGGGAGCTCCTTGTGAAATCGGATGAAAAAAGTGGGTGGAGCCCGGCGTGCATGCCCTTGTCTCCTGGAATGGAGGCCATCTGTGCGGCCCTGGGTGTATTGGACGCGAGACTGATTTATCATGCAAACAGTATTTATTCATCCATTTATCAGATTTTCCAATGAATGTTTCCCTGCGGCAGTTGCGCGCCTTTGTCGCCGTGGCGCGCTATGGCAGCTTCACGCTGGCGGCTGACAGCCTCTACATCACGCAATCGGCACTCAGCGGCCTGATGCGGGATCTGGAACGGGCGCTGCAGGTGCGGCTGGTTGATCGCAGCACGCGCCGCATCCGCCTCACCGATGTCGGCAGCCAGCTGTTTCCGCTGGTGCAGAAGATCCTGGACGACCTGGATACGGTGATGGCTGAAGTCGGCAAGCTCAAGGATCTGGAGCGCGGCCTGGTGCGCGTGGCCGTGCCGCAGCTGCTGGCCAGCACCTGGCTGCCGCCGATGCTGGCCGGCTTCCGTCAGCAGCATCCGCAGATCGAGTTGCGCCTGCTGGACAGTACGGTGGAGACGGTGGTGTCGCGCGTGTTTGCCGGTGAGGTCGATTTCGGCATCGGCCCAGAACGCGAGCCCAATTCGGACATCGAGGCGACGCTGCTGTTCGAGGTGCCGTTTCTGGCGGCGCTGCCGGCCGGACATGCGCTGGCGGCACGCGCCAAACTGCGCTGGGAAGACCTGATCGCCGAAGAGCTGATCACGCTGCAGGGCCAGTTCACCGAGCGGCTGTCGCAGGACCTGGGCGCTACCTGGCGCGGCCTGGGGCTGAAGCCGGCGCACGAGGTCAGCTTCATGGCGACGGCGCTGAAAATGGTGGCAGCCGGCCTTGGTGTCACGGTCTGCCTGCCGTATGCAGCCGAGTTGGTCGAGCAGCAAGGGCTGAAACTGCGGCCGCTGCAGGAGCCGGTGATCCGGCGCGGCGTGTATCTGTTCACGCGCAAGGGGCGCACGCTGTCGCCGGCAGCCGAGGCCATGCTGGCGCACCTGCGCGAGGCGATCGCGCAGCAGATGGCGCAGCTGCAGCAGCGCGGCTGGCTCTGAGCGGTGGCGACACCTACAATGCAGGATTCCGCAAGCAGGCCCGCCAGCGCCTGAGACTTGCCACACACCAGGATTTTCCAGACCGATGACGACCGTGACTGCCATCGCCGAGCTACCCGGCCACACGCCCATGATGGCGCAGTATTTTTCGATGAAAGTGGACTTCCCGACCACGCTGCTGTTCTACCGCATGGGGGATTTCTACGAGCTGTTCTACGACGACGCGATCAAGGCCGCGCGCCTGCTCGGCATCACGCTGACGAATCGCGGCCAGTCGGCTGGGCAGCCGATTCCGATGGCTGGCGTGCCGGTGCATGCGCTGGACAACTACCTGGCCAAGCTGATCCAGATGGGCGAATCGGTAGCGATTGGCGAGCAGGTCGGCGAGGTTGGTGCGGCCAAGGGGCCGGTAGAGCGCAAGGTGGTGCGCGTGGTGACGCCGGGCACGCTGACCGAATCCGAGCTGCTGGGCGACAAGACCGAAGCCGTGCTGCTGGCGCTGCAGGTGCCGGCGCGCATCAGCCGCAACCGCAGCATCGGCCTGGCCTGGATGAGTCTGACGCAGGGCCGCATGAGCCTGGCCGAATGCACGCCGGACGAGCTGCCGCAGTGGATCAGCCGCATCCAGCCGGTGGAAGTGCTGTACAGCGCCGATGCCAGCGAGGCGTTGCAACAGCAGCTGGCGCAATGGCAGCAGCACGGTGCCATGCAGCGCTTCATCGTTACCGAGCGTCCGGCGTTTACCTTTGACAGCGGCCTGGGCCTGCGCAAGCTGACCGAGCAGCTGCAATCGCCCAACCTGAATGCCTGGCAGGCCGACGAAGTGGTGCAGGCGCATGCCGCCGCCGCCGCGCTGCTGGCTTACGCCGAACATACCCAGGGCCGCGCCATGACGCATCTGCACCATCTGCAGGTGCAGCGTGATGACAGCCTGGTGCAGCTGCCACTGACGACGCAGCGCAACCTGGAGCTGACGCTCACGCTGCGTGGCGAGCCGAGTCCGACATTGTTCAGCCTGCTCGATAGCTGCCAGTGCGGCATGGGCAGCCGGGCACTGCGCGGCTGGATGCTGCAACAGCAGCGCGATCGCCTGCAGGCGCAGCAGCGGCTCGATGCCATCGCGCTGCTGCGCGAGCAGGGCCTGCGTGACCTGCGCGCCGCCCTGCATGGCACCAGCGACGTGGAGCGCATCAGCGCGCGGCTGGCGCTGCGCCAGAGCCGCCCGCGTGAGCTGGCCGGCCTGTTGCGCACGCTGGACCAGGCACAGGGCTTGCGTACGCAGCTGTTGCGCATACTGGATGCCGTGAGCGATCAGCCGGTGCTGCTGCAGCAGGTTGCCGACCAGCTGCAGCCGCCCACGGGCGTACTCGATCGCCTGCAGCAGGCGATTCAGCCTGAGCCGGCTGTCAATATCCGAGACGGCGGCGTCATCGCCGAAGGTTTTGACGCCGAGCTGGACGAGCTGCGTGGCATCCAGACGCGCAGCGCCGAATACCTGCTGGCGATGGAGCAGCGTGAGCGCGAGCGTACCGGCATCAGCAATCTGCGCGTGCAGTACAACCGCGTGCACGGCTTTTATATCGAAGTCACCAGCAGCCAGCTCGACAAGGTGCCAGACGATTACCAGCGCCGCCAGACCATGAAGAATGCCGAGCGCTTCATCACGCCGGAACTGAAGGCCTTTGAGGACAAGGCGCTGTCAGCGCAGGACCGGGCGCTGGCGCGCGAGAAGTGGCTGTACGAGCAGCTGCTGGAGCAGCTGCAGCCGCAGATCGCCGACCTGCAGCAGCTGGCGGGCGCACTCGCCACGCTGGATGCCGTGTGTGCGCTGGCTGAGCGCAGCCTGGCGCTGGACTGGTGCGCACCGGTGTTCGCCGTCGAGCCCTGCATCGAGATCGAGGCGGGGCGTCATCCGGTGGTGCAATCGCGCCTGATGGAAACTACCGGTGCCGGCTTTATCGCCAACGATACGCGCCTGTCGCCGAAGCAGCGCATGCAGATCATCACCGGCCCCAATATGGGCGGCAAGTCCACCTATATGCGCCAGGTGGCGCTGATCGTGCTGCTGGCCGGCATGGGCAGCTACGTGCCGGCGTCCAGCGCACGCATCGGCCCGATCGATGCCATCCTCACCCGCATCGGCGCGGCCGATGACCTGGCCAACGCGCAATCCACCTTCATGCTGGAAATGACTGAAGCAGCGCAGATCCTGCACGGCGCCACGCCCAACAGCCTGGTGCTGATGGACGAGATTGGTCGCGGCACCAGCACGTTTGACGGCCTGGCGCTGGCCGGCGGCATTGCCAGCCAGCTGCATGACAAGACGCAGGCGCTGACCCTGTTCGCCACCCACTATTTCGAGCTGACCGAATTCCCGCGCGAGCACCATGCGGCGGTCAACGTGCACGTCAGCGCCACTGAATCGGGCCAGGACATCGTGTTCCTGCATGCGATCCAGCCTGGCCCGGCGAGCCGCAGCTATGGCATCCAGGTGGCGAAGCTGGCCGGCATGCCGGCAGCGGTGATCCACCATGCGCGCCATGTGTTGCAGCAGCTGGAATCGCAACAGCAGGAGCAGCAGCACCAGATTGACCTGTTCACGGCACCGCCCGAACTGCTGGTGGCAGAGGCCAGCCGTGAGCCGGCCGAGGTCGAGCTGGCGCTGCGCGAGCTCGATCCCGATGCGATGAGCCCGCGCGAGGCGCTGCAGGCGCTCTATGCGCTGAAAGAGCTGCAGGACAAGGCCGGGGCATGAGCATGCAGACGCGATTCATCCTGCTCAACACCAGCCATGCCGGCAACGTCGGCGCCGTGGCGCGTGCCATGAAGGTGATGGGTTTTGACGACCTGGTGCTGGTGCAGCCGCGCTGGCCCGACGTGCTGACGCGCATCGAGGCGCTGGAGCGTGCCAGCGGTGCTGACGATGTGTTGCGTCAGGCGCGCATCGTGCAGAGCTGGCAAGAGGCCGTGGACGGCATCGAGCACCTGTGCGCCACCGCCATGACACCGCGTGATTTTGGCCCGCCCACGGTGGAGCCGCGTACGCACTTTGCCGATCTGGTACGCCAGCAGCAGGGCAGTGCCGAACAGCCGCCGCTGCGCAGCCTGGGGCTGGTGTTTGGCAGTGAGCGCTACGGCATGTTCAACGAGGAGGTCTACCGCTGCCACGCCTGCCTCAGCATCCCCACCAGTCCCGATTACGGCTCGCTCAACCTGGCCTCGGCGGCGCAGGTGCTGGCCTACGAATGGCGCCAGGCACTTGGCGGCTTTGCCGTGACCGAGGCACCGTCGGTCAGTGAGGCGCGCCGTGCCGATGCAGGCCAGATCGAAGGCATGCTGGCACACTGGCAGCAGATGCTGACCGAGATCGGCTATCTCGATCCGGCCGCGCCCAAGAAGCTGATGCCGCGCCTGCAGCAGCTGTTCCACCGCGCCGGCCTGCACGATGAGGAGATCCATATCCTGCGCGGCATTGCACGCAAGATGCAGCAGCGGCTGCAAGATCGCAAGCCCTGACGCCGATCAGTTTACTGGCTGGTTGTACACTGCAGACATGTTTGCACGCATCAAGTCCGATATCGATTGCATCCTGGAGCGCGACCCGGCGGCGCGCAGCCAGTGGGATGTGCTGTTCTCCTACCCCGGTTTCCACGCGGTGCAGCTGCACCGTCTGGCGAATGTCTGCTGGAAGAAGAACTGGACCTGGCTGGCACGCTGGATCTCGCACTGGGGGCGTTTTCTCACCGGTATCGAGATCCACCCGGCAGCCCAACTCGGCGAGCGCGTCTTCATCGACCACGGCATGGGCGTGGTGATCGGCGAAACCGCCGAAATCGGCGATGACTGCACCATCTACCACGGCGTCACGCTCGGCGGCACTTCGCTCTACAAGGGCACCAAGCGTCACCCGACGCTGGGCAAGGGCGTGGTCGTGGGGGCGGGAGCCAAGGTGCTGGGCGGCTTTACCGTCGGCGATGGCGCCAAGGTCGGTAGCAATGCCGTCGTCACCAAGCCGGTCCCGGCTGGTGCCACGGCGGTCGGCAACCCTGCGCGCATCATCCATCCCGATGACGGCAAGCCCAAGACCAGTTCCGGCCGTTTCAGCGCCTATGGCGTCACGCAAAAAGACGATCCGTTCAGCCTCGCCATGCGTGGCCTGGTCGACAATGCCGCCGGCCAGGACCAGCAGATCGAGCTGCTGTGGCAGGCCGTGGCCAAGCTGGCCGAGCAATTGCCCTGCGCCGAGGCCATGCCCAAGGAGGCTCCGCGCCACGAAGGTCTCACGCCCGAAGAGCTGAGCAAGCTGATCGACGACGAAATGTGACGGTCAACGCCTGTCGCGCCTCAGCCGCGCGGCAGGTAGTCCAGCAAGGTGTGGTAGCCCTGGATACGGGTATCACCAGCCCAGCGCAGCACATAGGTCTGTTGCTCGGTTTCCGGCAATTGCGGATGGCTGGCTGTCACGCGCAGGTAGTAGGTGCCGGCGCCGATCCGCGGCAGCACGGCCTCATGTGTCTGGCCCTGGATGAGCTCCCCCACGGGCGAGCGCAGTGCCGCATCGTGGAACAGCTGGGCGCTGACCTGAGACGGTACTTCCCGGATCTGCTGTTCTTGGGGTTGCTTGAACAGCACGCGGCTCCAGCGCAGCACGGGCTGGAAATCCGGACCTTCCTGGTAGACCGAGGCCTGGTCCAGCAGGCTGGGAGCGGCTATGACCTGCAGGCGTGTGAAGGCGTCCCGGCCTTCCAGGCCATGCGCATCCACGGCGCGCACACGCAGATACCAGAGGCCTTCGCCGAGCACGTTCATGTCCATGGCCGGGCCGGCCAGCAGTTCGCTGCGCTGGGTGGTCACGTGCTGCGCATCGCGCGACACGATCACGCGGTAGGCGCGCGCTTCCGGCTGTTCCGGAAAAGTCCAGGTGGCATCCGGCATGAACAGTGGTGCCTGCTGTGCTGCCAGATCTGGTGCGGGCAGCAGCGGGATTGCCTGCATGATGCCCTGGTTCGGGTCTACCACCACGCCTTCCCCGGCATGGACGAGGATTTCCGTGTCTTTCCAGGTGTTCTCGTTGTTGATGATGCCTTCCAGCACCTCGGCACGATCGGCGCGTACATACGGGTCGGCACTGGCAACACGGAAGCGGGTGCCGCGCACGCCAATCATCGAGGTAGCGGTTTCCACTTCCAGCGGCTTGGCGCGCGGAGATACTTTTTGCACGGCGGCTTCAAGCGCACCCTGGGCCAGACGCAGCTTGCTGGCAAACCAGTTCACGGTCTGGCCGGAATCATTGCGCACGGGATAATGGCGGTTTTCCACGATGTCCGCCACCGAATGCGGCATCAGCTGCACGCGGGAGCCGTCACTCAGCTCCAGCATGGCCGAGCTGTTGGCCAGCGTCTGGATACGCGCGTTTTCTCCCAGCCGTACGCCCGCCTGGATCGACTGCCCGCCCACCTGAACATGGCCTACCGTCGTGATCACATGCGCCCTGGCTGGCGTGAAGTTCAGCAGTTGCAGTGGCAGACGCACGGTGGTGCCCACGGGCGGCAGCTTGCCGCCGTCCGGCAACTTGTTGTAGAGCGCCACCTGCTCCCACTGGCTGGCCGCGATGCCCAGCCGCTTGCTGATGCTCTGGATCGTGTCACCACGCTGTACCACGTGGCTGGGCACCGGCATGCTGGCCTGCGCCAGGGCCGGGCCGGCAGCCAGCAGGGCCAGACAGAACCCGATACTTCCAGCCACGCCAGACAGTCGGGGCAGGGAGGCGGGCCGTAGCCGGCGGGAGCGGCTGGCGCTGGCAGAAGATCGGGAGACGTGGATCATGGTGGTAGCGTCAGTCTGGAGGTGAATCGGATCACAGGCGAAGGCCGGTGGCTGCCAGGTGGATTATTCCTGGTCAGCCTCTGGCTCTCCGGGGGCTGCGTCAGGCTCAACTGCGGTCGTCATTTGGGCCTTCAGCAGTTGGAAAAGTTCCCGGTAGGCACGTGCCTGGCGCGGTGCGGCGCCGGCAGGCTGCTTCGCCGCCGCTTCGGCGTCCTTGCGCGCCTGGCGCACCAGCGCGCGTAGCTGCTGGATATCGGTATCCGGATACTGTAGCAGCCATTCGGACAAGGCGGCATCGTGCCTACCCGCATCCAGCAGGCGATCACGCCAGTGCTCGGCCTGGTGCAGCAGCGCGATTTCGCTGGCGCTGCCTTCACGCTGTACCTGCAGGGCTGCGCGGATGGCGGCGACATCTTCCTCGTCCAGTTGGCGCATCAGCTTGCCGATGTACTGCATCTGTCGGCGTCCGCCCTCGAAATTGGTAATGCGCTTGTATTCTTTCAGTGCTTCCAGCAGGCGATCCGGCAGCTCCAGCGGGTTCAGCAGGCCGGCGCGCAGATTGAGCAGCTCCTGGCCGAGCTGCTGCAGAGCCTCGCTCTCGCGCTTCAGGTCGGTCTTGCTGGTATCGGTATCGCCCTTGGCCTGGCGTTTGAGCTCCAGGTCCATCTCGCTGCCTTCGGCAACGAACTGGCCGCGGACGTAATAGCCGCGTTTGGGTTTGCGTGACATGAGTGGTTATCCGGTAAGCATGGCAATAGGCCAGTATGATACTTCCCCATATGAAAACCAAAGCCAAAGCGCCCCGTCTTTCTGCCGCAGCCGATCAGCCCCTGAGCGGTTTTGCCTATAGCCGATCCCATTTCGAGGAGCTGGTCGACCTCGCCATCGCCCATGCGAAAAAACTCGGCGCCACCGATGTCGGTGCCGAAGCCTCCGAAGGCAGTGGCCTGTCGGTCTCGGTGCGCCGTGGCGAGCTGGAAAACGTCGAGCGCAACCGCGACAAGTCGCTCGGCGTCACGGTCTATCTGGGCCAGCAGCGCGGCAATGCCAGCACCTCGGACTTTTCGCGCAAGGCGATCGAGCAGACGGTGCAGGCCGCCTACGATGTGGCGCGTTACACGGCGCAGGATCCGGCTGCCGGCCTGCCCGACGAGCAGGATGTGGAGACCGAGATGCGTGATCTCGACCTGTTCCACCCCTGGAGCATCGATTCCGACGCTGCCGCCAAACTGGCACTGGCCTGTGAAGAGGCGGCCTTTGCCTGTGATCCGCAGATCAGCAACAGCGAGGGCGCGGCGGTATCGGCACAGCAAAGCCACTTTTTCAGCGCCCACACGCACGGTTTCCGTGGCGGCTATGCCAGCTCGCGCCACACGCTGAGCGTCGCCCCCATTGCCGGCAAGGGTGAAGCCATGCAGCGCGACTACTGGTACAGCTCGATGCGCCATCCGGACGAACTGGCCAGCGCCAGCGCGGTGGGTCGTTATGCCGCCGAGCGCGCGCTGAGCCGCCTGGGCGGCCGCAAGATCGACACCATCGAATGCCCGGTGCTGTTCGAATCGCCACTCGCTGCCGGCCTGCTCGGCAGCTTTGTGCAGGCGGTCAGTGGCGGCGCGCAATACCGCAAAAGCAGCTTCCTGCTCGACAGTCTGGGCAAGCAGGTGTTCCCGAAACACATCGATATCCTCGAAGATCCCTTCGTGCTGCGCGGCAAGGGTAGCAGTCCCTTCGATGACGAAGGCGTGCGCGAGCAGCGCCGCCTGGTGGTGGAGCAGGGCAAGCTGCAGGGCTATTTCCTGAGTGCCTACACCGCGCGCAAGCTCGGCATGCGCACCACCGGCAATGCCGGCGGCAGCCACAACCTGTCCTTCCACAGCAAGCGCACCCAGGCGACCGACACCCTCGACGAGATGCTGCGCAAGCTCGGTACCGGCCTGTTCGTCACCGAGCTGATGGGCCACGGCATCAACTACGTCACTGGTGACTATTCGCGCGGCGCCAGCGGTTTCTGGGTCGAAAACGGCGAGATCGCCTTTCCGGTGCAGGAAATCACCATCGCCGGCAACCTCAAGACCATGTTCAAGGGCATCGAGGCAATTGGTGCCGACGTCTACACCACCGGTGCCAAGTCCACCGGCTCAATCCTGATCAACCGCATGAAAGTGGCAGGCAACTGATGCAGGACGCCGGGCCTTCCCTGATCGTCGCCGACGGCACGCTGCCGAAGCTGGCGTTCCAGCTTTCCAACGATGCCTGGCACACGCCGCCCGAGTTGTGGCTGTACGGTCTGGCAGCGCTGCTGCTGATTGCCCTCGGCTGGTGGCTGACGCGTCGCCTGGGTCCGGTGCTGCGCAGCCTGTTGCGCGCCGGCCTGGTCGCCTTCCTGCTGTCGCCGGCGATCCTGGCCTGCGAGATCATCTCGGTGATGCCGTTCCCGGTGCTGCTGTCGCTGGCGCTGGGCGATAGGGCCAGCGTCAGTTGTGGTGCGCCGCTGGTGGCGTTGCCGCCCAATGCCATGACGTTTGGCGGCATCTGGCTGGTGCTGTTCCTGGCGTTCTGGTGCTGGGACTGGTTCCGCCGCCCGAATGTGCGCTGAGCCAGCAGTGGCCTACGCCGCATGAAAATGGCAGACCCGCGAGTCTGCCATTTTACTGGGAGCGGGCAGGGCGGTCAGCCGGCCAGCAGCGCCTTCACGGCGGCAGACACCTGACCCATGTCGGCCTTGCCGGCCAGCTGCGACTTGGCAGCACCCATCAGCTTGCCCATGTCGGCAGCGGCGGGAGCGCGGCCCTGTTCAGCTTCAAACGCCGCACCGATGGCGCGCACCGCTTCGGTGATCTCGGCCTCGCTCAGGCGTTCCGGCAGGTAGACCTGCAGCACCACGGCTTCGGCCTTTTCCTTGTCGGCCAGATCCTGGCGACCGGCGGCCTCGAAAGCGGTGATGCTGTCCTTGCGCTGCTTCAGCAGCTTGTCCACCACGGCGACCACGGCGGCATCATCCAGCGTGATGCGCTCGTCCACTTCCTTCTGCTTGATGGCCGCCTGCAGCAGGCGGATGGTACCCAGGCGCTCCATGTCCTTGGCGCGCATGGCGGTCTTCATGTCTTCGGTGATCTGGTCCTTGAGTGACATCGTGATTCCTGGTTAAGGTGAAAAATGGGGACAAAAAAACCCGCATCGGCGTCCCGAGCGGGTTTTTTCAGTGCCGGAACTGTAATCAGTACAGTTTCTTGGGCAGTTGCTGCGAACGCACGCGCTTGTAGTGGCGCTTGACGGCAGCAGCCTTCTTGCGCTTGCGCTCGGCCGTGGGCTTCTCATAGAACTCGCGGGCGCGCAGGTCGGTCAGCAGGCCCAGCTTTTCGATGGTGCGCTTGAAACGGCGCAGGGCAACTTCAAAAGGTTCGTTTTCTTTGATGCGGATAGTGGTCATTAGCTAATGGATTCAGTTAGTGCGAGAGTTTGCCGCAGGAAGATCGGGCCTGCGGGACAGCCCGCAAAAGTTTCCCCGTCATACAGTTGATCAGGCCGACGGGGTTTGCCAGCAAGGGTGAAATTATATGATGCCGTGGGCCGATGCGCAAGAAAGTGTGTGCTGGCGTTGCAAACAGGCTGCAATCGCTGTCCACTCGCTGCGCTCTGGCACGATGCCAGGTGGGCAGGAATAGGGGGATTTTCCCATGTCGGCCGCAGGCTTCCATGGTATTCTTGCACGCTTATTCTTATATAAGACCTAAGAGTTGCCTGCCACTGCAGGCGGCACGCATGCGTGGCTTCTGGCCGCCATGCAACCCTGTTTCACCGGCGCGCCGTGCGGTATCTGGCGATCCGGATCCGGTTTCTTATCTCTGGAGTCTTGCAAATGACTGCAACCGCTGTTCAACTGAACGTTCCCGATTTCGTCAAGCACCCGCAACTGATCGCCTGGGTGCAGGACATGGCCAATCTGTGCAAGCCTGACCAGGTCTACTGGTGTGATGGCAGCCAGGAAGAGTACGACCGCCTGTGCCAGCAGCTGGTAGACGCCGGCACCTTCCGCAAGCTGAACCCGGCCAAGCGTCCGGGCAGCTTCCTGGCCTGGTCTGACCCGTCCGACGTGGCACGCGTGGAAGACCGCACCTACATCTGCTCGCAGGACAAGGCCGATGCTGGCCCGACCAACAACTGGATGGATCCCGCCGAAATGCGCAAGACCCTGCAGCCGTTGTTCGACGGCTGCATGAAGGGCCGCACCATGTATGTGATCCCGTTCAGCATGGGCCCGCTGGGCAGCCCGATCGCCCATATTGGCGTGGAACTGTCTGACAGCGCCTACGTGGTGGTGAACCAGAAGATGATGACGCGCATGGGCAAGGCCGTCTATGACGTGCTGGGTACCGATGGCCCGTTCGTGCCCTGCGTGCACACGGTAGGCGCGCCGCTGGCCGAAGGCGAGAAGGACCAGACTTCCTGGCCCTGCAACCCGGATGTCAAGTACATCGTGCACTACCCCGAAACGCGCGAAATCTGGTCCTACGGCTCCGGTTACGGCGGCAATGCGCTGCTGGGCAAGAAGTGCCTGGCACTGCGCATCGCCTCCAAGATGGGCAAGGACCAGGGCTGGCTGGCCGAGCACATGCTGATCCTGGGCGTGACCAACCCCGAGGGCAAGAAGTACCACGTGGCTGCCGCTTTCCCGAGCGCTTGCGGCAAGACCAACTTCTCCATGCTGGTGCCGCCGCCAGCTTTCGAAGGCTGGAAGGTTACCACCATCGGTGACGATATCGCCTGGATCAAGCCGGGTGCCGATGGCAAGCTGTACGCGATCAACCCGGAAGCCGGCTACTTTGGCGTGGCTCCGGGCACCAATACGCTGACCAACCCGAACTGCATGGCCAGCCTGAACGAGAGCGTGATCTTCACCAACGTGGCACTGACCGATGACGGCGATGTCTGGTGGGAAGGCATGGAAAAGGACCAGGGCAAGATGCCGGATCACCTGATCGACTGGCAGGGCAAGGACTGGACGCCGGAAGACGGCAAGGCCGGCCGCAAGGCAGCCCACGCCAACGCCCGCTTCACCGTGGCCGCCATCAACAACCCGGCGCTGGACGAGGCCTGGGACGATCCGGCTGGCGTTGCCATCGATGCCTTCATCTTCGGTGGCCGCCGCAGCACCACCGTGCCGCTGGTGACCGAAGCGCGCAATTGGACCGAGGGCGTCTACATGGCGGCCACCATGGGTTCTGAAACCACCGCTGCCGCCTTTGGTGCGCAGGGCGTGGTGCGCCGTGACCCCTTCGCCATGCTGCCGTTCTGCGGCTACAACATGAGCGACTACTTCCAGCACTGGCTGGATCTGGGCGAGAAGCTGCAGGCCAGCGGTGCCCAGGTGCCGCCGATCTACTGCGTCAACTGGTTCCGCAAGGACGCCGACGGCAAGTTCGTCTGGCCGGGTTATGGCGAGAACATGCGCGTGCTGAAGTGGATGCTGGACCGCATCGAAGGCAAGGCAGCTGGCGAGCAGACCATGTTCGGCGTGGCCCCGTCCTACGACGAGATCAACTGGAATGGCCTGAGTTTCAGCGCCGACCAGTTCAAGACCGTCACCAGCGTCGACAAGGCGGCTTGGGCGGAAGAGTTCAAGTCGCACGACGAGCACTTCGACAAGCTGAAGGAGCGCCTGCCGAAGGCACTGGTCGAGACCAAGGCGGCGCTGGAGCAGCGTCTGGCCGAGGTGGCGTAAGCCTTCTCCTGTGAGCGGTTGCCCAGGCAGTCGCTGCGCGACCTCCATGTACAAGCCCCGCTTTCGAGCGGGGTTTGTGCGTTGGTGGGCTTGGGCGGATCAGGTCAGCAGCGATTCCGCCAGCGCTTCCCCACACGCATGCCCGCTGGCCCAGGCCCACTGGAAGTTGTAGCCGCCGAGCCAGCCGGTCACATCTACCGCTTCGCCAATCACGTACAGGCCGGGCACCCTGGTTTCCATGGTCTGCGAGGACACATCGCGCGTATCGATACCGCCCAGTGTCACCTCGGCCTTCAGATAGCCTTCGCTGCCATTCGGCACGATCTGCCAGCGTTGCAGGCTCTCGCAGAACTGCTGCAGCGCCTTGTCCGGCACATCCACGATCGGCCGCTGGCATGCCGGGTGCTGCGTGATCCAGTGCTCCACCAGGCGCGACGGCAGGTAATTGCCGATTTCGTTCACCAGCAGCTTGCGCGATGCACGGGCCTTGGCCTGCTGCAGCTGCTGCAGCAGGGCCGGGCGCTGCGGCGCATCGGGCAGCTTGCTGTGCTGGTCCGGAATCAGGTTGATGTGCAGCGGTTCGCCATCCTGCCAGTAGCTGGAAATCTGCAAGATCGCCGGGCCACTCAGGCCGCGGTGCGTGAACAGCAGGTCTTCGCTGAAGGCCATGCGCTGCTTCCGCTTGCCAACCGGCGCATCGGTGCCGATTTCCACTGGTAGCGCCACGCCGGACAGCGCGGAAAACGGCTGCCAGCTGGCGGCATCAAACGTCAGGGGCACCAGGCCGGGACGCGGCGCGATGGTACGCAGGCCAAACTGCTGCGCCACGCGCCAGGCCAGATCGGTGGCGCCAATCTTGGGAATCGACAGGCCGCCGGTCGCCAGCACCACGGCGTGCGTCTCCACCCGGCCACGGGCGGTATCGAGCTGCCAGGGCAATGCCGATTCCGGCTGTTGCTGCAGGCCTTGCACCGCGCAGGGCTGCCAGCGCTCGACGCCACCGGTTTCGCATTCGCGCAGCAGCAGGTCGATGATGTCCTGCGCCGAGCGGTCACAGAACAGCTGGCCCTTGTGCTTTTCGTGAAAGGCAATGCGATGCCGCTGTACCAGCTCGATAAAGTCCTGTGCGCCATAACGCGCCAGTGCGCTGCGGCAGAAATGCGGGTTCTGGCTGATGAACTGCGCCGGCGTGGTGCCGGCATTGGTGAAGTTGCAGCGGCCACCGCCGCTGATGCGGATCTTTTCAGCCACCTTGGCCGCGTGGTCGATCAGCAGCACGCGCAGGCCGCGCTGGCCAGCCTGGCCGGCGCAGAACAGGCCGGCCGCGCCGGCGCCAATCACCACTACATCAAAGCTTGTCGTCGTCATGCGTCCACCTGTGCTGCCAGTTGCAGGATGATGGCGACCTGTTGCCGGATCGGCTCCGGCGCCGGCAGCCTGTCGGCCAGCACATCGGCGATGTACTGCGCCGTGGCTTGCGGATCCGTGCCATCGGGCAGCTCGGGCAGGGTAGCCAGGCTGCCCGATTGCGCCTCCGACAGCCAGACGCGCTGGCCGCGCACCAGGCCTTCCATGCGTGGCTGGCGGCGCGCATCGGCCACCACCTCGCCTTCGGTGCCGCGCAGCAGCAGGGCATGGCCTTGCATCACGGCCACTGTCGCCGCCATGGACAGCGCGTATTCCGGATGCGTATAGCTGCCCAGCACCAGGCTGCGGCCAGTCGGGCAGGGGTTCATCAGTTTTACCAGGCTGTGCGCGCTGTTGCGCAAGCCCATCTGGCGGCGCGCATCCAGCAGTCGCGCCAGTCCGGGATGCAGCGTGGCGGTATCGATCCAGACCGGATCCTGGTCGCTGACCGGCAGCAGGGCGCGCAAGGGCTCCAGCACCTGCGGCACACTGACGCGGCGCTCTTCGGTTGCCATGCCGTGCAGCAGCACGCGCAGGCCCTGGCGCGCCAGCAGATGGGCCAGCAGTGGCGTCAGCAAGGGCAGCTTGCGGGCGCCGTTGTAGCTTGGGATCACGACCGTCAGGCGCTCGTCCTGCGGCCAGTCGGGGTACTGCAGCGCGGCATGGGTGGCATCCAGAAAACCGGCCATCTCCTGCGGCGTTTCGCCCTTGATGCGCATCGCCATCAGGAAGGCGCCCGTGGCCAGCGCGTCGGTATCGCCGTTCAGCAGCAGGCTCCAGGCATGGCATGCCTGCTCGCGTGTCATGGGGCGCGCGCCATCCTTGCCGCGGCCGATGTCTTTCAGATAGGGGATCAGGGCATCTTGCATGGTGGTATTGTCAGCGAATCGTGCATGATCTGCTGATCGCCACGCTGCTGGTCGATATCCATCCGTTCCAGTGGCAGGCGCGGGCAGTGCTGGCAGCCTGAGGGCAATCGCGGCACAATGTCGGCCTGATGCAAACACCTCTCGCTTCCCCCTTGCTGGTTCTCGGTATCGAATCCTCCTGCGACGAAACCGGCGTCGCCCTGGTCGAGGCGCGCCCGGGCCAGGCGGTGCCCAGCCTGCTGGCGCATGCCCTGCACAGCCAGATCGACATGCACCAGGCCTATGGCGGCGTGGTGCCCGAATTGGCCAGCCGCGACCATATCCGTCGCGTCGTGCCGCTCACGCGCCAGGTGCTGGTCGAAGCAGGGCGCTCGCTGGCCGATGTTGATGTCGTGGCCTTCACGCGCGGTCCCGGTCTGGCCGGTGCGCTGCTGGTGGGCGCCGGTGCTGCCTGTGCGCTGGCGGCCTCGCTCGGCAAGCCGGTGCTCGGCGTGCACCATCTGGAAGGCCATCTGCTGTCACCGTTCCTGAGCGAGGATCCCCCCGAGTTTCCCTTTGTCGCACTGCTGGTTTCCGGCGGTCACACCCAGCTGATGCAGGTCGATGGAGTAGGGCAGTACACGCTGCTTGGCGAAACCATTGACGATGCCGCCGGTGAAGCCTTCGACAAGTCGGCCAAGCTGCTGGGGCTGGGTTATCCGGGTGGCCCGGCGCTGTCGCGGCTGGCCGCCTTCGGCAATCCTGATGCCTATGCGCTGCCGCGACCGCTGCTGCACAGCGGTGATCTGAACTTTTCCTTTGCCGGTCTCAAGACCGCGGTCTTGACCCAGGTGCGCAAGATCGAGGGCCAGCCCTGCTACCAGACCCAGGCCGATCTCGCTGCCAGCACCCAGGCGGCCATCGTCGAGGTGCTGGTGAAAAAATCGCTCAAGGCGGTGGACCGCAGTGGCCTCAAGCGCCTGGTGGTCGCCGGCGGTGTCGGTGCCAACAGCGAATTGCGCGAGCAGCTCAATGCCGCCTGCCGCAAGCGCCAGGTGCGCGTGCACTATCCCGAGCTGCACCTGTGCACCGATAACGGTGCCATGATCGCGCTGGCCGCCGCCATGCGCCTGCAGGCCGGCGTGGCCCAGGCCAGCCATGACTACGGTTTCGATGTGCGTCCGCGCTGGGATCTGGAGCAGCAGTCGGCCTGAGTCTGGCAGGCCTGGACGCAACAGTGCGCTGGACAAATCTGCGCTGTCCTATATAATCTTCCGATTCACCTGCCCGTATGGGGTGGGCGAAAGCACGTCACAGGTAGTCCGGCTTGTGGCGCAAGTCAAATAATTCCCAAGGAAATCAACATGATCGATAAAGTTGCCGTTATCAAGGATAACGCCCGCGCCGCCAATGACACTGGCAGCCCGGAAGTTCAGGTGGCACTGCTGACCGCACGCATCAACACCCTGACCCCCCACTTCAAGACCCACTCCAAGGATCACCACGGTCGTCGTGGCCTGCTGCGCATGGTGAGCCGTCGCCGCAAGCTGCTGGACTACCTGAAGTCCAAGGACGCTGACCGCTACCTGGCGCTGATCGCCAAGCTGGGTCTGCGCAAGTAAGCGGGCACCGCATGCATGACGCCTGAGAGAGTGCCTTTCTCAGGCGTTTTGTTTTTTGTCCCCGGAGCAATGCAAGCGCGAGCGCTGTGTCATTCCACCAGGATCGTCCCGCGACGATCCTGACGGAATGGCATCGTGTGCTGCAGGACTCCATCCTTTCATTCACAGGAGACCCTCATGTCCATCTTCAACAAAGTCACCAAGACCTTCCAGTGGGGCCAGCACACCGTCACCCTCGAAACCGGTGAAATCGCCCGTCAGGCCAGCGGTGCTGTCCTGGTCAACATCGATGACACCGTGGTACTGGCGACCGTAGTCGGTTCCAAGACCGCCAAGCCGGGCCAGGACTTCTTCCCGCTGACCGTCGACTACATCGAGAAGACCTATGCGGCCGGCAAGATCCCGGGCAGCTTCTTCAAGCGTGAAGCCAAGCCCTCCGAGCTGGAAACCCTGACCAGCCGCCTGATCGACCGTCCGATCCGCCCGCTGTTCCCGGAAGGCTTCTACAACGAAGTGCACGTGGTGATCCACACCATCTCCCTGAATCCCGAAGTGGACGCCGACATCGCAGCCATGATTGGCGTGAGCGCTGCCCTGTCCATCTCCGGCATCCCGTTCAACGGTCCGATCGGCGCTGCGCGCGTGGGCTACGTCAACGGTGAATACGTGCTCAACCCGGGCCAGACCGAGCGCAAGAACAGCCAACTGGACCTGGTCGTGGCCGGCACCGAAGCCGCCGTGCTGATGGTCGAATCCGAAGCCGACCAGCTGAGCGAAGACGTGATGCTGGGTGCCGTGGTGTTTGGCCACGAGCAGAGCCAGATCGCCATCAACGCGATCCACGAACTGGTGCGTGACGCCGGCAAGCCGGTCTGGGACTGGCAGCCGGAAGCCAAGGATGAAGACTTCATCGCCAAGGTCAACGCCGCTGCCGAAGACAAGCTGCGCGCTGCCTACCAGATTCGCAGCAAGCAGGCGCGTACCCAGGCCTGCCGCGAAGCCTACGCTGCTGCCAAGGCAGACCTGACGGCCCAGGGCGTCGAATTCGACGATGCCAAGCTGGAAAACCTGTTGTTTGACATCGAAGCCCGCATCGTGCGCGGCCAGATCCTGTCCGGCGAGCCGCGCATCGACGGTCGCGATACGCGTACCGTGCGCCCGATCGAGATCCGCACCGGCCTGCTGCCGCGCACCCACGGTTCCGCGCTGTTCACGCGTGGCGAAACCCAGGCGCTGGTGGTGGCCACGCTGGGCACCGACCGTGACGCCCAGCGCATCGACGCACTGGCCGGCGAATACGAAGACCGCTTCCTGCTGCACTACAACATGCCTCCCTTCGCGACTGGCGAAGTCGGCCGCATGGGCAGCACCAAGCGCCGCGAAGTCGGCCACGGCCGTCTGGCCAAGCGCGCGCTGGCGGCCTGCCTGCCGAGCAAGGAGGACTTCCCCTACACCATCCGCGTGGTGTCCGAGATCACCGAATCCAACGGTTCCTCTTCCATGGCTTCCGTTTGCGGCGGCTGCCTGTCCCTGATGGACGCCGGCGTGCCGATGAAGGCGCACGTGGCCGGTATCGCCATGGGCCTGATCAAGGAAGACAACCGTTTCGCCGTGCTGACCGACATCCTGGGTGACGAAGATCACCTGGGTGACATGGACTTCAAGGTGGCTGGTACCACTTCCGGTATCACGGCATTGCAGATGGACATCAAGATCCAGGGTATCACCAAGGAAATCATGCAGGTCGCCCTGGCCCAGGCCAAGGAAGCGCGTCTGCACATCCTGGACAAGATGCAGGGTGCCATGGGCGAAGCCAAGACCGAAGTGTCCGAGTTCGCACCGCGTCTGTACACCATGAAGATCAATCCCGAGAAGATCCGCGACGTGATCGGCAAGGGTGGCGCTACCATCCGCCAGCTGACGGAAGAGACCGGCACCCAGATCGACATCGCCGAAGACGGCGTGATCACCATCGCCAGCACCGACGGTGCCAAGGCCGAGGAAGCCAAGCGTCGCATCGAGCAGATCACGGCAGAAGTCGAGGTCGGCAAGATCTACGAAGGCCCGATCGTCAAGCTGCTGGACTTCGGTGCCCTGGTCAACGTGATGCCGGGCAAGGATGGCCTGCTGCATATCAGCCAGATCGCCCACGAACGCGTCGAAAAGGTCACCGACTACCTGAGCGAAGGCCAGATCGTCCGCGTCAAGGCGCTGGAAACCGACGACAAGGGCCGCATCAAGCTGTCCATGAAGGCGCTGCTGGAGCGTCCCGAGCGCGCAGAGCGTGGTGATCGTGGCGACCGTGGTGACCGCAACGGCAACGGCAACGGCAACGGCCGTCAGGGCAACGACGCCGAGCAGCAGCAACAGCAGCAGTAATCGGCATGCAAGCAATCGCCATTACCGAGTTCGGCGGCCCTGAGGTCCTGCAGCGTACCGATTGCCCGGATCCGGTCGCAGGGCCGGGTCAGGTGCTGATCCGTGTCGCCGCGTCCGGTGTCAACCGTCCGGACGTGGTGCAGCGCAAGGGCAACTACCCGGCGCCGCCGGGCGAGTCCGAGCTGCCTGGTCTGGAGATCGCCGGCGAGATCATCGCTGGTGATGCCGAGGCCATGCAGCAGGCCGGTTTCGCCATCGGCGATCAGGTCTGCGCGCTGGTCGCTGGCGGTGGCTATGCCGAGCTCTGCGTGGCGCCGGTGGCCCAGTGCCTGCCGGTGCCGACCGGCCTGAGCCTGATCGAGGCGGCCAGCCTGCCCGAAACCTTCTACACGGTCTGGAGCAACGTCTATGACCGTGCCCGCCTGCAGCCGGGCGAAACCCTGCTGGTGCAGGGCGGCAGCAGCGGTATTGGCGTCACGGCGATCCAGATGGCCAAGGCGCGCGGATCGCGCGTCATCGTCACGGCCGGCTCGGACGAGAAGTGCCAGGCCTGCCTGGCACTGGGCGCCGATCACGCGATCAACTACAAGACACAGGATTTCGTCGAACAAGTGCTTGCCATCACCGATGGCAAGGGCGTGGACGTGGTACTGGACATGGTCGCTGGCGACTATGTGGCACGCGAGGTGAAATGCCTGGCCGAAGATGGTCGTATTGTCATCATTGCCGTGCAGGGTGGTACCAAGGCCGAATTCAACGCCGGTCTGGTGCTCACGCGCCGCCTGTCCATCATCGGTTCCACGCTGCGCAAGCAGCCGGTCGCCTTCAAGGCGGCCATTGCGCAGCAGCTGCGCCAGCAGGTCTGGCCACTGATCGAAGCCGGCAGCATCAAGCCGGTCATCCATTCGGCATTCCCGGCTGCCGAAGCGGCGCAGGCGCATACGCTGATGGAATCCAACCAACACATTGGAAAAATCGTACTGACCTGGTAAGGCAAGGAGAGTCACATGAGAAAGATGATTGCTGGCAACTGGAAAATGAATGGCAACCTGGCCGCCAACGAGGCGCTGGTGCAAGGCATTCTGGCTGGTATTGGCGAGCCCGCCTGTGATGTGGTGGTCTGCCCGCCGGGCATTTATGTCGCTCAGGTGCAGGCCCTGCTGGCCGGCCAGGACAAGGTCGCGCTGGGCGTGCAGAACGTGTCACAGCACCAGAACGGTGCCTATACCGGTGACGTCTCTGCCGAGATGCTGAAGGAATTCGGCGTGCGCTACGCCATCGTCGGCCATAGCGAGCGTCGTCAGCACCAGGCGGAAACCGACACCAACGTCGCCATCAAGGCCAAGCGTGCCCTCGAAGCCGGCATCACGCCCATCGTCTGCGTTGGTGAAACCCAGCGCGAGCGTGACGAAGGCATGACCGACTACATCGTGCGCCGCCAGCTGGCCGCCGTGACCCATCTGGTGGGCCACTGCATCAGCGAAATCGTGGTCGCCTACGAACCGGTCTGGGCTATTGGCACCGGCAAGACGGCGACTCCGGAAGAGGCGCAGCACGTGCACGCCATCATGCGTACCCAGCTGCGTGCAGCCAGTGAACAGGCTGACCGTATCCGCCTGCTCTACGGCGGCAGCATGAACGCCTCCAACGCGGCGCAGCTGTTGGCTCAGCCCGACATCGACGGTGGCCTGATCGGTGGTGCTGCGCTCAAGCCGCAGGATTTCCTCGCCATCATCGCTGCAGCGCAATAAAATAACGGGTTTGCCGCGTGTGCGGCAAACCTTTCTCCGGTAACGATTTCATGACTATTCTTCACAACCTCCTGCTGGTCATCCAGGTGCTGTCGGCCCTGGCCATGATCGGCCTGATCCTGGTACAGCACGGCAAGGGTGCCGATATGGGCGCGGCCTTTGGTGCCGGCTCTTCCGGCAGCCTGTTTGGTGCCTCTGGCAGTGCCAACTTCCTGTCGCGCACCACTGCCGTACTGGCAACGGTGTTCTTTGTATCCACGCTGATCCTGGCCTATTTCGGCAACCTGCCGAATACCGGCGGTTCCGGCAGCGTGCTGAGCGGTCTGGTCAATGCGCCGGCTGTCACTGCTTCCGCACCGGCTGAAGCGGCTTCTGCGCCGGCATTGGCTGCCGAGTCGCTGGTGCCGGGTGCTGCTGCCGTGGTGCCCGCGGCTGCCGTGCCGGCATCGCAACCTGCCTCCGTGGCAGCGTCTGCGGCATCCGCCAGCTAATTGTTACAAGTGTGTCCCGCAGGCAGGTCGGGACACTCAAGAAAAACCCTGCCCAGAGCGTCCCGCCCGTTGAATATGGTTACAATGAGGGGCTAACCCGGATAGGTGGTATTCCCACCTTCCATGCTCCGGGAAGAGACACGATTGCCGTCGTGGTGGAATTGGTAGACACGCTATCTTGAGGGGGTAGTGGCGAAAGCTGTGCGAGTTCGAGTCTCGCCGACGGCACCAGAATCACCTTTGGCCACTGGCCAGATTTTTCTGCAGGAAAACATGGATCTCTCGCAATATCTTCCCGTCATGCTGTTCGTGATCGTGGGCGTCCTGGTCGGCGCGGCCTGTCTGCTCATGGGTCGTGGACTGGGGCCCAACCGCCCCGATCCCGCCAAGAACTCCCCCTATGAATGTGGCTTCGAGGCCTTTGAAGATGCGCGCATGAAGTTTGACGTGCGCTACTACCTCGTGGCCATTCTGTTCATCCTGTTTGACCTGGAAGTGGCATTCCTCTTCCCCTGGGCTGCTGCCTACAAGCAGCTGGGTCCGGTCGGCTTCTGGGCCGCCATGATCTTCCTGTTCATCCTGCTCATCGGATTCATCTACGAGTGGAAGAAGGGCGCCCTGGATTGGGAATAAACGCAGGTTGAGGGTGGCTGGCCGCACTGCGTCAGCTGTCCGCGCTTCTGGAGAGTCGCATGTCGATTGAAGGTGTTTTCAAGGAAGGCTTCATCACCACCAGCTATGACGCGGTGGCGAACTGGGCCAAGACCGGGTCGATCTGGCCCATGACGTTTGGCCTGGCCTGCTGTGCTGTCGAGATGATGCACGCGGCCAGTGCGCGCTATGACCTGGCGCGCTTTGGTGCCGAGGTGTTCCGCGCCAGTCCGCGCCAGTCCGACCTGATGATCGTGGCCGGTACGCTGTGCAACAAGATGGGTCCGGCCCTGCGCAAGGTCTACGACCAGATGGCCGAGCCGCGCTGGGTGCTGTCCATGGGCTCCTGTGCCAACGGTGGCGGCTACTACCACTACAGCTATTCGGTGGTGCGCGGCTGTGACCGCGTGGTGCCGGTTGATGTCTATGTGCCGGGCTGCCCGCCCACGGCCGAGGCGCTGATCTACGGCATCCTGCAGCTGCAGCAGAAGATCCGTCGCACCAACACCATTGCCCGCGCCTGAGGAGATCACGCATGACTGCCTACGCTGTAGATATCCAGGCCCTGTCCAATACCGTGACCCAGCTGCTGGGTGACAAGATCCGTTCTTCCGTGATGGCCCGCGGCGAGTTGACCATCGAGGTCGCTGCTGCAGATTACGTCGAAGTCGCACGCCAGCTGCGCGATGCGCCTGGCTGCCAGTTCGAGCAACTGATCGACCTGTGTGGCGTCGACTATTCCGATTACCGCAACGAGGTCTGGGAAGGCCCGCGCTATTGCGTGGTGCTGCACCTGCTGTCCATCACGCTGAACCAGCGCCTGCGCCTGAAGGTGTTCGCGCCCGATGACGACTTCCCGGTGGTGTCTACCATCAATGACGTCTGGGCGTCTGCCAACTGGTTCGAGCGCGAAGCCTTCGACCTGTATGGCATCGTGTTCGAGGGACATCCGGATCTGCGCCGCATCCTGACCGACTATGGTTTCATTGGTCACCCGTTCCGCAAGGACTTTCCGCTGTCCGGCCACGTCGAAATGCGTTACGACGAAGAGCAGAAGCGCGTGGTGTACCAGCCGGTGACCATCGAGCCGCGCGAGATCACGCCGCGCATCATCCGCGAAGACAACTACGGGGGGCTGCACTGATCGCCGGCGACGGCGAGAAGGAATGACTTATGGCTGAAATCAAGAACTACACCCTGAACTTCGGTCCGCAGCACCCGGCAGCGCACGGCGTGCTGCGTCTGGTGCTGGAGCTGGACGGCGAGGTGGTGCAGCGTGCCGACCCGCACATTGGCCTGCTGCACCGTGCCACCGAAAAGCTGGCCGAGCACAAGACCTTTCTGCAGACGCTGCCCTACATGGACCGTCTGGACTATGTGTCCATGATGTGCAACGAGCACGCCTACTGCCTGTCGGTCGAGAAGCTGCTTGGCATCGAGGTGCCGATCCGCGCACAGTACATCCGCGTCATGTTCTCCGAGATCACGCGTATCCTGAACCACCTGATGTGGCTGGGTTCGCACGGTAACGACTGCGGCAGCTCGACCATCCTGATGTACACCTTCCGCGAGCGCGAAGACCTGTTCGACATGTACGAGGCCGTTTCCGGCGCGCGCATGCACGCAGCCTACTTCCGCCCGGGTGGTGTCTACCGTGACCTGCCGGACAGCATGCCGCAGTTCGAAAGCAAGCTGCGCAGCAGTGGTTCGGTCGACAAGATCAACCAGGCACGCCGTGGCTCGCTGCTCGACTTTATCGAGGACTTCACCAACCGCTTTCCCAAGTGTGTGGACGAGTATGAGACCCTGCTCACCGAGAACCGCATCTGGAAGCAGCGTACCGTCGGCATCGGCGTGCTGTCCCCCGAGCGTGCCATCAACCTCGGCATGACCGGCCCGATGCTGCGTGGCTCCGGCATCGCCTGGGACCTGCGCAAGACGCAGCCCTACGAGGTCTATGACCGCATGGATTTCGATATCCCTGTGGGCGTCACTGGCGATACCTACGACCGTTATCTGGTGCGCATGAAGGAAATGCGCGAGTCCAACCGCATCATCAAGCAGTGCGTGGACTGGCTGCGTGCCAACCCGGGTCCGGTCATCACTGACAACCGCAAGGTGGCACCGCCGCCGCGCGCGAACATGAAGTCGGGTATGGAAGACCTGATCCACCACTTCAAGCTGTTCACGGAAGGTTTCCACGTGCCGGAAGGCGAGGCCTACGCGGCTGTCGAGCACCCCAAGGGCGAGTTCGGCATCTACCTGATCAGCGATGGTGCCAACAAGCCCTACCGCATGAAGATCCGGCCGCCGGGCTTTGTGCACCTGGCTGCCCTGGATGAACTCGCTACCGGCCACATGCTGGCCGACGCCGTGGCGGTGATCGGCACGCTGGACATTGTGTTTGGAGAGATTGACCGATGATTTCTGAAGCTACCAAGGCGCGCTTCGCCAAGGAAGTGGCCAAGTACCCCGACGAGCAGAAGCAGTCTGCCGTCATGGCCTGCCTGTCCATCGTGCAGCAGGAGCAGGGTCACATCACGGCCGAGAGCGAGCGCGAGATTGCCGAGTACCTCGACATGGCACCGATGGCCGTGCATGAAGTCACGACCTTCTACAACATGTACAACCAGCAACCGGTCGGCAAGTACAAGCTGGCCGTGTGCACCAACCTGCCGTGCCAGCTGCGCGACGGTGGCAAGGCGCTCAAGTATCTGGAAGACAAGCTGGGCGTCACTGCTGGCGAAACCACGGCCGATGGCCTGTTCACGCTGCAGCAATGCGAATGCCTGGGTGCCTGCGCCGATTCCCCGGTGATGCTGGTGAACGATCGCAGCATGTGCAGCTTCATGTCCGTCGAGCGCCTGGAGGCGCTGGTGGAAGGTCTGCGTAACGCGGAGGGCAAGGCATGAGCGTGAGCAACGTCCTGGCGCAATTCGCGTCCAGCGGTCAGGAAACCTGTTTCCATGGCCGCCATATCGATCCGCAGATCTACAAGGATCTGAACGGCAGCAACTGGAGCCTCAAGGACTACGAGGCGCGTGGTGGTTACCAGGCGCTGCGCAAGATCCTGGGCAAGGATGACGGCAATGGCATGTCGCAGGACGATGTCATCGCCACCATGAAGGAATCCGCGCTGCGCGGTCGTGGTGGTGCCGGCTTCCCGTCCGGCCTGAAGTGGAGCTTCATGCCGCGCAACTTCCCGGGCCAGAAATACATCGTCTGCAACTCGGACGAGGGCGAGCCAGGTACCTGCAAGGACCGTGACATCCTGATGTTCAACCCGCATATCGTGATCGAAGGCATGATCATTGCGGGCTTTGCCATGGGTGCCAGCGTCGGCTACAACTACATCCACGGCGAGATTTTCCAGGTCTACGAGCGTTTCGAGGCTGCCCTGGAAGAGGCACGTGCTGCCGGCTATCTGGGTGACAACATCCTGGGCAGCGATTTCAGCTTCCAGTTGCACGCACACCATGGTTTCGGTGCCTACATCTGTGGCGAGGAAACTGCGCTGCTGGAGTCGCTGGAAGGCAAGAAGGGCCAGCCGCGCTTCAAGCCGCCGTTCCCGGCCAGCTTCGGCCTGTACGGCAAGCCGACCACCATCAACAACACCGAGACCTTTGCTGCCGTGCCGTGGATCATCCGCCACGGTGGCCAGGCCTACCTGGAGTGTGGCAAGCCGAACAACGGCGGCACCAAGATCTACTCCGTTTCCGGTGACGTCAACCTGCCGGGCAACTATGAAGTGCCCATGGGTACGCCGTTTGCCACCCTGCTGGAGCTGGCGGGTGGCGTGCGCAGCGGTCGCAAGCTGAAGGCCGTGATCCCGGGTGGCTCTTCCTCCCCGGTGCTGCCGGCCGACATCATGATGCAGTGCACCATGGATTACGATTCCATCGCCAAGGCTGGCTCCATGCTGGGTTCCGGTGCCGTGATCGTGATGGATGACAGCCGTTGCATGGTCAAGTCGCTGCTGCGCCTGAGCTATTTCTACATGCACGAGTCCTGCGGCCAGTGCACGCCTTGTCGCGAAGGTACCGGCTGGCTGTGGCGCGTGGTGCAGCGTATCGAAAACGGCCAGGGTCGTCCGGAAGATCTGGACTTGCTGGATTCCGTCGCTGGCAACATCATGGGCCGCACCATCTGTGCGCTGGGCGATGCCGCCGCCATGCCAGTGCGTGCCATGCTGAAGCACTTCCGCGATGAATTCGCCTACCACATCGAGCACAAGACCTGTCAGGTCCCTGCCTATATTTGACGAGTGATCGCCATGGTTGAAATCGAACTGGACGGAAAGAAGATCGAGGTACCGGAAGGCAGCATGATCATGCATGCTGCCGAAGGTGCCGGAACCTTCATTCCGCATTTTTGCTATCACAAGAAGCTGAGCATTGCGGCCAACTGCCGCATGTGCCTGGTGGAAGTCGAGAAAATGCCCAAGGCCGTGCCGGCCTGTGCCACGCCGGTGGCCCAGGGCATGATCGTCCACACCAATAGCCCGCGCGCGCTGGCGGCACAGCAGTCCGTCATGGAATTCCTGCTGATCAACCACCCGCTGGATTGCCCGATCTGTGACCAGGGTGGCGAGTGCCAACTGCAGGATCTGGCAGTGGGCTATGGCAACAATACCTCGCGCTATGAAGAAGAAAAGCGTGTGGTCGTGCCCAAGGATGTCGGCCCGCTGATCTCCATGGAGGAGATGAGCCGTTGCATCCAGTGCACGCGCTGCGTGCGCTTTGGCCAGGAAATTGCCGGCCAGATGGAGCTCGGCATGTCCAACCGCGGCGAACACGCGGAAATCGAGACTTTCGTCGGCGCCACGGTGGACTCCGAGCTGTCCGGCAACATGATCGACATCTGCCCGGTCGGTGCGCTGACCAGCAAGCCGTTCCGCTACAGCGCCCGTACCTGGGAGCTGGGTCGCCGCAAGTCGGTCGCGCCGCATGATGCCTCGGGTGCCAACCTGATCGTGCAGGTCAAGAACCACCAGGTGCTGCGTGTCGTGCCGTTCGAGAACGAAGCCGTCAACGAGTGCTGGATTGCCGACCGTGACCGTTTCAGCTACGAATCGCTGAATGGCCCGGATCGCCTGACCGCCCCGATGATCAAGCAGGGCGGCAGCTGGCAGGAAGTCAGCTGGCAGGTCGCACTGGAATACGTGGCCAATGGCCTGAAGCAGATTGCTACCGAACATGGTGCCAACAGCATCGGCGCACTGGTCAGCCCGCACAGCACCCTGGAAGAGCTGGCGCTGGCCGGCAAGCTGGTGCGCGGTCTGGGTAGCGACAACATCGACCACCGTCTGCGCCGCGCTGATTTCAGCGCCACCAACGGCAAGGTCCGCTGGCTGGGCATGCCGGTTGCCGCACTGAGCACGCAGCAACGCGTGCTGGTGGTGGGCAGCAACCTGCGCAAGGACCATCCGCTGTTTGCCCAGCGTATCCGCCAGGCCGTGCGCCATGGCGCCCAGGTCAACGCACTGGTCGAGCAGCGCCAGGACTGGGCCATGCCCGTCAAGAACGTGCTGCAGGCCGATGCCACCGACTGGACGCAGGCGCTGGCCAATATCGCTGCCGCTGTTGCCGAGCAGAAGGGCGTTGCCGCTCCGGCCGCTGGCCAGGCAGATGACACCGCACAGGCCATCGCCAAGTCCCTGCTGGGCGGCGAGCGCAAGGCCGTGCTGCTGGGTAACGCTGCTGCCCACCATGCCCAGGCCGAAAGCCTGCTGGCACTGGCGCAGTGGATTGCTGCACAGACCGGTGCCAGCTTCGGTTATCTGACCGAAGCCGCCAATACCGTGGGTGCCCAGTTTGTCGGCGCGCAACCGCAGGCCGGTGGCCTGGACGCCGCTGGCATGGTAACGGGTGCGCTGAAGGCTGCAATCCTGCTGAACACCGAACCTGAGTTTGATACTGCTGCCGGTCAGCAGGCTGTGGCCGGCCTGAACCAGGCACAGATGATTGTCACGCTGAGCCCGTTCAAGGCGAACATGGCGATCAGCGATGTGCTGCTGCCGATCAGCCCGTTTACCGAAACGTCGGGTACGTTCGTCAACGCCGAAGGCCGCGCCCAGAGCTTCCATGCCGTGGTCAAGCCGCTGGCTGATACCCGTCCGGGCTGGAAGGTGTTGCGCGTGCTGGGCAACCTGCTGCAACTGCAGGGCTTTGACGCCGAATCCTCGCAGGACGTGCTGGCAGCCCTGGGCCTGGAACAGCGCGAAGAGGGCGCTTTCGTCGCCCGCCTGGACAACAGCACGGATGCTGCCATCACCGTGGCCAAGGCCGACGGTCGTCCGGCGGTGGCCTCCATTTATCAACTCGACAGCCTGGTGCGCCGCGCACCGGCGCTGCAGGCCACGGCGGATGCCCGTGCTGCCGCTAGCACGCAGGGGGTGAGCGCATGATGGACGCAATCTTTGCCGCAGGCGAAGGCCTGATCCAGGCTGCCTGGTGGATGGAAGTGGTATGGCCGGTGATCTGGGCGCTGCTCAAGATCATCATCGTGGTCATTCCGCTGATGCTGTGCGTGGCCTACCTGACCTACTGGGAGCGTCGCTTGCTGGGCTTCATGCAGCACCGTCGTGGTCCGAACCGCGTCGGCCCGCTGGGCCTGCTGCAGCCGATGGCCGACGGCCTGAAGCTGCTGACCAAGGAGCTGATCAAGCCGGATCGTGCCCACACCTGGATCTACTACATGGGTCCGTTGATGGCGATCATGCCGGCACTGGCGGCCTGGGCCGTGATGCCCTTCGGTCCCGATGTGGCACTGGCCAACGTCAACGCCGGTCTGCTGCTGATCATGGCGATCACCTCGATCGAGGTGTATGGCGTGATCATGGCCGGCTGGGCTTCCAACTCCAAGTACCCCTTCCTGGGCGCGCTGCGCGCATCGGCCCAGATGATTTCCTATGAAATCGCCATGGGCTTCTGCCTGCTGGTGGTGGTACTGGTGGCTGGCAGCATGAACATGGGCGAGATCGTCACGGGCCAGGCCTCGGGTCGCTTTGCCGACATGGGCGTCAACTTCCTGTCCTGGAACTGGCTGCCGCTGCTGCCGATCTTCATGGTCTACCTGATCTCCGGCGTGGCCGAAACCAACCGTCACCCGTTTGACGTGGTCGAGGGCGAGGCGGAAATCGTCGCTGGTCACATGGTGGAGTATTCCGGCATGGGCTTCGCGGTCTTCTTCCTGGCCGAGTACGCCAACATGATCCTGTTCTCGCTGCTGGCGGTGGTCATGTTCCTGGGTGGCTGGCTGCCCCCGTTCGAGTTCCTGAGCTTCATTCCGGGCTGGATCTGGCTGTTCGTCAAGACCTTTGTCGTGGTGAGCATGTTCATCTGGATCCGCGCCACCTTCCCGCGCTATCGCTATGACCAGATCATGCGTCTGGGCTGGAAGATCTTCATCCCGCTGACGCTGTTCTGGCTGGTGCTGGTAGCGGCATGGATGCAGACCTCCTGGAATATCTGGCCGTAAGGAGGAGTACGAGATGTCTACAACTACCAAAACCGAATCCGGCTTCAGCCTGAAGGACTTCCTCGGCAGCTTCATGCTGGCCGAGCTGTTCAAGGGCATGGCCCTGACCGGCCGCTACGCCTTCAAGAGCAAGGTGACGCTGAACTATCCGGAAGAAAAGACGCCGCTGAGCCCGCGCTTTCGCGGCCTGCACGCACTGCGCCGTTACGAGAATGGCGAAGAGCGCTGCATTGCCTGCAAGCTGTGCGAAGCCGTCTGCCCGGCGATGGCGATCACCATCGAGTCCGACCAGCGTGATGACGGTACACGTCGTACCACGCGTTACGACATCGACCTGACCAAGTGCATCTTCTGCGGTTTCTGCGAAGAGAGCTGCCCGGTCGACTCCATCGTCGAGACACACATCTTCGAATACCACGGCGAAAAGCGTGGCGACCTGTACTTCACCAAGGACATGTTGCTGGCCGTGGGAGACAAGTACGAAGCCCAGATCGCTGCCAGCAAGGCGGCGGATGCGCCGTACCGTTGATAGACCAGGGAATACATACGAGGACAACATGGACGTCAAAACTGGTCTTTTCTATCTGTTTGCTGTGGTGCTGGTGTTCGCGGCTTTCCGCGTGATCACTGCACGCAACCCGGTCAGCGCGGTGCTGTACCTGGTGCTGTCGTTCTTCCAGGCATCCGCCATCTGGATGCTGCTGGAGGCCGAATTCCTCTCCATCACCCTGGTGCTGGTGTACGTCGGTGCCGTGATGGTGCTGTTCCTGTTCGTCGTGATGATGCTGGACGAGGATGTCGAGCGGCTCAAGGCAGGATTCTGGAAACACTTCCCGGCAGCTGCCGTGGTCGGTGTGCTGGTGATTGTGCAGCTGGCCATCATCCTGCTGAGCAACTTCACTGAAACCCAGCCGCTGCCGATGCGCGGCATGGACGGCGCTCCGCTGCCGCCTGATGCCTCGAACACGACCGAGTTGGGCAAGCTGCTGTATACGCATTACCTGTACCCGCTTGAAATCGCCGCCATCATCCTGCTGGTGGCCATGATCAGCGCCATTGCCCTGACCATGCGCAAGCGCAAGGACAGCAAGGCCATTTCTCCCTCCCTGCAGGTGCATGTGCGCTCTGCTGACCGTGTCCGCATGGTGAAGATGGAGGCGACCAAGGCTGCACCTGTTGCCGAGGCAACGGAGGAGAACAAAGCATGAGTCTGACTATCGGCCATTTCCTGACCCTGGGCGGGATCCTGTTTGCGTTCGCGGCAGTGGGCATCTTCCTGAACCGCAAGAACCTGATCGTGCTGCTGATGTGCGTCGAGATGATGCTGCTGGCAGTGAACATGAACTTCGTGACCTTCTCCCGCTTCTGGGGTGACCTGAACGGGCAGATCTTTGTGTTCTTCATCATGACTGTGGCAGCTGCCGAAGCCGCCATTGGTCTGGCCATCCTGGTGCTGCTGTTCCGCAACAAGTCCAGCATCGATGTGGATGAACTCAACGTGCTGAAGGGGTAATCACAACATGACACAAGCGACCCTTTCGACAACGACCCTGGTCATCATTGCCTTTCTGCCGCTGCTGACTGCCACTCTGGTAGGCATCTTCGGTACGGCGATCGGTGGCCGCATCCTGGGCAACAAGGCCTCGCACACGCTGACCATTGGCGGCGTGCTGGTGTCCTGCGTGTTGTCCGTGATGGTGCTGATGCAGGTGCTGGACGGCGCCCGCTACGACCAGACGCTGTACAACTGGCTGACCATCGGCGGCCTGAAGATGGAAGTCGGCTTCATGGTCGACAGCCTGACCGCCATGATGATGGTGGTGGTGACCTCGGTGTCCCTGATGGTGCACATCTACACCATTGGCTACATGCAGGGTGATCCGGGCTACAACCGCTTCTTCTCCTACATCTCGCTGTTCACCTTCTCCATGCTGATGCTGGTGATGAGCAACAACTTCATGCAGCTGTTCTTTGGCTGGGAAGCAGTGGGCCTGGTGTCCTACCTGCTGATCGGCTTCTGGTACCAGCGTCCGACGGCGATCTTCGCCAACATGAAGGCGTTCCTGATCAACCGCGTGGGTGACTTCGGCTTCATCCTGGGTATCGGCCTGCTGCTGGCTTATACCGGCACGCTGAACTACACCGAATTCTTCGGCAAGGTCGACACGCTGGCCAACCAGACCATGCCGGGTACCGGCTGGCAAATCGTGACCGTGGCGTCCATCTGCCTGTTCATCGGTGCCATGGGCAAGTCGGCGCAGTTCCCGCTGCACGCCTGGCTGCCGGATTCCATGGAAGGCCCGACGCCGATTTCTGCACTGATCCACGCGGCCACCATGGTGACCGCCGGCATCTTCATGGTGTCGCGCATGTCCCCGCTGTTCGAGATGAGCGATGCAGCGCTGAACTTCATCCTGATCATTGGTGCCATCACTGCCTTCTTCATGGGTATCCTGGGCGTGATCCAGAACGACATCAAGCGCGTGGTGGCGTACTCCACGCTGTCGCAACTGGGTTACATGACCATGGCCCTGGGCGCTTCTGCCTACTCCGTGGCCGTGTTCCACCTGATGACGCACGCCTTCTTCAAGGCCCTGCTGTTCCTGGCGGCCGGTTCCGTCATCATCGGCATGCACCATAACCAGGACATCCGCTGGATGGGCAATGTGCGCAAGTACATGCCGATCACCTGGATCACCTTCCTGATCGGTACGTTGTCCCTGATCGGCACGCCGTTCTTCTCGGGCTTCTACTCCAAGGAGAGCATCATCGAGGCGCTGCACTTCAGCACGCTGCCGGCAGCCGGCATCGCCTACTGGGCGGCGCTGCTGAGCGTGTTCGTGACCTCGCTGTACAGCTTCCGCGTCTACTTCCTGGTCTTCCACGGCAAGGAGCGCTACGACCAGAACCCGGAACCGCATCACGACGATCACCATGATGACCATGGCGACGGCAAGCCGCACGAATCTCCGTGGGTGGTGACGCTGCCGCTGGTACTGCTGGCGATCCCCTCCGTGGTGATCGGCTACCTGGCCGTGGACGCCATGCTGTTCGGTGACTTCTTCAAGGACGCGATCCATGTGGATGCCCGTCATCCGGCCATGGCAACCTACGCTGACCACTGGGTCAACGTGTTCCACGGTGCCACAGGCTTTGCCCTGCATGCGGTACAGACCATGCCGTTCTGGCTGACGGTGGCCGGCTTTGCCGTCGCCTACTTCCTGTACATGATGAAAAACAATGTGGCAACCAGCCTGGCCAAGGCCTTTGCCCCGATCATCACCGTGCTGGAAAACAAGTACTACGTCGACTGGATCAACGAGAACATCGTGGCGCGCGGCGCGCGCTGCCTGGGTACCGGCCTGTGGAAGGCTGGTGACCAGGGCCTGATCGATGGCGCCATCGTGAATGGTTCCTGGAAGGTCGTCGGCGGTATCGCTTCGGTGGTCCGGAAAGTCCAGACCGGCTTTATCTACCACTACGCCCTGGCGATGATCCTGGGCGTGCTGGTGATGGTGGCCTGGTTCGTCTGGTTCGCCTAATTAGGGAGAAATAGAAAAATGGGATTGTTGAGCCTGGCCATCTGGCTACCCATCGCGATCGGAGCCGTTCTGCTCGCCTTCAACGAGGATCGCCACGCCCGCATGGTGCGCTGGATTGCGTTGATCGGTTCCATCGCCAGCTTCCTGGTGACGATACCGCTGTACACCGGTTTCCAGCTGAACACGGCTGCCCTGCAGTTCGTGGAAAAGAATCCGTGGATTCCGCGTTTCAACATCAACTACCACCTCGGTGTTGATGGCATCTCGCTGTGGTTCGTGCTGCTGACCGCCTTCATCACCGTGGTGGTGGTGATCTCTGCCTGGGAAGTGATTTCCCAGCGGGTGAACCAGTACATGGCCGCTTTCCTGATTCTCAGCGGCGCCATGATCGGCGTGTTCGCGGCCCAGGATGCGATGCTGTTCTACGTGTTCTTCGAGGCCACGCTGATCCCGATGTACCTGATCATCGGTATCTGGGGTGGTCCGCGCAAGATTTACGCTGCCTTCAAGTTCTTCCTGTATACGCTGCTCGGTTCACTGCTAATGCTGGTCGCACTGGTCTACCTGTACAACGTGTCCGGTGGCAGCTTCGACTTCCAGACCTGGTACCAGCTGCCCTTGGGTAGCACGGCACAGACGCTGCTGTTCTTCGCCTTCTTCGCTGCCTTTGCCGTGAAGATCCCGATGTGGCCGGTACATACCTGGCTGCCGGACGTGCACGTGGAAGCGCCTACCGGTGGTTCTGCCGTGCTGGCGGCGATCATGCTGAAGCTGGGCGGCTACGGTTTCCTGCGCTTCAACCTGCCGATCACACCGGACGCCTCGCAAGAGTGGGCCTGGCTGATGATTGCGCTGTCGCTGATCGCCGTGATCTATGTGGGTCTGGTGGCGCTGGTGCAGAAGGACATGAAGAAGCTGGTGGCGTACTCGTCAGTGGCACACATGGGCTTCGTGACGCTGGGCTTCTTTGTCTTCAGCGACATCGGTGTCTCCGGTGCCATCGTGCAGATGATTGCCCACGGTTTTGTCTCTGCTGCCATGTTCCTGTGCATTGGCGTGCTGTACGATCGCGTGCATTCGCGTGAAATTGCCGACTACGGCGGTGTCATCAACACCATGCCCAAGTTCGCTGCCTTTGCGCTGCTGTTCTCCATGGCCAACAGCGGCCTGCCGGCAACGGCTGGCTTCGTCGGCGAGTGGATGGTGATCCTCGCCAGCGTCAAGTACGACTTCTGGATTGGCCTGCTGACGGCTACGGCCCTGATCCTGGCGGCGTCCTACACCCTGTGGATGTACAAGCGCGTCTACCTGGGTCCAGTCACCAACGACAATGTCCGCGCCCTGAAGGACATCAACTGCCGCGAATTCGTGATGCTGGCGCTGCTGGCCATCGCCGTGCTGGCCATGGGTGTCTATCCCAAGCCCTTCACTGACGTCATGGACGCTTCTGTTGCACAACTGCTGCAACAAGTGGCTGCGACCAAACTGCCCTGAGAGAGCCTGCAATGATTGACAAACTGAGTTGGATTGCCATCTATCCGGAAATTTTCCTGGCGGTGATGGCCTGCGTGATCCTGCTGGCCGACCTGTTCGTGAAGAGCCCTGGTCGCGTGCCGACCTACCTGCTGACGCAGCTGACGCTACTGGCACTGGTGGTGATCCAGGCGCTGTATGCCCTCAACGGCTTCACCGTGTACGCGTTCAGCGATACGGTGGTGAGCGATACCATGGGCAACTGGCTGAAGTGCTTTGCGGCCCTGGCGACTTTCGTGACGCTGGTCTATGCCCGTCCGTACTCCGAGCAGCGCGGCATGTTCCTGCGCGGTGGTGAACTGTACCCGCTGGTGCTGTTCAGCCTGCTGGGCATCTTCGTGTTGATCTCGGCCAACCACTTCCTGCTGATCTACCTGGGTCTGGAACTGCTGACACTGCCGTCCTACGCGATGGTGGCACTGCGCCGCGACAACTCTGAAGCCAGCGAATCGGCCATGAAGTACTTTGTGCTAGGCTCGCTGTCCTCCGGCTTCCTGCTGTACGGCATGTCCATGCTGTACGGTGCCACTGGCTCGCTGCTGCTGCCTGAAGTGCAGCACGTGATCGCCAGCGGCATGGCCAAGACCGAGATTCTGGTGTTTGGCGTGGTATTCATCGTTTCCGGTCTGGCGTTCAAGCTGGGCGCGGTGCCGTTCCACATGTGGATGCCCGACGTCTACCAGGGTGCTCCGACCTCGATCACGCTGGTGATTGCCGCTGCGCCCAAGCTGGCCGCGTTTGCCATGGCGATCCGCCTGCTGGTGGAAGGCATGCTGCCGATGGCGGTGGAATGGCAGCAGATGCTGATCATCCTGGCCGTGCTGTCGCTGCTGGTGGGTAACCTGGCGGCCATCATGCAGCAGAACATCAAGCGCATGCTGGCGTTCTCGACCATTGCCCAGATCGGCTTCGTGCTGCTGGCACTGGCGGCTGGCTACACCAACAACAGCTACAGCAACGTGGTCGATGCCTATTCGGCCGGCATGTTCTATGTCGTGACCTATGTGCTGACGACGCTGGTAAACTTCGGCGTGATCCTGCTGCTGGCACGTGACGGTTTCGAGTGCGACAACATCAATGACCTGGCTGGCCTGAACCAGCGTAGCCCGCTGTATGCCGGCGTGATGGCGATCAGCCTGCTGTCGCTGGCCGGTATCCCGCCCATGGTCGGCTTCTACGCCAAGATGAGCGTGCTGCAGGCACTGGTGTCTTCCGGTACTGCCCTGCACATCGGCCTGGCCGTGTTTGCCGTGGTCATGTCGCTGATCGGCGCGTTCTACTACCTGCGCGTGATCAAGATCATGTACTTTGATGCACCCAACCCGCGCCTGCCGGAAACCCTGCATGCGGGCCTGGACGTGCGTGCCGTGCTGTCGCTGAACGGTGCCCTGGTGCTGGTGCTGGGGCTGATGCCTGCCGGCCTGATGAGCCTGTGCGCGCACGCGATCTACCGCATGCTGTCGGCCTGAGGTACTGGCTGACACATGGGACTTGATCTGTCGATCTGGCTGGTGATTCTGGTGGCTCTGGTGGCCGCCAACCTGCCATTCCTGAACCAGCGCTTCTTTGCGCTGGTTCCCCGCAAGAGCCAGCGGCGCAAGGGGATTGCGCTGCAATTGGCCGAGTGGCTGGTGCTGTATCTGCTGGTTGGGCTGTTCAGCCTGACACTGGAGCGCAACGCTGGCCAGATTTATCCCCAGGGCTGGCAGTTCTATGCCACCACGCTGACCATGTTTGCCACACTGGCGTTTCCGGGTTTTGTCTACAGCCATCTGATGCGCCACACCGATTGAGGAGGGCGCATGGCTATTCCCGCATTCCCAACACTGCATCAGCATCTGCAGGCCGAGCACGAAGGCCTGCGTGAGCGTACCCAGTCGCGTGAGCTGCTGGTGCAAGGGCGCTTCCTGAAAGTGGTGCGCGACCAGGTCATGCTGCCGAATGGCAAGCTGTCCTCGCGTGAGTTCGTGCAGCATCCGGGCGCGGTCGTCATCGTGCCCTTGCTGGACGATGGCCGCCTGCTGCTGGAGCGCCAATACCGGCATCCTGTCGAGCGCGTGATGATCGAGTTTCCGGCTGGCAAGCTGGATGACGGCGAGCCGGGCCTGCGTTGTGCGCAGCGCGAGCTGCTGGAGGAAACCGGCTGCGTAGCGCGTGAATGGGCATTTGCCGGCACCATGCATAACTGCATTGGCTATTCCGACGAGCACATCGATATCTGGTTTGCACGTGGCCTGGATTACCACCAGCAGCAGCTGGAAGAGGGTGAACTGCTGGATCTGGTCGTTGCCACGCCGCAGGACATGCTGCAGAGTATGCGGGAAGGGCTGCTGACCGATGCCAAGACCATCACCTGCATGCTGTGGCTGCAGCAGCTGCTGGATGGCAGCTGGCAGCCGGACTGGCAGAAGGACGTGCAGACGTGAAGGTATTCAATCTGCGCTGCGGCGCAGGACATGATTTTGAAGGCTGGTTTGCGTCGGAAGAGGATTTCCTGACGCAGCAGGAGCGTGGCCTGCTGTCCTGCCCTGAATGCGGCGACATGCAGGTGGACAAGATGCTGTCGGCACCGCATATCAACCTGGGCCATGGCAAGCCGCAGCCAGTACCTGCTCCGGTCAGCGAGGAGCAGCGTCAGCGTCGCCAGGTGGTGCAAGCCATGTGCGAGCGCATGGTGCAGCACGTGATCGAGAACACCGAAGACGTGGGCGATGCCTTTCCGGAGCAGGCTCGCAAGATGCATTACGGCGAGCTCGATGAAGCCCCCATCCGTGGCCAGGCCAGCCCGGAAGAAACCGACGCCCTGCGCGAAGAGGGCATCGATGTGGTGTCGCTGCCGATTCCCAAGGCGTCGCAGGGCAAGCTGCAGTAAGCGCTTCAGGCCGGCTGACGGTCTGTTGCCACAGCGCCCCCTGATCCAGGCGTAGCTGGATTACGGATTGTCTTGTTGCAGTGCCTTGGCCGCATGCGCAATGACTTGTTGCGTCGCATCCGCTTGCTCGCAGGCAATGGTCTGGCGCCAGGGCATGCTGCGCAGCCAGGTGAGTTGGCGCTTGGCCAGCTGACGCGTGGCAGCTATCGCCTTGTCGCGCCAGACGGCGACTGGTTCGCCCTGGTCCATGCCTTCCCAGGCCTGGCGGTAGCCGACGCAGCGGATCGAGGGCAGGGAGACATCCAGATCACCGCGTTGGCGTAGCTGGCGGACTTCTGCTTCGAAGCCGGCAGCCAGCATGGTGTCAAAGCGCTGTGCGATGCGCTGGTGCAACCAGGCACGATCCGATGGCTCCAGGCTTAGCAGGGCGAGTGGCTGATGACCACCCAGTTGGCTATCTTGTTGCGCATGCCAGTGCGACAAGGGCTGGCCGGTCTGGTGCCAGACTTCCAGCGCGCGGCCGATGCGCTGGCTGTCGTTGGGGGCGAGGCGCTGCGCGGTGGCGGGATCGACCTCGCGCAGGCGAGTGTGGAGCGCCGGCCAGCCGTGGCGCAGCGCTTCTTGTTCGATCTGGGCGCGGATGGCGGGATCGGTGGCAGGCATGTCGTTCAGGCCCTCGAACAAGGCCTTGAAGTAGAGCATGGTGCCGCCGACCAGCAAGGGCAGGTGGCCACGCGCCTGGATCGCCTGCATGGCGGCGCTGGCGTCCTGCACGAAGCGTGCTGCGCTGTAGCTCTCCAGGGGATCGATCAGGTTGATCAGGTGGTGCGGGGCTACGGCCAGTTCTTCCGGCGTCGGCTTGGCGGTGCCGATGTCCATCTGGCGGTAGACCAGGGCGGAATCGACACTGACGATCTCGATTGGCAGTTGCCAGTGCTGGCGGGCATGTTCGGCCAGCGCCAGTGCGGCAGCGGTCTTGCCGCTGGCGGTGGGACCGGCAATCGCCAGATAGCGGGGCGGGTTGGAATCGGTCATGGTCAGCGGCCGCGGAGGAACAGCGCATCGAGTTCGCGCATGCTGAGCTGGCGCCAGGTCGGTCGGCCGTGGTTGCACTGGTCGGCGCGCTCGGTGGCTTCCATCTGGCGCAGCAGGGCGTTCATTTCGTCCAGCGTGAGGCGGCGGTTGGCGCGCACGGCACCGTGGCAGGCCATGGTGGCCAGGATCTCGTTGCGGGCGCGTTGCAGCACCGTGCTGGCATCGTGGCGTGCCAGTTCATCGAGCACCTGGCGTGCCAACTCCACGGGGTCGCTGCTAGCCAGCTGGGTGGGCACCGAGCGGACGGCCAGTGTGCGGGCGGCCAGCAGCGAGACCTCCAGGCCGAGCTGGGCCAGCACGTCGGCGTAGTCCTGGGCGGCGGCGATTTCCTGTGGCGTAGCGGCAAAGGTGGCCGGGATCAGCAGTGGCTGGCTTTGCAGCGTGGCCTGGTCGAGCTGCTGCTTGAGCTGTTCGTAGACGATGCGCTCGTGTGCGGCATGCATGTCGACCAGCACCAGGCCATAGGCGTTTTCGGCGATCACGTAGACCCCGTGGATCTGCGCCACGGCGCGGCCGAGTGGCCACTGGTCGTGCGTGTCGGGCAGCGGCTGCGGACTGAAGTCAGTGGTGGTGGCCGGATCAGCAGCCGGCGGGATGGCCGCAGCGGGATCGGCCGGCGACAGCATGGCCCAGGGTGAAACACCTTCCTGCAACTGGCCGCTGAACTGTCCGGGGCGGACATCGGCCTGGTAGGGGTTGAGCGGCATGCCCTGCTGGCGCCAGGCGGGCAGGGCGCTGGTGCTCAGCGGCAGGCTGGGTGGCGGCGTGAGCGACAGCACGGCCCCCGTGGCATCGGTCTGGCCGGCACGCGAGGGCGCCAGCGCCTGCTGCAGGCCCTGGCGTACTGCCTGGTGTACTTCGCGGCTGTCGCGGAAGCGGACTTCGATCTTGGTCGGGTGCACGTTGACGTCGACGCGCAGCGGATCGATGCTGATATAAAGCACATAGACCGGCTGGCGCTGGCCGTGCAGCACGTCCTCGTAGGCGCTGCGGGCGGCGTGGGCGATGACCTTGTCGCGCACGTAGCGGCCGTTGACGTAGGCGTATTGCTGGTCGGCGCGTGAACGCGCGTGGTCGGGCAGGCCGCAGCGGCCGTGTACGCGCAGCGGGCCGCTCGGCGTCTGGATCTCGTAATCGACGGCCAGGCTTTGCTCGATGAAGCTGCTGCCTAGCACATCGGCCATGCGCTGTTCGGCATCGGCGGCGCGCCATTGCTCCACCAGCTTGCCGTCGTGCCAGAGCGTGAAGGCGACATCGGGGCGGGCCAACGCGTGGCGGCGCACGGCATCGAGACAGTGGGCCAGTTCGGTGGCTTCGCTTTTCAGGAACTTGCGGCGTGCCGGTGTGCTGAAGAACAGCTCGCGTACCTCGACCGAGGTGCCGCGCTGGCGGGCTGCAGGGCGCAGCTCGCCGCTGCGGCCATCGAGAAAATGCGCGTGTTCGGCATCGGCGGTGGCCGAGAGCAGGCTGAGTTCGGCGACCGAGCCGATGGCGGCCAGGGCTTCGCCGCGGAAGCCCATGGTTTCGACCGCTTCCAGATCGTGCAGGCTGCGGATCTTGCTGGTGGCGTGGCGCTGGATCGCCAGCGGCAGCTGCGTGGGCGGAATGCCGATACCGTCATCCTCGACCGCGATCAGGCGGATGCCGCCAGCCAGCAGGCGCACGGTGATGTGGCGCGCGCCGGAATCGAGTGCGTTGTCGAGCAGTTCGCGCACGACGGCAGCCGGGCGTTCGATGACCTCGCCGGCGGCGATCTGGCTGATCAGCTCGTCGGGCAGGGCCTGGATGGTGGGGTGGGGGACAGCAGACATGGCATAGAGAAGGGTATCGGGGCATTGTAGCCAGCCTGTACCGACAGCAGGCATGCTGCGATAATGCTGCATTGCCACAAATCTAGCCGGACCCCAGCATGGAAATCATCGGATTCCTGATCGACTTCATTCTTCACATCGACCGACACATCTTCGAGTTCGTGCAGCAGTACGGCAACTGGGTCTATGGCCTGCTGTTCCTGATCGTGTTTGTCGAGACCGGCGTGGTAATCATGCCCTTCCTGCCGGGTGATTCGCTGCTGTTCATCGTGGGCGCGCTGGCCGGTACCGGCCACCTGGACCTGTGGATTGCCATGGTGGTGCTGTGGATTGCCGCCGTGCTGGGGGACCAGTGTAACTACAGCATTGGCCGCTATTTCGGGCCCAAGGTGTTCCAGTGGGAAGATTCACGCCTGTTCAACAAGAAGGCCTTTGACAAGGCGCACAACTTCTACGAGCGCTACGGCGGCATCACCATCGTGCTGGCGCGTTTTATGCCGTTTATCCGCACCTTTGTGCCGTTCGTGGCCGGTGTGGCCGAGATGAGCCGCGCCAAGTTCACCTTCTACAACCTGTTGGGTGCCACCATCTGGGTGGGCGGGATCGTGACAGCGGGTTACCTGTTCGGCAACATTCCGTGGGTGAATCAGAATCTGCAGATCATCATCTGGGCGCTGATCCTGGTGCCGGGCGTGCTGGCGCTGTACGGTGCCTGGAAGGCCGGCCGTGCCGACAAGGCGAATGCGGTGCAGGCCGGCAGCACCCGGTAACAATCCTCTGCCAGAACATACAACTTTCCCGCTGCAAGGCGGCGGCTTCATGGGATGATGGCTTCGTGCCTGTCGCAACCGGCGCAGGCAATTCTGATAGAAGCAGGAGAGAACCATGAAGATCACACAACGCAAGACCTGGATTGGCCTGGGCATCACGGCTGCGGCCCTGACGCTGACTGCCTGTGGTACCGGCTACAACACCCCGCTGGGTGGCTTTGGCAACACCGGTGTCGGCACGACCAGCACCGCCACGCAGCAGTACGCCACGGTGACCGACGTGCGCTATTTTGCCCAGGGCGCGCAGGCCGGCGGTGACGGCATTGCCGGCACCCTGATCGGTGGCCTGCTGGGTGGCCTGGCGGGTGACCAGATTGGCGATGGCCGTGGCAAGGATGTGGCTCGCGTGGCCGGCGTGATCGGCGGTGCGCTGATTGGCCGCCAGATTGACCGCAACAACGGCAACTGGGGCAGCCAGCCGATGTACCGCGTGACCGTGCGTCAGGACAACGGTGCCGTGCGCAACTTTGACTACAGCGTCGATCCGGGCGTGCGCAATGGCGACCGCGTGCGCGTGGTGGGCGACCAGCTGTACCGTTGATCGTGCCTCAGCCGTCTGTCTGACCGGCTGAAGGTATCAGGGCTTCTGTTGTGTGCAGAAGCCCTTTTTGTTGTCAGACCGGCAGGCCGTTGATCGGCCAGACGACGCCATTGTCGTTGAGGATGGCATCGAGCGGTACATCGTGCTCGGCCGGCTCCAGGTCGTCCAGATAGCCATGGGTGAAACCGAGGCCGACGGTGTAGGGTTGTGGCTGCAGTGTGGCCAGCGTGCGGTCGTAGAAACCGCCGCCGTAGCCCAGCCGGTAACCGCCCGGGCCGTAGCCGACGCAGGGCACGAACAGCAGGGTCGGGACAATCTCTTCGGTGTCTTTCGGCTTGGGGATGCCGTATGCGTCTTCTTCCATCGGGCAGCCGGGGTACCAGGCGTGAAAGGACAGGGTCTTGGTCTGCTTGTCGATCACCGGCAGGCCGATGCGGCGGCGTTGCGGTTCTTCCAGCAGTTCGCCGTCTTCCTTCCAGCGGTGCAGCGCCGGCAGCGGATCGAATTCGCCCTTGATCGGCCAGTAGGCACCGATGACGGTATCTTCGCGACCCATCAGCCAGAAGCGCATCACGCGCTGCAAATCCTCGCACAGGGCGAGCCGGTTGGGCAGCGCCAGTCTTTCCGCGATCAGGCGCTGGCGCAACGTTTGTTTGTCAGATTTTTTATCCATAATGGCCTCATGCAAACCAGAACAAGCCCTTTTTTCGCAGCCGATGCCCGCCGCCCGTTCCGGCTTATTGTGACATGTCTGGGCCTTGCCCTGACAGGCCATTCGTCGCAGGCGCAGTATCAGGATGAGAACATGGATATCAGCGGCAGCGTGCGCGAAGGCAGCGGCCGCGCGGTGCGCATTCCGTCGGCACCGGCATCGCTCGGCGTGGCCAGCGATGACGTGATCCAGCGCATGGCGAATGCCTTCCGCCGCAAGGATACGGCCACGCTGGGCAGCCTGCTGCCGCAGGCCATGGGTCATCCGCTGGAGCCCTGGGCGGCCTACTGGGAGCTGAGCGCACGCCTGCCCACGGCGCAGCCGTATGAGGTGGATACCTTCCTGCAGCGCTATGCCGGCAGCTACCAGGAAGATCGCCTGCGCAATGACTGGCTGCTGCAGCTGGGCAAGAACCGTGATTTCCAGGCCTTCAACCGCTATTACCCGGCGTTCCGCATGCGCGATGATCGCAATGTGCGCTGCTATGCGCAGGTGTCGGGAGCCGAGCGCGCCGGCTCTGCGGCAGAGATGCTGCGCGACAACTGGTACCCGCAGCGCAACGATGAAGAGGCCTGCAATTTTGCCGCCGGCCAGCTCTACGCCAATGGCAGCGTGAAGGCCGAGGAGATCTGGCAGCGTGCCCGCCTGGCGACGGAAAACAACCGCCAGGCCGCGGCGCGCAGTGCGGTTGCCATCGTCGATCCGGCCGCAGCGAGCCAGCTGTCGGCGCTGTTTGCCAATCCGGCCAGCTTCCTCGCCACGCTGGACAGCAGTACGCGCAGTGGCAGCGAACTGGCGGTACTGGCGCTGCTGCGCGTGGCCAACAGCACGCCATCACGTGCCGCCCAGCTGATGCAGGAAGGCTGGTCCAGCCGCCTGAGCGCGAAGCAGCGCAACACGGTCTGGGGCGAGATCGGCAAGCAGGCGGTGCTGGATCTTGACAGCCAGTCGATGAACTATTACAGCCAGGTGCGCGACCTGCATGATCTGCTCGATGATGACCTGGAGTGGATGGCGCGCTCGGCGTTGCGCATGGCCTACTGGCCGCAGGTGCGCCAGGCGATTGACGCGATGACGCCGGCCACGCGCGAGCAGCCGGTCTGGGTCTACTGGAAGGCACGTGCACTACAGGGTGGCCTGCATGGGCGCGGTGCCGATCGCCAGGCCGAGCAGCTGTATCGCAGCATCGCCGGCAACCAGGGTTTTTACGAAATGCTGGCGACCGAGGCGCTGGGCGAGCGCATCACGCGTCCGCGCGAGGCACGCCCCAGCAGTGCCGATCTGGCGCAGGCACGCGCCAATCCGAGCCTGCAGCGTGCCCAGTACGCGCGCAACATGGGCCTGGCCAGCGAGGCCACGCGCGAATGGAACTACGCCACCAATCTGCACACGCCGGGTGGCATGAACGACCGTGACCTGCTGGCCGCCGCCGAACTGGCCTGCCAGCAGCAGTGGTGGGATCGCTGCATCAATACCAGCGACCGCACCAAGGGCGTGATCAACATGGAGCAGCGTTTCCCGATGCCGTTCCGCGAGGTGGTGGTGCGCCGCAGCCGCAACATCGGGCTGGACCCGTCCTATGTCTACGGTCTGGTGCGCCAGGAAAGCCGTTTTGCCACCAACGCACGCTCGCACGTGGGGGCATCGGGCCTGATGCAGGTGATGCCGGCAACGGCGCGCTGGACCGCCAACAAGCTCGGCATTCCGTATGCGCCGTCGATGATCAACAACCTGGAAACCAATGTGCAGCTGGGCACCGGCTACCTGAAGCTGGTGCTGGATGACTTCCAGGGCTCCTACCCGATGGCGACGGCGGCCTACAACGCGGGCCCGAACCGCCCGCGCAGCTGGCGCAATGGCCCGGTGATGGAAGGCGCGGCCTGGGCCGAGTCGGTGCCATTTGGCGAGACGCGTGACTACATCAAGAAGGTGCTGGCCAACAGCACTAACTACGCGATCCTGCTGACGGGACAGCCGCAGTCATTGCGTGACCGCCTGGGCCAGGTCGGGCCGCTGCTGCCGGGTGCCAGCGATCTGTCGCGTGAGCTGCCTTCCGGTACCGTACGCGTGATCGAGAGCGAGGATGGTGGCGCATGAACGGGGCTCGTACGGCGCAGGTAGCCGAAGAGGCGCTGCCTGATCCCTGGAGCGGCCCGGGTCGCAGCTGGGGCGTGTTCCTGAAGGATGCCTGGCGACTGGCGCGACCGTATTTCCATTCCGAGGAAAAATGGCGCGCGCGCACCATGCTGGTGGTGATCGTGGCGCTGAACCTGGGCACGGTCTACATGAGCGTGTTGTTCAACCAGTGGTACAACGTGTTCTACAACGCCTTGCAGGACAAGAACGTCGAGGTGTTCTGGAGCCAGATGGGGCGCTTCAGCTGGCTGGCGGTGATCGCCATCATCCTGGCGGTGTACAAGTTCTACATCACGCAGCTGCTGGACCTGCGTTGGCGCGCCTGGATGACGCGCAACTACCTGGACAAGTGGCTGGGCCACCACCGCTACTACCACCTGGAGCTGGCACGCCAGGGCGGTGGCGCCACGGTATCGGACAACCCGGACCAGCGGATCCAGGAAGACATTGCCCGTTTTACCGGCAGCTCGCTCGGCATTTCCATGGGCCTGCTGAACTCGGTGGTGACGCTGGTGTCCTTCATCGGCATCTTGTGGACGCTGTCGGGCAGTTTCAGCTTCACGCTGGGCGGGCAGGAATGGACGCTGCCGGGCTATATGGTGTGGGTGGCGATTGCCTACTGCGCCATCGGCAGCGTGATTGCGCACTACATTGGCCGCATCCTGATCCGGCTGAACTTCTGGCAGGAATGGCGCGAGGCCGATTTCCGCTACAACCTGGTGCGCGTGCGTGAATACAGCGAACCGATTGCGCTGGACCGCGGCGAGCCGGCTTCGCAGGAGCAGCTGGACAACCGCTTCGGCGCGGTGCTGAGCAACTACCTGCGCCTGATCAAGGCACAGAAGCGGCTGGTCTGGTTCACCTCCTTCTTCCAGCAGGCGGCGATCATCTTCCCATTCCTGGTGGCGGCACCGCGTTATTTTGCCGGTGCCATCAAGCTGGGCGACCTGATCCAAATCTCTTCTGCCTTTGGCAAGGTGCAGGATTCGCTGAGCTGGTTTGTCGATGCCTACCCGGCGCTGGCCAGCTGGCGCGCCACCACCGAGCGTCTGAATACCTTTGATCGCGGCGTGGCTGACAGCTGGCAGGTCACGACTGAAGTGCAGCCGACGGCGCCGCGCGAGCATGTGGTGGCGGGCCAGCAGTTGCAGCTGCAGCATCTGCAATGCCTGTTGCCGAGTGGCAAGCTGCAGGTGCAGGCCGATGGCCTGGAGCTGAACCCCGGTGATACGGTGCTGGTGCAGGGGCCGTCGGGCAGCGGCAAGTCGACGCTGCTGCGCGCGATTGCCGGCATCTGGCCGCTGGCCTTTGGCCGCGTGCAACTGCCCGAACACAGCATGTTCCTGCCGCAGCGCCCGTATCTGCCGCATGGCAGCCTGCGTGCCGCGCTGGCCTATCCGGCGCAGGAAGATGCCTATGCCGACGCCGAGATCCGCCGCGTGCTGGAGATCGTGCGCATGCTGCATCTGGCGGACCAGCTGGACCAGCGCGAGAACTGGGGCCACAAGCTGTCCGGCGGCGAGCAGCAGCGCGTGGCGATTGCGCGGGCGCTGCTGCGCCAGCCGAAGTGGGTGTTTGCCGACGAGGCCACCAGTGCGCTCGATGCGCCGACCGAAGAGCTGCTGTACCGCGAGCTGATTGCCATGGTGCGTTCCAATGGCGGCGGCCTGCTGTCGGTGGCGCACCGGCACAGCGTGGCAGCCTTCCACGATGGCCTGTGGCTGCTGGAGCCGGCCGAAGAGGGCTTTGTCGTGCGGCAGGCCAAGGCCGGCTGAGCACACAGAGGGAACAACGGGGAGCTACTAGGCTTCCCGTTCTGTTTTGGGCGGCTGCAGGATCAGGCGGCCTGCGCCTGGCTCCAGAGCTGGTAGCCGCGCGCACGCAGCTCGCAGGCCGGGCAGCTGCCGCAGCCGTAGCCCCAGTCATGGCGATGCGCGCGGTCGCCCAGGTAGCAGGTGTGGCTGTGCTCGATGATCAGGTCGACCAGCTGCTGGCCGCCGTCCGGCGTGCCGGAGCCTTCGCCCAGGTCGTGTGCCAGCTGCCAGGTCTGCGCCTTGTCGATCCACATCAGTGGTGTGTCGATCAACAGGCGCTTGTCCATGCCGAGCGACAGCGCGATCTGCATCGCCTTCATGGTGTCGTCGCGGCAGTCCGGATAGCCGGAGTAGTCGGTTTCGCAGACGCCGGTGACCAGCACGTCGATGCCGCGGCGGTAGGCCAGCGCTGCCGCCAACGTCAGGAACACCAGGTTGCGGCCCGGCACAAAGGTGTTCGGCAGGCCGCTGGCCTCCATGGCGAAGGCGGTATCGCGCGTGAGCGAGGTCTCGCTGATCTGGCCGAGGATGTTGACGTCGAGCAGGTGGTCATCGCCCAGACGATCTGCCCATTGCGGGAACTGCTCGCGGAAGGCGCGCAGCACCTGCTGGCGCGCGTCCAGCTCGATGCGGTGGCGCTGGCCATAGTCGAAGCCGACGGTTTCGACACGGCCATAGATGCGCAGCGCGTGCGCCAGGCAGGTGGCCGAATCCTGGCCGCCGGAAAACAGCACCAGGGCGTTGCGGTGGGAGAGGTTGGGAAGCTGGCTGCTCATGCGGAAGGCAGGGAGACGACGGTTTCGTTGGTAATGATCTTGCTGTCCGTGGGCGGCATGTTGGCGATGCCGCTGCTGACATGGCCGGAGGGCACGTGGGCGGCCGCGTTGTCGACATGGCCGGTCTGGTCATCGAAGAAGAAATCCGGCTCGAACTCTTGCAGGAAGCCGCCTTTGGGCAGGCCGCCGAGGAACATCGCCTCGTCGACGGCGATGTTCCAGCTCATCAGGGTGCGGATCGCGCGCTCGTGTGCCGGGGCACTGCGTGCCGTGACCAGCGCGGTGCGGATATGCATGGGCGCATCGCTCTGGCGCGAGGCCTGCTGCAGCTGATGCAAGGCGTCCAGGAAGGGCTTGAACGGGCCGGGCGGCAGCGGTAGCCCGGCCTTGTCGATCTCATGGCGCTGGAAGGCCGGTAGGCCGTCCTGCTGGTAGACGCGCTCGGCCTCGTCGCTGAACAGCACGGCGTCACCGTCAAAGGCGATGCGGACCTCGCGCGGATGCTGGCTGCCGGCGCGCATGGATTCGATGGAGACGCGTGCTGCCGGAAAGCCGAGTGCCAGCGCCTGGCGCACGTCATGGTCATTGGCCGAAAGGAACAGGTGCGCGCCCAGCGGCCGCAGGTAGCGGAACGGGTCGGCGCCCTGGGTGAATACGCCGCGCTCGATGGTGCTCAGGCCGTGTGCCTGCGCCGAGCGGAATATGCGCATGCCGCTGACCGGATCATTGCGCGACAGCAGCACCACCTCGACGCGGCGCTGGTCGCCCTGGTTGAAGGCGAGCAGCTTCTGCACCAGCGAGAAGGCGACACCGGGTTCGGCAGCCTGGCTGAGGCGATCCAGCTGGGCCTGCATATAGCCCTGGGTGTCACCGGATTCGAACAGGCGGTTTTCTTCTTCGAGATTGAACAGCGCACGCGAGGAAATGGCGACGACGAGCTGACCTTCGAGGGATGCGGGCATGGCGGTATCCTGGCAGGAAATGAATGGTTGCACGCAAGGCGTGCAGCTTGTGCGATGATACCTGCAGCCGGGACTGGCATGGGCATGCGCTCTTGTCTGACAGCCGGCGGCAGGCCCCGGGCGTAAGGTGGAGCCATCACAAGAACGGCAGCCCGGACCTGCAGGAGAACACCATGAAAACGCCATTTACCTATACCAACGGAACGCAGCAGTCTGCGCCTCCCGAAGTGGCCGACCACGCCGGCTGGGCCTGGTTGTGGGTGGTCGTGGCGATCCTGACGATTGGCCTGGTCGGTTATGTCGGTGGCAACATGCTGGGCGTGGGCATTTCACAGGGGTCGCATGTACGCGCCGAATTTGACCAGGGCCTGAGCGGCGAACCGCTGCTGCACGGCGCCATCGATCAGCATGCACAAAGCCGCGAACTGGTCGGCAAGGGCACTGCCACCGGCATGGGAGGCAGCGGCAGTTCCTACCTGGCTGAAGCCGCTGCACGCAGCCGGATCATCATCGATGAAGAAGGGATCGTGCATGAAGTCGGGCCGGATGGCAACATCATTGATCCGTTTGATGTCGGCATGGATCCTGAGCTGCAGACCGAGCTGAATGCACTGGACGAGCAGATCCGCCGCGATATGATGGCCCAGGAGCGCGCCCAGCCGGAGCGTCCGCTGCCGCCGCTGAATCCGCCGATGGACATCGCGGCCATGGATGCAGCGCCGATAGCCGTGGTGAGCGAGCGCCCGCAGATGGTGCGTAGCAGCCATAACGCAGCGCAATCCGACATCTTTTTTGGCAACTGAAGGAGCCGGACCGGCGGGCTGACCCGCTGATTCCCAGACGACAACATGCAATCCACTTCCTCGCGTTCTTCCCGTGGCCGCCAGCTGTTGCTGGCGGCTGTTGTGCTGGTGGTGTTCGCCGTGGTGGCGGGCATCTGGCTGGGCCGTGGTGCCAGCAGCGATGGCTCGCCAGTGCGCGGGGATGGCGCGGCCGAACTGACGATCAGTGGTGGCGCCGCGTCCGCCGCGGCACTGGATGCCTCGACCCAGACGGAAGAACTGACCGGTCGCCCGCCACTGCAGGGGCAAGCCGATCCGGCGCGCCAGGCAGAAGGCGCGATTGTGGCGCCGGGCGGTGGCGTGGAGCTGCAGCGCCATGAAGACGTGCAGCCACTGCCGCCGGCTGATGCGGGCGCGGATCTGCCAGCCAGCGCTGCCGAGCCGATGCCCGACGCCAGCGAGGCGCTGCCGCCGCTGGATGACGCGTCCGCTGCGCAATAAGGCTTATCTGTCCGGCACCGGCTGGCCCATGCGCAGCCAGCCGCCTGGATCGGTGGCACCGTGCCGTGGCCACTGGCGTGCCTGATGCACGCGCAGCACGCCGCGCTGCCACAGGTGCATGATGCGCATCACGCCGGCGTGGGTGACCCAGACCGTGGGCAGCGCATGGGGCTGCAGCAGGTGCTGGCGTGCCACCGCTTGCACGCGCGCCATGAAGTCATGTAGCGATTCCCCATTGCCACCGCCAGGCCAGCCGCCAAAATCGGCCATCCAGCTGTCCCATTCCGTGGCGGGCAGGGTGCTCCACGGGCGGCCTTCCCAGCGGCCGAAGTGCATCTCGCGCAGGCGCGTATCGACGCGGGGCAGGGTGGCGATGCCGGCCTGTTCGGCCTGCTGCTGCAGTGTCAGTGCCAGCTGCCGGCAACGGCGTGCCGGCGAGGAGACGATCTGCAGGGGCTGCGCCAGCTCTGGCAGTGCCGCCAGAAAGGCCTGTGCGCTGTGCTGCGTTGCGGCGGCATCGGCGGGTACATCCAGCTGGCCGTAGCAGATGCCGGCATCGACCAGCGGCGTGGCGTGGCGCAGCAGCCACCAGGGTTGGGCAGGGAGGCGTGGCGTCATGCGTGTGCCATGGCGTACAGCGTGGCGGTCAGGCTGGCGGCATAAAAGGTGAGCTCGCAGACCTGCTGCGTGGCACCCAGGCAGTCACCGGTAAAGCCCTGCAGGCGGCGATGGAACCACCAGCCCATCAATGCGGCGGCGATGCCGCTGGCCATAGTGGCGCTGCCGAGAATGGCCAGCGTCCAGGCACCCTGGCCGGTGACGTAGTAGAACGCCGCCAGCGGCAGGCACCAGAGCGCCGCGCTCCAGACCGATACCTGCTGCAGGCCACCGGTGATGCGCAGGGTCTTGGACTGCTGGTCCAGGCCGATATGCGGCAGGGCATTGATCAGCAGCAGCGGAAAGAAGCGCGATACCACGTGGGCACACAGCAGGCTGGCCAACACGATGCCGGGCTGCAGTACGCCCAGGCTGGCTAGCAGCAGCACCTTGAGCAGCAGCGCCATGAACAGGGTGATGACGGCGTAGCTACCGACACGGGAGTCCTTCATGATCTCGAGCGCGCGCGCCGGGCTGGCGTGGCCGCCGAGCGCGTCGGCGACATCGGACAGGCCGTCCTCGTGCAGTGCGCCGGTGAGCCAGATCGTGGCCAGCGTGCTGAGCAGGGCGGCAAGCGCCATCAGCAGGCTGGAGGAGGCCATCAGCATCACCGGCGAGCCCCACAGCCAGAGCACGAACAGATAGACCAGTATCGCCACGGAACCGGTCAGCCAGCCGATCGCTGGGAAATGCACCAGCGCTGCCCGCATGCGGGCCGGACTGTAATCCGCCCAGGCCGCCAGCTGCTGCGGCAGTGGCAGGCGGGTGAAGAATTGCAGGGCCAGCAGCAGGTTGCGCGCGAATTCGCTCATGGCCGCAGGCACTCAGGCCGGCTTGCGCAGGAACATCTGGTAGACCGGGTTCTGCGTTTCTTCGACGTAAGGGTAGCCCAGCGTGTGCAGGAATTCCTGGAACGGGGCATCGTCCTCGGGCGGGGCCTGAATGCCGACCAGCGCCTCGCTGTAGTCGGCGCCCTGGTTGCGGTAGTGGAACAGGCTGATGTTCCAGCCCGGGTTGAGCATGCTCAGGAAGCGCATCAGCGCGCCCGGGCGTTCCGGAAACTCGAAGCGCAGCAGGCGCTCATTGCCGGCGACCGAGCTCGGGCCGCCGACCATGTAGCGGATATGCGCCTTGGCCAGCTCGTTCTCGGTCAGGTCCAGCGTGTCGAAGCCGTTTTCGCGCAGCTTCTGCGTGATCATGCGGCTTTCGCCCTTGCCGTTGGTCGAGACGCCGATATACACATGGGCCTGCTGGCTGCTGTGCATGCGGTAGTTGAACTCGGTCACGTTGCGCGGCCCGCCTTCCAGGCTGTCAATCAGCGAACACAGGCGGCGGAAGCTGCCCCGCTCTTCCGGGATGGTGACGGCGAACAGGGCCTCGCGATCTTCGCCGATCTCGGCACGTGCGGCGACGAAGCGCAGGCGGTCGAAGTTCATGTTGGCGCCGCAGAGCACGGCGGCAAAGGTCTGGCCGCTGAGCTGGCGCTTGTCCACGTACTGCTTGATGGCAGCGACACCCATGGCGCCGGCCGGTTCGACGATGCTGCGCGTATCGACAAAGATGTCCTTGATAGCGGCGCAGACGGCATCGGTATCGACGATGACGTAGTCATCCAGCAACTCGCGGCAGAGGCGGAAGGTTTCCTCGCCGACCAGCTTGACAGCGGTGCCGTCGGAGAACAGGCCGACATCGTCCAGCGCCACGCGCTCGTTGCGCTGCACCGATTGCCACATGGCATCGGAATCGTTCATCTGCACGCCGATCACCTTGATACCGGGGCGCACCGCCTTGATGTAGCTGGCCACGCCAGAGGCCAGGCCGCCGCCGCCGATGGCGACGAACACGGCATCGAGATCGGCATGGGGCAGGGTCTGCACCTGGCGCAGCATTTCCATGGCGACCGTCCCCTGGCCGGCGATGACGTCGGGATCATCGAACGGGTGGATGAAGGTCAGGCCCTGTTCGTCCTGCAGCTTGACCGCGTGCTGGTAGGCATCGCTATAGCTTTCACCGGCCAGCACGACATCGCCGCCAAGCGTCCGCACGGCATCGATCTTGAGTTGTGGCGTGGTGGTGGGCATGACGATGATGGCGCGCGTGCCGAGCTTGCGTGCGCCCAGCGCCACGCCTTGCGCGTGGTTGCCGGCCGAGGCGCAGATCACGCCCTTGTGCAGCTGGCCCGGAGTCAGCTGGGCCATCTTGTTGTAGGCGCCGCGCAGCTTGAAGCTGAACACCGGCTGCTGGTCCTCGCGCTTGAGCAGCACGGTGTTGCCGATGCGGCGGCTCAGCACGCGTGCATGGTCGAGCGGTGTCTCGTGCGCCACGTCGTAGACGCGGGCGTTGAGGATCTTGCGCAGATAGTCATCCGGGCTCAGCGGAGTTGCCGGGGATTGGGGAGCGGTCATCGTGATGCGGTGAAACAGGGAAAAGGCAAGGATAACGCCGATTGTTGTTGCATTGCAGTGCAACAACGCTTGCAGCAGCGGCATGTTGCAGTGCGTGTTTCCAATTGTGCATGCCAAAGGTATCATTATGGATTGGCCTGGACAAGGCAGGGCGTTGTTCCTGTTGTCTTTTCGTGTGCGTGTGTGCATGGTCAGGCCGGTTTTTCCTATCCGAGGTTTTTCCATGCAAGCAATTTTTTCCCGTCGTACCGTTTTTGCCCTGGCCGCTTCGCTGGCCCTGGTCGCCTGCTCCAAGTCCGAAGCACCGGCGGCATCGGCTTCTGCTGCTGCCGCACCGGCCGGCAAGGTGCTGGTAGCAGCATCCAACGCCAACTTCGCCCCGTTCGAGTCCATGACGCCGGAAGGCAAGGTGCAGGGCTTTGACGCCGACCTGATCCAGGCAGTGGCCGAGAAGGGTGGCTTCCAGGTGCGCATGGTGAATACGCCGTGGGAAGGCCTGTTCAACGGCCTGAACCAGGGTGACAGCGATCTGGTGATCTCTGCCGTGACGATTACCGATGCGCGCAAGCAGACGATGGACTTCTCCGAGCCGTATTTCGAGGCGAAGCAGCTGATCGCCGTGCGTGCCGATTCCGGCGTGGCCTCGCTGCAGGACCTGAAGGATCTGGCCGTGGGCGTGCAGACCGGTACCACCGGCGACGAAGTGGTGTCCAAACTGCAGGGCAAGACCAGCGCCAACATCAAGCGCTTTGACACCACGCCGCTGGCCATGAAGGAGCTGGAATCGGGTGGTGTGGCTGCCGTGGTGGGTGACAACGGTGTGGTGGGTCACTACCTGAAGAACAACAGCACGACCCAGCTGCGTCTGGTTGCCGACGATACCGCCGTGCCGGAGCAGTACGGCATCGTGGTGCGCAAGGGCAACACCGAGTTGCTGAACAAGGTGAATGCCGGCCTGCAGGCGATTCGCGCCGATGGCACCTATGACAAGATCTACACCCAGTGGTTTGGTGATGCACCGGTGGCCGCTGCCGCTGCCAGCACGGCTGCTTCCGCGGCTTCCAACTGAGCTCTTCCTTCTTCTGCGGCAAGCCGGTGCCTGAGCGCCGGACTGCCGGCCGATTTCTGCCTGGAGCAGCGCTTGCCGCTACCGGGCACACACTGACACCACCATGGATTTACGCTGGGAAATTCTGACGCCCTATGCGCCCCTGTTCGTCACCGGGGCCTGGATGACCGTGAAGCTGACGCTGATTGCGCTGTCGCTGGGCTTGCTGCTGGGGCTCGGCATTGGCCTGGTCAACGCGCGCCCGGCCACCGGCCTGCGCCGCGTGCTGCGCTGGATTCTGCTGGGCTATGTCGGTTTTTTGCGCGGCACACCGCTGTTCGTGCAGATTCTGCTGGTGCATTTTGCGCTGATGCCGACGCTGGTCCACCCGGAGCACGGCCTGCTGCTCAGCGGTGCCGCCGCGCTGGATTTCCGCCAGTCGCATGGTGCCTTCTTTTCTGGCGCACTGGCGCTGACGCTGAATGCCAGCGCCTATATTTCCGAGATCGTGCGTGCCGGCATCCAGTCGATTGCCCGTGGCCAGATCCAGGCCGCCGAAAGCCTGGGCCTGGACGAGGTGCAGACCATGCGCTATGTGGTGCTGCCGCAGGCGCTGCGCCGCATGGTACCGCCACTGGTGAACGAGGCGGTGACGCTGCTGAAGGATTCCTCGCTGGTATCGGCGATTGGCCTGGCCGAGCTGGCGATGGCGGCGCGTACCGTGGCCGGCGCCCATTCGCGCTACTGGGAACCCTTCCTGGCGATTTCGCTGATCTATCTGGTGATGACCAGCGTGATCACGCTGCTGGCGCGCCGGCTGGAGACACCGGAGGCGCAGCGCGGGCGCTGAGCGCTCTCCGACAGTCCTCATCACGGTAGTAGCAAATGCAGAACGGCCACCCTGGGGTGGCCGTTGCTGTTGGCGGGGAAGGATCAGCCCAGACGCGCCAGCTGCTCCTGCACCTTGGCCAGCGTGGCACCGAAGTCGGCGACGCGCTGTTTTTCCTGCTCGATGACGGCAGGCGGAGCCTTGGCGACGAAGTTCTGGTTGTTGAGCTTGCCCTGGGCCTTGGCGATTTCACCCTGCAGGCGCGTGACTTCCTTGCCCAGACGGATGCGCTCGGCGTCCTTGTCGATTTCCATGAACAGTGCCAGGCGCGCCTCGCCGACAACGGCGACCGGAGCCGCCTGGGCGGCAGCCTGCCAACTGGCCTCATCGGCAAAGACCTTGACTTCGGACAGCTTGGCCAGGGCCTGCAGCGCCGGGGCGGCCTCGGTCAGGAAGGCGTCATCGCCTAGGGCGTAGAGCGGCAGGCGCTGCGCCGGGGAGACCTGCATTTCACCGCGCAGGTTGCGGCAGGCATCGACCAGCTGCTTGAGCTTGGCAACGTACTGCTCGGCCTGCTCGTCGATTTTTTCCGGGTTGCTGACCGGGTATTCGGCAACGGCCACGGAGGCGCCGCTGCGGCCCGCCAGCGGGGCGACTTTCTGCCAGAGTTCCTCGGTGATGAAGGGGATCACCGGATGGGCCAGGCGCAGAATGGTTTCGAGCACGCGGATCAGGGTGTAGCGCGTGCCGCGCTGGGCCGGTTCGTCGCCGGTCTGGATCTGCACCTTGGCGATTTCCAGATACCAGTCGCAGAATTCGTTCCAGACGAAGTCGTACAGGGTGTTGGCAACGTTGTCGAGGCGGTATTCGGCAAAGCCTTTGGCAACCTCGGCTTCGACGCGCTGCAGCTGGCTGACGATCCAGCGGTCGGGCTGGCTGAAGGTCTTGTAGCTGCGGTCGCAGACCTTGTCGTCACCGCTGGGGTGGACGATGCCGCAGTCGTGGCCTTCGCACTGCATCAGCACGAAACGGGTGGCGTTCCAGAGCTTGTTGCAGAAGTTGCGATAGCCTTCGCAGCGCTTGCTGTCGAAGTTGATGCTGCGGCCCAGGCTGGCGAGGGCGGCAAAGGTGAAGCGCAGGGCATCGGCACCGTAGGCCGGGATGCCGTCGGGGAATTCCTTTTCGGTGTCCTTGCGCACCTTGGGGGCGGTTTCGGGCTTGCGCAGGCCGACCACGCGCTTGTCCAGCAGCGGGGCGAGTTCGATACCGTCGATGAGGTCGACCGGGTCGAGCACGTTGCCTTCGGACTTGCTCATCTTCTTGCCCTGGGCGTCGCGCACCAGGCCATGAATGTAGACGTGGCGGAACGGCACCTGGCCGGTGAAGTGGGTCGTCATCATGATCATGCGGGCGACCCAGAAGAAGATGATGTCGTAGCCGGTGACCAGGACGCTGCTGGGGAGGTAGAGGTCGTAGTCTGTGGTGCCGCCGTTGGCTGGCTGGGCGGCCTCGGGCCAGCCCATGGTGCTGAAGGGGACCAGGGCGGAGGAGTACCAGGTGTCGAGCACGTCTTCGTCACGCGTGAGCTGCGGGCCGCGCGTGAGTCGGGCCTGCAGGCGGTCGGTGTCGGCGGTGTGGCAGCGGACGCGGGCGTGGGCCATGGCATCGTCGATGGCCTTGCGCCATTGCTGTCTGGCTTGTTCCTCGTTGCGGGCCACGTAGACCTGGCCTTCTTCGTCGTACCAGGCCGGGATCTGGTGGCCCCACCAGAGCTGGCGGCTGATGCACCAGTCCTGGATGTTGTGCATCCACTGGTTGTAGGTGTTGACCCAGTTTTCCGGGACGAAGCGGACCTGTCCGCTGTCGACGGCGTCGATGGCCTTTTGCGCGATGCTCTTGCCGGTGGGGTCGTCCTTGCCGACGGCGTTCATGGCGACGAACCACTGGTCGGTGAGCATGGGTTCGACGACCTGGCCGGTGCGGGCGCAGCGCGGCACCATCAGCTTGTGCTTGCGGGTTTCGACCAGGACACCGATGGCTTCGAGGTCCTTGATCACGGCCTTGCGTGCGACAAAGCGGTCGAGGCCACGGTAGGCTTCGGGGGCGTTGCCGTTGATGGTGGCGTCGAGTTCCAGCACGCAGATCATCGGCAGCTGGTGGCGCTGGCCCACGGCGTAGTCGTTCTGGTCGTGTGCCGGCGTGACTTTCACCACGCCGGTGCCGAACGCACGGTCCACGTAGTCGTCGGCGATGACCGGGATCTCGCGGCCGACCAGCGGCAGGGTCACGGTCTTGCCGATCAGGGCCTGGTAGCGCTCATCTTCGGGGTGGACCATGACGGCAACGTCGCCAAGCATGGTTTCGGGGCGGGTGGTGGCCACGGTCAGGCTGCCGCTGCCGTCCGTCAGCGGGTAGGCGATGTGCCACAGGTGGCCGTCTTCCTCGGCGCTTTCGACTTCGAGGTCGGAGACGGCGGACTTGAGCACCGGATCCCAGTTGACCAGGCGCTTGCCGCGGTAGATCAGGCCCTGCTCGTACAGGCGGACAAAGGTTTCGGTGACGACGTGGCTGAGCTTGTCGTCCATGGTGAAGTATTCGCGGCTCCAGTCGACGCTGGCACCCATGCGGCGCATCTGGTTGGTGATGGTGTTGCCGCTGTGTTCCTTCCACTCCCAGACCCGGGAGACGAAGTTCTTGCGCGCTTCAGGTGGGGTGGGGCCCATGTCGTGACGGCTGATGCCCTGTTCCTGCAGCTGGCGTTCGACGACGATTTGCGTGGCGATGCCGGCGTGGTCGGTGCCGGGGACCCAGGCGGTGTTGTAGCCCATCATGCGGTGGTAGCGCGTGAGGCTGTCCATGATGGTCTGGTTGAAGGCGTGGCCCATGTGCAGCGTGCCGGTGACGTTGGGCGGCGGCAGCTGGATGGCAAAGTCGTGGCCGGCCGCATGGGCCTCGGCGCTGGGCTGGCCGGTGCCGCGAAAGCCGGCAACGCCATAGCCGCGGCGCTCCCATTCGGGGCCCCAGCGGGCTTCGATGGCGGCGGGTTCAAAGGACTTGGTCAGGGCGGCCAGGGCGGGCTGCTGCAGGGCGTCTGTCATGGTGTGAAGGCTAGGTCTGGAGGGCCACGGCAGGCTGCCGGGCGGGATCACAAGGCAAAAGGCATGCGCAGCTTGTCTGGGCATGCCGGTAAAGGATTGATTTTACGTCCTGCGACAGGGCTTGCAGCAGGTACGCCGATTGCCGACTGTGCCGGTGCGCTCTTTACAGCACGTTGAGCGGAATCTTCAGGTAGTGCGTGCCGTTGTCTTCGGCGGGTGGCAGCTGACCGGCGCGGATGTTGACCTGCACTGCCGGCAGGATCAGCTTGGGCATGTCCAGCGTTTCGTCGCGGGCCGTGCGCATGCTGACAAAGGCGTCTTCGTCGATACCGTCGTGCACATGGATATTGCCGGCCTTGTGCCGGGCCACGGTGTGTTCGCAAAAGGCGGCCGGGTTGTCGGCCACGCCATCGGCGTAGTTGTGGCACAGGAAGAGGCGGGTATCGGCCGGTAGCGAGAGCAGGCGGCGCACCGAGTGGAACATCTGGTGCGCATCGCCGCCGGGAAAGTCGCAGCGTGCGGTGCCGGCATCGGGCGCGAACAGGGTATCGCCGACGAAAACCAGATCGGCTTCGTCAGCGGCCGTGATGACGTGGTAGGCCATGTCGGCCGGGGTGTGACCGGGTACGTGCATGGCCTCGATGCGCAGGCTGCCCAGGTCCAGCCCCTGGCCTTCGGACAGCAGCAGGTCGAACTGGCTGCCGTCTGCTGCCAGATCCTTCAGGTTGTAGATGCCGCGAAAGGTTTTCTGCACGGTGGTGATCGGCTGGCCGATGACGATTTGGCCGCCGAGCTGCTGGCGCAGCCAGGGGGCGCTGGAGAGATGGTCGGCGTGGGCGTGGGTTTCCAGGATGTATTGCAGCTGCAGCTGGTTGTCTTGCACGAAGCGGATCAGCTGCTCGGCGCTATCGGTGCGGGTGCGGCCGGACTTGGGGTCATAGTCCAGCACCGGATCGATGATGGCGCAGGCGCTGCCCGGACCCTGGTCCAGCACGTAGCTGAAGGTGCTGGAGTAGCTGTCGAAATAGGGGGTGATACGCACGGCGGCGGTCATGGCAGTCTCCTTGGGGGATCAGGACAGGGCGATCAGGCCCGGGGCAAAGGTCTTGAGCAGCAGCAGCACGGTGGCGAGCAGCACCAGCACGGCAAAACCGCGCTTGCTCCACAGCGTGGGCACGCGCGCTGCCACCATGCGGCTGAACACCATGCCGACACAGGTGGCGATGACAAAGATCCAGCCCGAAGGCACGATGTCGCTGTGGCCAGCCAGCAGCATCTGCAGCACGGTGGAGCCGGACACCAGGGCAATCACGGCGAGCGAGGTGACGACAATGCTTTGCTGGGTGAGATTGCTGTAGCGCTGCAGCATCGGCACGATGAAGAAGCCGCCGCCCACGCCCAGCATGCCGGTCATCAGGCCGGTGGCGGCACCGATGAGGCCCAGCGTGGTGAAATGGGCGGGTGTCCAGGAGAACTTGCCGGTGTCGGGGTTGAGCTTGCAGGGGACATCGCGTTCGTAGCTGTGGGCGGTTTGCGCCCGGGACGGTTTTTTCCAGCTGCGCCAGGCCACCAGCAGCATGATGGCGCTGAACAGGATGGCGAGGAAGGCGGCCGGCACCTGATGCGCCGCCCACTGGCCGATCGGGGAGAACAGGACTCCCAGCAGCACCATGTAGAGTGCGGCCTTGTAGCGCACATGGCCCAGGCGCAGGCCGTCAGCCGCGCCGATGGCCGAGCCGAGGCCGACGGCCGCCAGCGCCACCGGCTTGGCGGCCACCATGCCCATGCCGGTCCCCAGTACCAGGGCCGGGATCGACAGAATGCCGCCGCCGGCACCGGTCAGGCCCATGACGATGCCAATAAGGAGTCCGAGGAAAATGCTGCTGGTCATGCGGAGATGGAGATGCGCGGGGCGCAAACAGTCAAGGTCCAGTCATTATATGTAAAAATAAAATGATGTACAGAGACAGGAAAGCCGCTGTACCGGACCATGGGCAGGTCTGGTAGCAGCGGCTGGCATGGGGCAGCAACCGGAATCAGTCTGCCAGACCGATCTCGAATTGCACCGGGTTGCGGATGGTGTTGGCCACGGGCGAGTAGTAGTTGGCATGCTGCACGATGGCGTCCAGCTCCTCGCGGCTGGCATCGCCCTCGATCACGACCTTGACGCGTACGGCCTGGAAGCCCATCTGGCCCGGCTCGCGCTCGGCACCGCCAGCACCCCAGGCAGCGCTGTTGCCGATATCGCCTTCCAGAAAGACTTCCAGCTTGCTCAGACGCACATTGCGGTGGGTGGCCACGGCGGTGATGCCGACAGCCAGGCAGCCGCCCAGGCCGGACAGTACCACTTCACCGGGAGCCGGCGCGGTGTTCTGGCCGAACAGGTGCAGCGGCTCATCGACCACCACGGCGGGGTGCATCGGATCGGGGTTGGTCAGGTAGCTCAGCGTGCGGTACTGGCCGACACAGATGGTGTGGATCTTGTTGGTGCCACGGCGGTCCGGGTTGTTGCGGCCGACTTCGGCAAACTTGGCCAGGCCTTCGGCATCGATCGGGGCCAGGTACTTTTTCTCTTCGCTCATGAGACTGCTCCTTGAAGGGGGGATCGGGAAAACGCATTGCGTTGAAGCCATGATAGGTCAGGGATACAATATTTTTTGACAATATTCCTGCAAAAAATTTATCAATCGGATCGAATCATGGACATGCATGGGGAGGATGGCCGGGACACGCTGGGCCGGCTGCTGCAATGGGCGCGCTTGCGCGGGCAACTGGATCTGCGCTGCCGCATGCACGATGTGTTTGCGCTGCCGCACGCCCAGGCCGCGGACGGGATCGCGCTGTTTCACGCCGTCCTGGAGGGCGGTTGCCGGCTGGGCTTGCCAGACGGGCGCTGGTATCCGCTGCGACCGGGCGAGCTGGTGGTGCTGCCGCGCGGGCTGGCACACAACCTAGTGGCCTTGCAGGGGGCGCTGCCTGCCGATGACAGCCTGGACGACACGCGCCGCCCCTTGCAGCAGCAGGGCTGGCTGCCCTTGCGCAGCAATCTGCCCGATGCCGCCTGCCTGCGGGACAGCCTGGATCTGGTGTGTGGCCGCTTCGTGCACGAGGGCGAGGCCGGCGCGCTGCTGCTGCAGGCCTTGCCGGATGTGCTGATCCTGGGGCAGCCCCAGGAGGCCGAGCAGCAGCCGGGACCGCCTTGGCGGGGTGCGCCGATCCGGGTGGTGCATGTGCCGCTGGCCTGGCCGGGCGAGGCTGGCGGCAGCACGCTGCATCCGGTGCTGGGACTGGTGCAGTTGCTGCGCCAGGAAGCCGCCGCCGAGCAGCCGGGCGCACGTGCCATGGCCGAATTGCTGACGCAGGCGCTGCTCTTGCATGTGCTGCGTGCCTATGCGCAATCGGAGGCGGTGCGCCAGCTGCCGGGCGTGCTGAACCTGCTGGCCGAGCCGCGGCTGCAGGGGGTGGTGCAAGCCATGTGGCAGCAGCCCGGTGGCGACTGGTCGCTCGACAGCCTGGCGGAACGCGCGGCGATGTCGCGCGCGACCTTTACCCGCCAATTTGCCCAGCATGCCGGCATGTCGCCCTGGGCTTTCCTGACGCAGTTGCGCATGCTGCATGGCATGGAGTTGCTGCGCGATCCGCGTCACAGCCTGGCGCAGATTGCCGGGCTGACCGGCTACCAGTCGGAATCGGCTTTCAACGTGGCATTCCGCAAGTACAGCGGACAGACGCCGGCGAGGTATCGGCGCGAACATGGCTGAGCGCTGGGCTCACGCCTGTGCACTGATAGTGTGCCATTCCAGCATGCCAGCCTGTCATTAGGGGCAGGGCGCTATCGCAGGGTGATGATGCACTGCCGCATGGCATGCGGGTGTGCTGCGGTGCACCATGATTGCGCCCGGCCACCGCGACCAAAACGGTGTGGGGATACCAGAAGCTGGGCAAATCTGCGATCTATCTGATTTTTTCCCAGTTATTTCAATAGCTTGCGATTTATTGGGAGTGACTTGGCACGCCATTTGCATGGGTGTGTGCAGGCGGTGAACCGGAAACGATTCACCACAACTTGCACAACAGGAGGTGAATGCCATGCAGATTGCAGCAGAACACAAGGCGGTCCAGGCGGCTGCATGCGGCGGGGAGCAGCCCTGCTTTGACAAGAGCTGGGGTGACGACCAGGTCATGGCCGAGGTCAGCCGCGTGGCGCGCGGTCCGCTGGCGGCAGCGGCCTACCGCATTGACCAGGAGCATCTGTACCCTCGTGAGCTGATGGGTGAGCTGGGACGCGCCGGTGCCTTTGCGGCAGCCCTGGATGCCGGCGGCCAGCGTTTTGTGCTGGGCCTGGACGCGATGCGCGAAATCAGCCGCTCTTGCGGTGCGACCGGCTTCCTGACCTGGGCGCATGATGTCTGCGGCATGTATATGGAGCAGTCTGGCAACCCGGCGCTGACCGGCCAGCGCCTGCAGGATCACATGCTGGGTCGCAGCTTTGGCGGCACGGCCCTGTCCAACCCGATGAAGGCGCTGGCCGGCATCGAGCCGATGCAGCTCAAGGCCGAACCAGTGCCGGGCGGCTATCTGGTCAGCGGCGCGCTGCCCTGGGTCAGCCATATTGCCAAGGGCCAGTATTGCGGCGCGATTGCCACCGTCAGCAAGTCCGACGGCAGCCGTTCGCACGAGATCATGTTCCTGCTGGATATTGGCGAGGAAGTGGGCCTGCGTCCCTGCCCGGTGTTTTCCGGCATGGAGGGCACCAGCACCTGGGCTGTGCGCCTGGACAAGTACTTCGTCGGGCAGGATCTGCTGATTGCCGATCCGGTGGCCCCGTTTCTCAAGCGCATCCGGGCCGCTTTCGTACTGCTGCAGGTCGGCATGGCGGCAGGCGTGGCGCAGGGCGCGATCGAATCCATGCTGGAAGTGGAGCCGATGCTGGGCCATGTGAACCAGTACCTGTCGGATCGCCCGGATGTGCTGCAGGCCGAGTATGACGATTTGTGGACGCGCGCGGCCAGGCTGGCGCAGACCCCGTACGAGGACAGCAAGGACTTTCTGCTGGAGGTGCTGGACCTGCGTGCGCAGGGGGGCGAGTTCGTGCTGCGTGCCGCCAATTCGGCGCTGATGCACCAGGGTGCGCGTGGCTACCTGATGCAGTCCCCGGTGCAGCGCCGGGTGCGCGAAGCACAGTTTGTGGCGATCGTGACGCCTGCCGTCAAGCATTTGCGCTGGGAAATGGCGCGCCTGAGCCAGGAAGAGGTGCCAGCATGAACGCGCCCGCCTGGAAACAGTTCATCTGCCGCGCCTGCGGCCTGATTTATGACGAAGAGGCCGGTGATCCGGACAGCGGCCTGGCACCGGGTACCCGCTTCGAGGATATTCCGGACGAGTGGGTCTGCCCGCTGTGTGGCGTGACCAAGAGCGACTTCGAGCTGTATGAGCGGGTCGAGATCGACTTGTCTGCCGTGTCGGGATCGCAGGTGCCGGTAGACGGCGGCATCGTGATCGTGGGGGCAGGGCTGGCCGGCTGGTCGGTGGCCGAAGCCCTGCGCCAGGCCATGCCTTCCACGCCCATCACGCTGGTCAGCGCCTGCGCGGGCGACCGTTACCACAAGCCCGAACTGTCCATTGCCATGGGCAAGGGGCAGTGCGCCAAGGCGCTGGTGGCAGAAAGTGGCGCTGAGGCCGCCCGCCGCCTGGGCGTGCGCCTGCTGGCAAATACGCTGATGATAGGGCTGTCGCCGGCGCTGCACCAGCTGCGTACCACCCGCGGCCAGCTGCGTTACAGCCAGCTGATCCTGGCACAAGGTGCGCGTCCGGCGCTACCGGCATCGTTGCCCGCAGATTTGTGCTGGCGCGTCAACCACCTGCAGCAGTGGGATGGCCTGCAGCAGCAACTCGCGCAGCGCAGCCAGCGCGTGCTGGTGGTGGGAGCCGGCATGATCGGCTGCGAAATGGCCGAAGACCTGGCGCGTGCCGGCCATCAGGTCACGCTGCTGGACCGCCAGGCCTGGCCGCTGGCAGCGCTGTTGCCGCAACAGGCGGGCGAACGCCTGCTGCAGGGGCTGCAGGACATGGGCGTGCAGTACCACGGCCAGGTCGAGGTGGCCGGCGTGCAGGCCAGTGCCGACGGCGCGCGCCAGCTGACGCTGAGCGATGGCCGGGTGTTCGAGGCCGATGTCGTACTCGCCGCGACGGGCCTGATGGTGGAGTCCCGGGTGCTGCAGAGTGCCGGCCTGGTGCTGGACAAGGGCATCGTGGTCGATCCCGCCACGCTGCAGACCAGCGCTGCCGATGTCTATGCCCTGGGTGATTGCATCAGCCTGGATGGCCAGCCCTGCCGCTTCATCGAGCCGATTGCCGGCCAGGCCCGGGCGATTGCCGCTGCCATTGCCGGCCAGGACGACCCGGGCTACCAGCACCAGGCGCCAGTCATCCGGCTCAAGTCGCGTGCCATGCCGGTGGTGATTTACGGCCGTCCGCAATGCGACTTGGCATGGACCTTGCTTGAAGTTGATGGCTCGTTCCTGCGCATGCAGCAACAGGCTCCCGGCCAGGACGCGGTGGTGCTGGAACTGGGCAAGTGTCAGCCGCAGCGTCTGGTGGCCTGAACACAAACAGAGAGGAAGTACGCACCATGCAGAATGAACACAACGTCTATCGCCCCTACAGCGCCAGCAGCCGGCTGGGTGGTTGCAGCTGTGGCGAGCATGCCAGCCAGCAGGAGCACGATGCCCTGGCGCAACTGGCCCGCCAGCAGCGCCAGCAGCAGGCGGAAACCCTGTCCAACGACTTTATCGAGTCCGCCGCCGTGCGTGCGCTGTTCCCGCATGAGCCGACACGCCGCAACTTCCTGCGCGCCGTGGGTGCCGGTACCGCCGCTGCCGCCATTGGCAGCCTGCTGCCCTTGCAGGATCTGCAGGCGAAGGCACTGGAATCGAAGGGCAGCCTGGAGAAGAAGGACTTGCGCATCGGTTTCGTGCCGATCACCTGCGCCACGCCGCTGATCATGGCCGGCCCGCTGGGCCTGTACCAGCAGCAGGGCCTGAACGTGCAGCTGCAGAAAACGGCCGGCTGGGCGCTGGTGCGCGACAAGATGCTGAACAATGAGCTGGACGCATCACATTTCCTGTCGCCGATGCCCTTGACGATTTCCATGGGCGTGGGCTCCTCGGCGCAGCCGATGCGCGTGATGGCGATCCAGAACGTGAATGGCCAGGCTATCACGCTGGCGCTCAAGCACAAGGACAAGCGCGATCCGCGTCAGTGGAAGGGCTTCCGCTTTGCGATCCCGTTCGAGTTTTCCATGCACAACTTCCTGCTGCGCTACTACCTGGCAGAGCATGGCCTGGATCCGGATCGTGACGTGCAGATCCGCGTCACGCCGCCAGCAGAAATGATCGCCAACCTGCGTGCCGGCAATATCGACGGCTTCCTCGGTCCCGATCCGTTCAACCAGCGCGCCGTGTACGACCGCGTCGGCTTTATCCACATCCTGACGCGCGAGATCTGGGACGGCCACCCCTGCTGTGCCTTTGGTACCTCGCAGGCCTTTATCGACCAGAACCCGAACACCTTCCTGGCGATGTACCGCGCCATCCTGAACGCGACGGCCATGGCCAACCGCAAGGAGGAGCGCGACAAGATCATCCACGCGATCTCCGGTCCGGGCTATCTCAACCAGCCGCCGATCGTGATCCAGCAGGTACTGCGCGGCCGCTTTGCCGATGGTCTGGGCAAGGTGCAGGACGACCCGAATCGCATCGGTTTCGACGCCTTCCCCTGGGATTCGATGGCGATCTGGATGCTGACCCAGATGAAGCGCTGGGGCTACCTGAAAGGCCAGGTCAACTACCGGCAGATGGCCGAGCAGGTGTTCCTGATGACCGATGCCCGCCGTCTGATGCAGCAGGCCGGTCTGCCGGTGCCGCCGCAGAACCGCATCGGGGCATTCCAGGTCATGGGCAAGGCCTTTGATCCCGGCAAGCCCGAGCAATACCTTGCCAGTTTTCCCATCAAGCGTGCCTGACCGGCCAGAAAGGAGTCTCCCATGAAATCCCTATCCTTGCGACAAAGAGCCGCGGTGCTCTCGGGCATGATCCTGCTGGTGCTGATCGGAATCTGGCACCTGGGAACCCGCCCGGACGTGCAGCAGGCCAACGTAGCCACCATGACGGCCGAAGAGCGCGAATACGCCGTGTTCATGGGCGATCTGCCCGCCGATGCCGATCTTGGCGCACCCGTGCAGAAAAACGACGGCTTTCCCAGCCCGGCCCAGTTCGGCAGCGTGATCCTGCAGAACATGAGCGATCCCTTCTATGACAACGGCCCCAACGACAAGGGTATTGGCGTGCAGCTGGGCTACTCGCTGGGCCGCGTGCTTCTGGGTTACCTGATTGCGGTGGCGGTAGCGATCCCGCTCGGTTTCATGATAGGCATGTCACCGCTGTTGTACCAGGCGCTCAACCCCTTTATCCAGGTGCTCAAGCCGATCTCGCCACTGGCCTGGATGCCGATTGCGCTCTACACCATCAAGAGTGCCAACGTCTCGGCCGTGTTCGTGATCTTCATCTGCTCGATCTGGCCGATGCTGCTCAACACCGCCTTTGGCGTGGCCAATGTCCGCAAGGACTGGCTAAACATGGCGCGCACGCTGGAAGTCAAGCCGCTGCGTGCCGCCATCCAGGTGATCCTGCCCGCCGCCGCGCCGACCATCATCACCGGCATGCGCATCTCCATGGGTATTGCCTGGCTGGTGATCGTGGCAGCCGAAATGCTGATCGGCGGAACCGGACTCGGCTACTTCGTGTGGAACGAGTGGAACAACCTGTCGCTGGCCAACGTGATTTTCGCGGTGCTGCTGATTGGCGTGGTCGGCATGCTGCTGGACCAGATGTTTGCAATGCTTCAAAAGAAGGTGACCTATGTGGAATGATGCTTCAACCCCCTCCGTGGCTGCCGCCCCTGCCGCAGCTGAACGTGGCCAGGACTTCCTGGTGGTCGAGAACCTGAGCAAGCGCTACCGTGCCGACCAGCCGCCGGTGTTCGAGAACGTGAACTTCGGCATCCGCAAGGGCGAGTTCGTCTGCGTGATCGGCCACTCCGGCTGTGGCAAGAGCACCATCCTGAACGTGATGGCCGGCCTGGAAGAAGCCTCCGGTGGCTGCGTATTCATGGACAAGCGCGAAATCGACGGCCCCAGCCTGGATCGCGGCGTGGTGTTCCAGAGCCACGCGCTGCTGCCCTGGCTCACGGTCGAAGGCAACCTGGCATTTGCCGTGCGTTCGCGCCACCCGGAGTGGAGCGCCCAGCAGGTGGCCGAACATAGCGCGCGCTACATCGAGATGGTGGGCCTGAGCGCCGCCGCCAAGAAGAAGCCGACCGAACTGTCCGGCGGCATGAAGCAGCGTGTCGGCATTGCGCGAGCCTTCGCCGTGGCGCCCAAGATGCTGCTGATGGACGAGCCTTTCGGGGCGCTGGACGCGCTGACCCGTGGCGTGATCCAGGACGAGCTGGTGCGCATCTGCGAGGAAACCCACCAGACCGTGTTCATGATCACGCACGATGTGGACGAGGCGATCCTGCTGGCCGACCGCATCTTCCTGATGAGCAATGGCCCGCGCGCACGCGTGGCAGAGATCGTGGTCAACACGCTGCCGCGTGACCGTACCCGCGACAGCATGCACCACGACCCGCAGTACTACCGCATCCGCAACCACTTGCTCGATTTCCTGGTGCGCCGTTCGCACCGCATCCAGCAGGCCAGCAACAGCGCGGCTGCGGAGGTGCAGGACACGGGTGGCACCGTGACGGTCTATCCCGGCCTCGAGGAAGAAGGCGTGGCAGCACCGTCCGCACCTGCGGCGGTCCCGGAGCTGGTCCGGCGCGAACCGATTGCGCTGGCCGGCAAGGCCGCCTGAAATTTTTCAACCGATTCTGATTTTTACCCCCCCCCAAGCGTTTTTTCAAGGAGCACACCATGATTTCCGACCGCACCCAAGTTACTGCCATGATCCTGTCCGCCAAGGTGGCCAAGGGCATCAAGTGGGCCGATGTGGCCAGCCAGGTAGGCATGAGCAAGGAATGGACCACGGCAGGCTGCCTGGGCCAGATGACATTTACCAAGGAACAGGCCGAAACCATTGGCAAGATCTTTGACCTGAGCGATGAGGCCGTGGCCTGGCTGCAGGTAGTGCCGTACAAGGGCGGCCTGCCTACCGCCGTCCCCACCGACGCGCTGCTGTACCGTTTCTACGAAATCATCAGCGTCTACGGCGGCAGCATCAAGGAGCTGATCCACGAGGAATTTGGCGACGGCATCATGAGCGCGATCGACTTTTCCATGGACATCCAGCGCGAAAACGATCCCAAGGGCGACCGCGTGAACATCGTGCTGTCCGGGAAGTTCCTGCCGTACAAGAGCTACTGACCTGATGCGAGTGCCGCAGGCTGACGCGGCACCACCCACCCTGCACGACCTGCCGGAGATACCCGTTCCCGGCACGGCGTGCCTGGCAAGCTGAAACCCCAAGGAGAATTACCATGCATTCCGTCCTGATTTCCCCAGCACAACTGGAATCCCTGTCAGCCAATGGCCCGGTCGTCATCATTGATACCCGGGATGAAAGCGCCTATGCCGCAGGCCATATCCCTGGCGCAGTCAATATCCGCGATATCTTCACCTTTCTTGCCACTTCGGACGAAGCCGGCCTGCAGGAACTGCGCAGCACCCTGTCGGCGAAATTTGGTGCCGCGGGCGTGTCGGGCAAGGAAACTGTGGTGTTCTACGAAGACGCCCTGAACTCCGGCTTTGGCCAATCCTGCCGCGGCTACTTCATGCTCAGCTGGCTGGGTTATCCGGATGTCAAGGTGCTGGATGGCGGCTATCCCGCATGGCAGGCTGCCGGCCTGCCAGTGACAGATGCCGTGAGCCAGCCGCAGCCCGCCAGCTTTCCGCAGTTGCCGGCATCGTCCATCATGCTGACCAAGGAGGATGTGCTGGCGGCGCTTGGCAGCGATGCCGTGTTGCTGGACGTGCGCGATGTGGATGAGTGGATTGGCGACAGCTCCAGCCCCTATGGGCGAGATTTTGCGCCGCGCAAGGGACGCCTGCCGGGTGCCCGCTGGATCGAGTGGTACCGTTTCATGAAGCCCACGGCTCAGGGGCCGGTGCTCAAGAGTGCGGCAGAAGTGGTGGCCGAATGCGCCACGGTCGGCATCCAGCCCACTGATACCATCTACCTGTACTGTTTCAAGGGTGCGCGTGCGTCCAACACCTTCCTGGCGCTGAAGCAGGCTGGCTTTTCGGATGTGCGCATGTATTTTGGCTCCTGGAACGAGTGGTCGCGTGATCCTTCACTGCCGATCGATGAGGGGCTGCTGGCGGAATGCAGGCTGGCTGCCTGAACTTGCCTGTTGCTGCAACGCCATTCCGCACGGAGTGGCGTTGTACCTTGTGCCAGGCTGGAATGCCCAGCAGCCGGTTTCCTTGGGCACAATGGATGCATGGATACCCGCCAACTTCTGCGAGACATGTTCGATGCGGCCGTCGCGGCCGCCCAGCCGGCCTGTTGTGTGCCGCCTTTTCTGCAGCAACTGCCGCCCGGCCGGCTGCTGGTGATCGGTGCCGGCAAGGCATCGGCCGAGATGGCGCAGGTGGTGGAACAGCACTGGGATGGCCCGCTGCAGGGGCTGGTGGTGACCGCCTATGGCCATGCGACCGCCTGCAAGCACATCGAGATCGTCGAAGCAGCCCATCCGGTGCCCGATGCCGCCGGCGAGCAGGCGGCACGCCGCATCATGGCACTGGTGCAGGACCTGACGCCCGAGGATACGGTGCTCTGCCTGATCTCGGGTGGTGGTTCGGCGCTGCTGCCGCTGCCCTTGCCTGGCATCACGCTGGAACACAAGCAGCAGCTGGCACGTGCGCTGCTGCAGTCCGGAGCCAGCATCAGTGAAATCAATACCGTGCGCCGCCACCTGTCGGCGATCAAGGGTGGCCGACTGGCAGCGCAATGCCATCCGGCGCGGCGACTGACACTGCTGATCTCCGACGTGCCGGGCGACCAGCTGGCCGATATCGCCTCTGGCCCGACGGTGGGTGATGCCACGACCTGTGCCGATGCGCTGGAGATCCTGCAGCGTTATGACATCGAGATGCCCGATGCGGTACGCCAGTTGCTGGACAGCGGCGCTGGCGAATCGGTCAAGCCGGACGATGCGCGCCTGCAGGGCAGCACGGCACAACTGGTGGCTACGCCGCAACTGGCGCTGCAGGCCGCGGCGCGGGTGGCAGAGGCTGCGGGTGTGACGCCGTATATCCTCGGCGACAGCATCGAAGGCGAGTCGCGCGAGGTCGGCAAGGTGCTGGCCGGCCTGACGCAGCAGGTGCTGCTGCATGGCCAACCGTTCCAGCCGCCTTGTGTGCTGCTGTCAGGTGGCGAAACCACGGTCACGGTGCGTGGCCAGGGCCGGGGCGGGCGCAATGTGGAATACCTGCTCTCGCTCGGCCTGAGCCTGCGCGGTGCTGCCCGCGTCTGGGCGCTGGCCGCCGATACCGATGGCGTCGATGGCCTGGAGCCGATTGCCGGCGCGATCCTGACGCCGGACACGCTGGAACGCGCCTGGGCGCAAGGCCTGTCGCCAGTGCAATCGCTGCAGGATAACGATGGCCACGGCTTTTTCGGCGCGCTGGACGATGCCGTCATCACTGGCCCTACGCGCACCAACGTCAATGATTTCCGCGCCATCCTGATCCTGCCCGAGTGAGGAGGTGCCCGCACCGTCCTTGCCGGTCATCAGGCCAAGGCGATGCTGGCAAAATGGATCCACGCAGCATGTGCTGCCAAGATTCCTGATACCGATTGCCATGTTATTTGTCCTGTCTCCCGCCAAGGCGCTGGATTACGAAAGTCCGCTGCCCACCTCCAAGCACACCGATCCGCTGTTCCCGAAAGACTCTGCCGAGCTGATTGGCGTGCTGCGCGATTACTCGCCGCAGCAGGTCGCCGAACTGATGAGCCTGAGTGACAAGCTGGCCACGCTGAACGTGGCACGCTACGAGGCTTGGGAGCCGGTGGCGACTACTGAAAACGCGCGTCAGGCCGTGCTCGCCTTCAACGGCGATGTCTACGAAGGCCTGCAGGCGGCTTCGCTCAAGCCGGCGCAGCTGGATTGGCTGCAGCAACACCTGTGCATCCTGAGCGGCCTGTACGGCGTTCTGCGTCCGCTGGATCTGATGCAGCCGTATCGGCTGGAAATGGGCACGCGCCTGCAGAACCCGCGCGGCAGCAACCTGTACCAGTTCTGGGGCACGCAGATTGCGGATTACCTGAACCAGCGCTTCGAGGAGCAGGGCGCGGCCGAGCCGATTCTGGTGAATCTGGCCTCGCAGGAGTACTTCAAGGCAGTCGATCGCAAGGCGCTGAAGGCGCGCGTGGTCGAATGCGTGTTCGAGGACTTCAAGGGCGGCAAGTACAAGATCATCAGCTTCAACGCCAAGCGCGCGCGTGGCCAGATGATGCGCTTTGCCGTGGAGCAGGGCGTGGACAGCGTGCAGGGCCTGATGCAGTTTGCCGCCGACGATTACGCCTATGCGCCTGTGGCCTCCGACGCCGATCGCCTGGTGTTCCGTCGCAACCGGGAGGCCTGAGTCATGACGCTGCAACCCGAGCAGTCACAGCTCGGCAAGGCCACGACCTATGCCAGCGAGTACGACCCCAGCCTGCTGTTTCCGCTGCCGCGGGCGCCCAAGCGCGAGGAAATCGGCATCCGTGAACCGCTGCCCTTCATGGGCATGGATTTCTGGACCGGCTATGAACTGAGCTGGCTGAACCTGCGCGGCAAGCCGCAGGTGGCGATCCTGCAGGTGCAGGTGCCGTGCGAAACGCCGAACATCATCGAGAGCAAGTCCTTCAAGCTCTACCTGAACAGCTTCAACAACACGCGCTTTGCCAGTGTCGAAGAAGTGCGCCAGCGCATTTTTGCCGATGTCAACGAGACGGTCTGGCGCGGCGCCGATCACGTCATGGCCAGCATCGGCGTCAAGATCATCGCCGCCGACCTGTTCGAGCAGGAGAAGGTGGTGGAACTGGCCGGCCTGAGCCTGGACCGGCTCGATGCCGAATGCACGCACTACGAGCCGGCTCCGGAGTTGCTGGTAACTTTCCCGGAAGATGGCACGGTGACCGAGACGCTGAGCAGCCGCCTGCTCAAGAGCAACTGCCTGGTCACTGGCCAGCCCGACTGGGGCAGCGTGCAGATCCAGTACACCGGCCCGCAGATCAGCCACGAGGGCCTGTTGCGCTACATTGTGAGTTTTCGCAACCACAATGAATTCCACGAACAGTGCGTGGAGCGCATGTTTGCCGATATCTGGCAACGCTGCCAGCCGGTCAAGCTCAGCATCCAGGCGCGCTACACGCGGCGCGGTGGTCTGGACATCAATCCGTTCCGCACCAGCCACCCCTGCGTCATGCCGCTGCAGCAGCGCACGGCGCGGCAGTGACGCTGAAATGTCGCCCGGATACCACTTGGAATGCAAATTTTCAGGGTTAGTACGTAACATGCGGCTTTTCGACCCTGCCTACATCCTGTAACCCCGTGGCATACTGCACTTGAATGGGGCATGTCGTGCGCGGCGTGTCCTGCCCACCGATCAAGGAGACAAAGTGCAGATTGGAGTTCCACTGGAAACGGTTGCTGGTGAATCCCGCGTAGCGGCGACGCCGGAAACCGTCAAGAAGCTCGTGGGTCAAGGCCACACGTTGCTGGTGCAGCACGGTGCCGGACTGCGAGCCGGCATTACCGATGCCCAATTCGAAGCCGCTGGTGCCAACCTGACCGATGCCGCTACGGCGCTCGGCAGCGAGATGGTGCTGAAAGTGCGCTCCCCGCAAGCCGAAGAGCTGGCGCAGATGCGCTCCGGCGCCGTGCTGGTCGGCATGCTGGATCCGTTCGATGCCGAAGGGCTGCAACGCCTGGCCGCTGCCGGCCTGACCTCCTTCGCACTGGAAGCCGCACCGCGTACCACCCGCGCGCAAAGCATGGACGTGCTGTCCAGCCAGGCCAACATTGCCGGCTACAAGGCCGTGATGCTGGCGGCCGAGCACTATCCACGCTTCTTCCCCATGCTGATGACCGCTGCCGGTACCGTCAAGGCCGCCCGCGTGGTGATTCTGGGCGTGGGCGTGGCCGGCCTGCAGGCGATTGCCACCGCCAAGCGCCTCGGCGCCGTGATCGAGGCCTCCGACGTGCGCCCGAGCGTGAAGGAGCAGGTCGAATCGCTGGGTGCCAAGTTCATTGACGTACCCTACGAAACCGATGAAGAGCGCGAAGCCGCCGAAGGCGTGGGCGGTTATGCCCGTCCCATGCCGCAGAGCTGGCTGGATCGCCAGAAGGCCGAAGTGGCCAAGCGCGTGGCGGCTGCCGATGTGGTGATCACCACTGCGCTGATCCCGGGCCGTGCCGCGCCCACGCTGGTGACGGCCGAGATGGTGCAGTCCATGCGCCAGGGCTCCGTCATCGTGGACATGGCGGCCGGCAAGGGCCCGCAAGGCCATGATGGCAACACGCCGCTGACGCAGGCTGACCAGGTGGTGCAGGCCGATGGCGTGACCATCGTGGGCCATACCAATCTGGCGGCACGCGTGGGTGCCGATGCCAGTGCGCTCTATGCGCGCAACGTGCTGGACTTCCTCAAGCTGGTGCTGCCGGCCGAGAAGGGCCTGACCATCGACATGGAAGACGACATCGTGGCGGCCTGCCTGATGACGCAAAACGGCGAAACCAGGAGGAAGTGAAATGGAACTCGTCTCTCCCACCGTCATCAACCTGATCATTTTCGTGCTGGCCATTTATGTGGGCTATCACGTGGTCTGGAACGTGACCCCGGCACTGCACACCCCCCTGATGGCGGTGACCAATGCCATTTCCGCCATCGTGATTGTCGGCGCCATGATGGCTGCCGCCCTGACCGAAGGTTCCCTGGCCAAGATCATGGGCGTGCTGGCGGTGGCGCTGGCTGCCGTGAACGTGTTTGGTGGTTTCCTGGTAACGCGACGCATGCTGGAAATGTTCAAGAAGAAAGAGCGCAAGCCCAAGCAGGGAGGTGAAGCATGAGTCTCAACCTCGTAACCCTGTTGTATCTGGTGGCCAGTATCTGTTTCATTCAGGCACTGAAAGGCCTCAGCCATCCCACCACCTCGATTCGCGGCAACCTGTTCGGCATGATCGGCATGGCGATTGCCGTGCTCACCACGGCGGCCCTGATCGTGAAACTGGCGGCTTCGCCGATCGGCCTGGGCTGGGTGCTGCTGGGCCTGGTCGTGGGTGGCGGTGTTGGTACCATCATGGCGCAACGCGTCGAGATGACCAAGATGCCGGAACTGGTCGCCTTCATGCACAGCATGATCGGTCTGGCGGCGGTGTTCATCGCCGTGGCCGTGGTGACCGAGCCCTGGGCCTTTGGCCTGACGGCGCATCCGGCCAATGGCGTGCGTGAAGCGATTCCGCTGGGCAACCGCCTGGAGCTGTTCCTGGGTGCCGCCATTGGTGCGATCACCTTCAGCGGCTCGGTGATTGCCTTCGGCAAGCTGAGCGGCAAGTACAAGTTCCGCCTGTTCCAGGGCAAGCCGGTGGTGTTCCAGGGCCAGCAGATGCTGAACCTGGCACTGGGCCTGCTGACGATCGGCCTGGGTCTGGTCTATGCCTTTACCGAGAACTGGACGGCGTTCTACATCATGCTGGCACTGTCCTTCGTGATGGGTGTGCTGCTGATCATCCCGATTGGCGGTGCCGACATGCCGGTGGTGGTGTCGATGCTGAACAGCTATTCCGGCTGGGCCGCAGCAGGCATCGGTTTCAGCCTGAACAACTCCATGCTGATCATTGCCGGTTCGCTGGTGGGTTCGTCCGGTGCCATTCTGAGCTACATCATGTGCAAGGCGATGAACCGTTCGTTCTTCAGCGTGATTCTGGGTGGCTTTGGAGGTGAAGCCGGCACGGCAACCGGCGGCGAGCAGGAGCAGCGCAGCGTCAAGAGCGGCAGCGCCGACGATGCCGCCTACATGATGTCCAACGCCGACAGCGTGATCATCGTGCCCGGCTACGGCCTGGCCGTGGCCCGTGCCCAGCACGCCGTGAACGAGCTGGCGCAGAAGCTGACCGACATGGGCGTGACCGTGCGCTACGCCATCCACCCGGTGGCAGGCCGCATGCCCGGTCACATGAACGTGCTGCTGGCCGAGGCCGAAGTGCCGTACGACCAGGTGTTCGAGATGGAAGACATCAACGGCGAATTCCCGCAGACCGATGTGGCCATCATCCTGGGCGCCAACGACGTGGTGAACCCCGCAGCACTGGAAAAGGGCAGCCCGATCTACGGCATGCCGATCCTGGAAGCCTACAAGGCGCGCACCGTGATCGTAAACAAGCGTTCCATGGCATCGGGTTATGCCGGCCTGGACAACGAACTGTTCTACATGGACAAGACCATGATGGTGTTTGGCGACGCCAAGAAGGTGGTGGAGGACATGATCAAGGCGCTGGATTGATCCGGGGCTTTGGGTGACGGGGCTTGGGCTTCGTCACTTTCATCCACGAGGAGGGCGATGCCGGGAGGTGTCGCCCTTTTTTTGCGGTTTGCCGGCGTGGCTGCGAAGCAGGAGTAGATATGACAAAGGCGATACCCGGTAGGGGTATCGCCTTTGCTGGCATGAGCTTGCTGGTCTGATTACTTGCTGACCATTGCCCGGCGCATGATGCGGCCAGCTGCCTCATGGGTAATGCCGCCAGCCAGCGTCCCATAGTGCGATCCCCAGTGGCCGCTCGTACCAGGGGCCCGGGTAGCGAGGAACAGATCGGAGACTTCGGTGCTGCTGTAACGCATCAGTTCGGCTCCCTGTAGCACACGAGCCAGTGCTTCAGTCATCGGGCGGGCCAGGAATTCGTCGTCAAGCGCAGCACGCATCAGTTGATCGGTATGCTGCACCAAGGCATCAAAGCGGGCGTCCTGGCCAGCCAATGGGCGTACTTCATCCAGAACGGCCTCGATGGTACGCGGGTCGCGCATCATGGCGCGGCGGACGTCCATGCACATCATGTTGGCGGTGCCTTCCCAGACGCTGTTTAGCGGGGATTCGCGGAATACGCGTGCTATCGGGTTCTCTTCGATAAAACCGTTGCCACCGTGGCATTGCAGTGCCTCGTTGGCAATGGAGGGTGCACGTGAGCAGTTGAAGAACTTGGCGGCTGGCGTGGAGACGCGTGCCAGCAGTTTTTCTTGTTCATCGCTATCCATCAGGTCGGTAGCGCGAGCAATGCGCAGGCTCATGAGTGTGGCTGCTTCTACTTCCACGGCCATGTCGGCCAGCACATTGGTCATCATCGGGCGTTCGGCAATGCTGCTGCCAAAGGCGTTGCGGGTGCTGGTATGACGCAGTGCCAGTGTCAGCGCCTGGCGCATCAAGCCGGCCGAACCGACGGCAAAATCCAGCCGTGTCAGGTGAGCATGCGACAGGATTTCGCGGATACCGCGACCTTCCTCGCCGACGCGGATCGCCATCGATCCAGCGTATTCGATCTCGCTGGAGGCGTTGGACTTGTTGCCAGCCTTGTCCTTCAGGCGCTGGATGAAAAAGCGGTTGAAGCTGCCGTCGGGCAGGGTGCGCGGCAGGAAGAAACAGGTGACCTCGCCATCGACCTTGGCCAGTGAACCGCCCCGGATTTTGAGGAGGCCGATTGGTTTAAGTTGACACCTCTTCCAAGGTGTTGCTGGCGGCGAGTTGCCTCCAGTAGTGTGCCTCAGCTTCTGCCGGAGGAATACCCCCAATCGGCGTGAGCACTCGGACGTGGTTGAACCAATGCACCCATTGCAGGGTGGCCAGTTCCACGGATTCCCTGGTCTTCCAGGGGCCCCGGCGGTGAATCAGCTCGGCCTTGTACAGCCCGTTGACGGTCTCGGCCAGCGCGTTGTCGTAGCTGTCGCCACGGCTGCCTACGGACGGCTGGATGCCCGCCTGGTCCAGACGCTCGGTGTAGCGGATGCTGACGTACTGACTGCCCCTGTCGCTGTGGTGCGTCAAGGCATGGGCCGCCGGCTGGCGTTCGTACAAGGCTTGCTCCAGCGCATCGAGCACAAAATCCGTGTGCATGCTGCGGCTGACCCGCCAGCCCACGATGCGCCGGGCGTACACGTCAATGACAAAGGCGACATACAGCCAGCCCTGCCAGGTCGAAACGTACGTGAAATCCGACACCCACAACTCGTTGGGGCGGCTGGCCTTGAACTGGCGTTTGACGTGGTCCAGCGGACACGGTGCTGACGTATCCGGCATCGTCGTGCGCACCGTCTTGCCACGGCGCACTCCTTGCAATCCCATCTCGCGCATCAGTCGCTCGACAGTACAGCGCGCCACCCGGATGCCTTCGCGATTGAGCTGCAGCCAGACCTTGTCGGCGCCATAGACCTGCCAGTTGGCATGCCACACGCGCTGGACATCTGCCTTCAAATGGTCGTCACGCTGCGCACGCGCACTGCGCAGTTGCGGGTTGCGCTGGCGAGCAGCATGGCGCCAGTAGCACGAAGGGGCCATCTGCAGCACCCGGCAGATGGGCTCGACCCCGTAATCATCGCGATGGCGATCGATGTAGGCCTTCACGACTTGAGCCGGCGGTCGAGCTCCGCCTGGGCAAAAAACGCGCTGGCCGTCTTCAGGATGTCATTGGCCCGGCGCAGTTCCTTGACCTCGCGTTCCAGCTCCTTGATCCGCTGCGCATCTGCTGTGGTGGTGCCGGCACGCAGGCCAGCGTCGATCTCGGCTTTCTTGACCCATTCAAGCAAGGTATAGGGTACGCAGCCGATCTTGGGGGCAATCGACTCGACCGCCGCCCACAGTGAAGCGTAGTCGGCTCGGTGCTCCTGCACCATGCGAACGGCGCGCTGGCGAACTTCCGGGGAAAACTTGTTGGACTTGTTCATGGCTCCATCTTCTCAAGAGTTGAGCTCTCCTCAAAATCCGGGGCGGTTCA
>NZ_JAZDCI010000009.1:0-105715 GCF_036312245.1 Brachymonas sp. J145 | reverse complement strand
TGGAGTTCCCCCTATCTCACGGACGGTTGAGCGCTGAAGAATTCAGCGCGGTAACGGTGGTATTTTCTACCGGGGACTGCCCGGATTGTGCATTGATTTGCTCGAATTCGTTGGGAGCAAGGTAGCCCAGTGCGCTGTGCAACCGATGTGGGTTGTACCAGCCCTCTATCCAGGTAAACACGGCATGCCTGGCCTCGGTCTGGCTTTTCCAGCTTCTTCGGTTGACCAGTTCGCATTCCAGGCTGGCAAAGAAACTCTCGGCCATGGCGTTGTCGTAAGCATCCCCCACCGATCCCATGCTTGGGCGCACGCCCATTTCCTCGCAACGCTTGCCAAACACCGTGCTGGTGTATTGGCTGCCCTGATCGGAGTGGTGGATGACGCCCTGGGGCTTGCGCGTGAAGGCGGCCATCTCCAACGCCTGCACCACCAGATCGGCCGTCATGCGCGTGCCAAAGGCCCAACCCACTACTTTGCGGCTGTATACGTCGATGACTACCGCCAGATAGGCAAACCCGCTCCAGGTAGGCAGGTAGGTCATGTCTGCCACCCAAAGTTGGTTAGGAGCATCCGCCGCAAAGCGGCGATTGACCAGATCGCTGGCCAGCCCAGCCTCTCGATCACGGCGCGTTGTCACGCACCAGCCGCGCCGGCGGCTGACACCCTTCAGACTCGCCTGACGCATCAGGCGTTCGACGCGCTTCTTGTTGACGATCACCCCATCGCGCGCCAGTTGCGCGACCATGCGCGGCACGCCGTAGGTGGTATCGCTCATCTGATGGATGGCTTTGATGCGCAGCAGCAGCTCGGCATTGGCCTGATCGCGTGCACTGGGTCGGCGATTTAGCCAGTCGTGGTAACCACTGCTGGACACACCCAACACCCGGGCCATGGTGCGTATTGGGAGATCGGCCTGGTTCGCCTGCATCAGCGCGTAGACGGCGTGGACGTCTTCTCGCTTTGTCCGGCAAACCAGGCCGTAGCCTTTGCCAGGATGTCGCGCTCCGTTTGAAGACGCTTGACCTCCCGGCGCAAGCGGACGAGTTCCTCGCGCTCGGACGTTGTCAACACATCCTTGCCGGATAACGGCTTGCCAGCATCGGCTGCAGCGCGTGCAACCCAGTTGGCAATGCTCACCGCTGACACATCGAACTCACGTGCCAGCTCGGATTGGCTGCGACCGGAATGAAACAGCTCGACGATCTGCTGTTTGAATGCCTCGGGGTACGGGGGCTTGGTTTTTCCCATGGGGGCTCCTTTCTTCTCAGTGAAAGTGTCCGTCAAATGGGGGGAACTCCATCCAGCCGGAGCTCAGGCTTTCCAGCCAGCGTTCGGACGGATGGCGCACCTGCACCGCTTGCTGTATCAGTTGTTCGGCGCGTTGCGCCACGGCGGCATCGGCCTGGATACGGCCCGGTTCGGCCTGGGACAGCCAGCTGGGCAGCAGTGGATCGGGTTCCAGCGTGTCGGGTGCCTGCAGCGGCCAGCACAGCAGGCCGGGGGCAGCACCGCCTTGTGACAGCAGATGCGCACGACGCAGCCACCAGGCCCCTTCCAGCGGATCGCCAATCGCCTGCAGCGTGTCCTGCTGTAACGCCGGTTCAGGCAGCTCTTGCAGTGGCAGCGGCGCGGCCTCCGGCACCAGGCGTTGCACCTCGCAGCCGGCCAGGCGCAGCTGTTCCAGATGCTGCTGCAGCCAGTCGAGCCGGCAGGTACAGACCCAGACCGGCTGGCCGATGGCGGCATTCGGCTGCAGCGCGCAGTGCAGTATCTCCATATCGTCCAGCACCAGCTCTTCCAGCAGGCCGTCCAGCACCAGCCGCGTGCGTGCTGGCGAGGCCAGGCTGCCCTTGGGCAGCTCCAGCGCATGCCAGGACAGCGCCTGCACCGGCACGATGCCGATCACCTCGTGCGCATCGGCCAGCGGCAGGGCATCGGCAGCGGCCATGCCATGCTGCGACACACCCTGACCATCGGGGCTCAGGGCAAACGCGTAGCCATCGGCTGCATCGTGGCCGGGCAGGGGGAATCGGACAAGCAATTGGGACATGGGGCGGTGCGATTCTAGGCAGTCAATATGACGCCGGAATGTCATGAAAGCATCATCTACATGACATGTACCGGGCGACCTCAGCGCTGGGTGGCAGGATCCTGGGCGATTACGCTGTCCTTCTGGCGCCACAGCACGATCGAGCTCAGGCCGTCACGCTGGATCAGCGCCTGTTCCTCGATGCGGACATCGCCAATGCGCAGCTTGCCGTGGATCAGGAAATAGCGGCTGCTCACGCCCAGGCTGGCCTGCTGGCCGCCGGTCGGCAGCAGCTCGCGCACGGCGTCCATCTTCAGGAAAGGCTGGCTGTTGCGCCGGCTCACCAGCTGCAGCACCTGCGAGCGGGTGGCATCGCCGGCAGCAGCCAGCAGCACCTCCTGGGTGGCGGTATTTACATTGATGGCGGTGTATTCGGGCAGGATCGCCAGATGCGGCTCCAGTTGCGCGATGCGTTCAGCCGGCAGGCCGAGCCAGACCAGCTGCTCGATGCGCTGTGGCAGCAGCGGCGCGCCGGGATCGACCTGGGCACTAGCCTGGTTGGCGCGCCAGGCGCGTTCCCACTGGCTGACGAGCTGGTTTGCCTCTTGCGTTGGCAGGCCGAGCTCCTGGAACAGGCGCTGCAGCGTCTGCACGTCACGCTGGGATGGCTGGCCCTGTCGTATCAGGTTGCCCAGATTGAAGCGGCCCTGCATGTCCTGCACCTGGCCGGACAGGAAGGCGTCATCGGGCAGGTCGGTGCTGTTGGCAGTGACGTTGCCCTCTGCGGCCAGAAAGCTGCTCATGCGCGCCTCCAGCAGCGGCACCGCCCAGGGTTCGGACAGGTGGTCGGCCTGGGTCTGGCGCGTGTCTTCCTGCAGGATCTGGCGTGTCCAGTCGATGGCGCCGGACAGCAGCCAGCTGGTCTGCAGGCGGGCGCGCTCGGCCGCCTCGACCTCGGTGGCGCGCCATTGCTGCCAGGCGGCGGCCGCGGCAAAGGCGGTCACCAGCGTTACCGTCAGCATCGCCAGCAGCAGGGCGGCACCGCGTTGCGGGCGCGGGCGGGGCAGGCTGCGGCGCTTCATGAGCGTCTCCGTGTCAGCGTGGCCGGTATCCAGTCCATGGTGAGCGTGCCGTGCAGGGCGCTGTCGGTATCGGGCAGTTGCAGTTCCAGCCGTATCGCGTCGGGCATGCTGGCCAGGGCCTGTTCGCCTGCCAGTGGCAGCTCCTGCTCGCTGGCCGGGCGCCAGTTGGCATCGCGGAAGTGCAGCAGTTTCCAGTTGGTGAGCGGCACCAGTTCCTGCTCTCCGGGCAGCTGCTCCTGGCCTTCGGTCCAGCGTGCCGCCTGTTGCCAGGCCTGCTGCTGTTCACCGACGGTACGCAACACGGGGGACTGCCAGCGGATCCAGCACGGCGTAGCACCCAGGCTGGCGCACTGGCTGCGCAGCGACCAGGCGACGACCTGGCTGCCGGCCGGCAGCAGCAAGCTGGAATCGCCCTGTGCCACCGGGCTGTCGCTGGCGGGCGCCAGCCGCAGCACGCGCAGTGCGCGACCGTTCCAGGCCAGCACCGGCTGTGCCGGTTGCGCCGATACCGGCAGCATCGCATCGAGATCGCTGCGCCATTGCGCCAGCGCCGTCTGCAACAGCGTCAGGCGTTCGCCCTGGGCCTGCGTCACCTGCTGCGCGCGGATCATGGCATCCAGTCCGCGCCAGCTCAGCAGCGCCAGCAGCGCCATGATGGAGAGTGCCACCATCAACTCGATCAGCGTGAAGCCGCGTGATGCGCGGCGCAGGGGAGATCGGCGCATGCTCACCACTTGCCCAGAATGGTGGACAGGCGCAGCAGCGGACGTTCCTGTTCCAGCGCCTGCGCATCGATGCGCCGGAAATGCGGGTTCAGCGTGGTGTGCACGCTGACTCTGACCTGCAGCTCGCGACCGGCCTGGCTGCAGGCCACGGTCGATTCGCCCACTGCCGGGTACTGGGTGGACAGCCGCATCGCGATCAGCTGGTTTTCGGCGCACAGCTGGCCCAGCAGGAGCTCGGACTGGCGCTCGCTGTGCCGGATCAGCGCACTGGTGGCTTGCGTGCCGGCCACCAGCGCCACCGCCACGATGGCGAGTGCTACCAGCACTTCGATCAGCGTAAAACCCCGGCGGTTGGCCGGGGCAGGGCGGGGACGTCGCATCATGGTTGTGCTGCAGCTGCCTGCGCCACACGGAAAGGCCGCAGGCCATCGGTCTGCAGCGTGCGCTCCAGTCCGGGCTTGCCGGGTACGCCCAGCGTCAGCGATTGTGCCGGCAAGATTGGTTCCGGCCCCAGCAGCAGCTCCGCATCGGCCCCCTGGCGTGGCGCAGTCAGCAGGCCGCCGCGCAGCACCAGCGTCGGTTGCAGCCAGGGGTGGGACAGCCGTGCATGCGGCAGGCCGAGAAACTGGAAGCCCTGGCCATCGCTGGTCGCCTGCCAGCGTACCGGCAGGCCGCTGGCGCGCGACTGCGTACGCGCGCTTTCGAGCACGGCGGCCAACCGTTCGGCCTCACGATCCAGCCGCATCTGGTCGCCATCGCGCAGCGCCAGCGTGGCTGCGCCACTGGCAACCGCCACGATCAGCAGCACTACCAGCAGCTCGATCAGGGTGAATCCGCCGGCTGCGCGCCGGACGCGCCTGCCGCCCATGGACACTTACTGCCAGCTGCCGATATCGGCATCCTTGCCTTCGCCGCCGGCCTTGCCGTCGGCGCCAAAGGACATCACGTCCACTTCACCCTGGATGCCGGGGTTGGCGTACTGGTAGGCATTGCCCCAGGGGTCGGCCGGCAGCTTTTCCAGATACGGCTTCCAGTTGGCCGGCACCGGCTGGCTTTCCGGCTTGCTCACCAGCGCCTGCAGGCCCTGTTCGGCTGTCGGGTAGCGCTGGTTGTCCAGACGATACAGCTTGAGCGCCTGCATCAGGTTGCTGACATCGGTCCTGGCGGCGGTGACGCGTGCATCATCGGCTCGGCCGAGCACGCTAGGCACCACCAGGGCACCCAGCACACCGATGATGACCAGCACCACCATCAATTCGATCAGGGTAAAGCCACGGGCAGCACGTTGGCGTGGCTGGCGACGGCGCAGTGCCGCAAGGGAAGACAATCGCATGAAAACTCCTCGGAAATGCGGCAAACATAACGCTGTTGTGTGACAGTCAAGTGACTGTTGCATGTATTCCAGTCGCCTGTCGGGCCCATGCGAGATGCCGCATAATGGCGCACATGAGCGCCTCTCCCAGCCTGTTGTCCAATCGTATTCCTGCTTTTGCGCTACCCCCGGCCGAGCGCTGGGGCGTGCGAATCGGCAGCCTGTTGCCCTGGTTCGCCGCCAGTGCGGTGCTGGCCTATGCGTTGCTCGGCACGCAGGGCGAACCGGTGGCCGTGATGGCCAGCGTTGCTGACAGCCGGCTGCAAAGCCAGCAGGACAGCCTGGCCAGCCTGCTGGGCCATCAGGACGAGGCCATCCCCGCTGCACCGGCGGATGCACAAGCGCAGACGGCCCCGGCCGGTCCGGGCCGATTCGTGCTGCAAGGCACGGTCAGCCGGCTGCAAGGAGGCGGCACTGCCATCATCGCCATCAATGGCCAGCCCGGTCGCCACGTCAAGCTGGGTGAGGAACTCGTCGATGGCTGGAAGCTGGCTTCGGTGGGCGTACGCCAGGTGGTGCTGCAGGCAGCCGGCCAGCCGGATCTGACGCTGGGCTTCCCGGCCAGCGGCGTGACAGCGGCGCAGGCGAACAGCAGCCTGCCGGCCTACGGCTCCGATGCCAAGGTGGTGACGCCCGAGCCCGCACCGGTTGTCGTGCCGGCCCCAGCTGCCACACCAACACCAACGCCGCCTGCCCATGTTCCCGCCGCGATCCCGCCAGCCACCGAGCTGGGGGATGGCCGCAATGATTGACCCGATACTGCCTCCATGCCACTGAACGGACTCGCTTTTCCTGCTGATCTTTACTACCTGATCGAGCATCAGGTCTGGGCGCGCCTGGACGCTGACGGTTGCGCCACCATTGGCATTACCGCGCTGGGCATCCGCCATTCGGGCGATATCTATATGTGCCGCCCGAAACGCGTCGGCACGCCACTGGAGCAGGGCGCTTCGGTCGGCGTTGTCGAGCTGGCCAAGTCGGTAGTCTCGGTCAAGACGCCGGTCAGCGGCGAAGTCATCGAGGTCAATCCGCTGCTGGAGGACACTCCCGAGCGCGTGCACCAGGATCCTTATGGCGAAGGTTGGCTGGCGCGTATCCGCCTGAGCGATTGGGCATCGGACCAGCAGGCGCTGCTGCACGGTGACGCACAGGTCTTGCCGGCGATGCAGCATCACGCCTGGCTCAACCGCATCGAATAAGCCATGGCCTTTGTCGATCACGCCGCCGATGGCATTGCCATCCTGCTTTGGGCTTCCGGCCCGGAGCGCCCCGATCTGCTGCATACGCCGTTCTTCTTTGCCGCAGCCGCGGCGGCGATGGAAGTCCCGGTCGAGATCTATTTCACTGCCGGCAGCGTGCGCCTGCTGCAACCCGGCATCGCCGAAGGCCTGCAGGCGGCGCACCACCAGAAGGATGTGGCCACGGCCATGCGCGAGTCGGTATCGCATGGCGTGCGCCTGCTCGCCTGCACCGATGCGCTGCGCGCGCATGGCATGGAGATGCACGGCCTGATCCCCGAATGCTCCGGCCATGGCGGCGCCGTGCAGTTCATGGCGCGCGCGGCCGACCTGCGCTGGCGCACGCTGGTGTTCTGAAGCCGGAAACGACAACGCCCTGCACAGGGCAGGGCGTCGGCATCATGTGTGGCACCCGCGGGTGCCACGACAGGATCAGCGGTAAACCGGGAAACGGCTTACCAGCTCGGCCACCTTGGCGCGCACGGCGGCGATGTTGGCCTCGTCACGCGGGTTGTCCAGCACGTCGGCCATCAGGTTGGCGGTGATGCGGGCTTCCTCTTCCTTGAAGCCGCGCGTGGTCATGGCCGGCGTACCGACACGCAGGCCGCTGGTCACGAAGGGCTTCTCGGGATCGTTCGGGATCGAGTTCTTGTTGATCGTCATGTGGGCATCACCCAGCACGGCTTCGGCTTCCTTGCCGGTAATGCCCTTGTTGCGCAGGTCGACCAGCATCACGTGGCTTTCGGTGCGGCCGCTGACAATGCGCAGGCCACGCTGGGACAGCGTCTCGGCCACGACCACGGCGTTCTTCAGCACCTGTTCCTGGTAGGACTTGAACTCGGGCGTCAGCGCTTCCTTGAAGGCGACGGCCTTGCCGGCAATCACGTGCATCAGCGGACCACCCTGCAGGCCCGGGAAGATGGCGCTGTTGATCGCCTTCTCGTGCTCGGCCTTCATCAGGATGATGCCGCCGCGCGGGCCGCGCAGGCTCTTGTGCGTGGTGGATGTGACCACGTCGGCATACGGCACCGGGTTGGGGTAGACGCCCGCGGCGATCAGGCCGGCATAGTGCGCCATGTCGACCATGAACAGCGCGCCCACGTCCTTGGCGATGCGCGACATGCGCTCGAAGTCGATACGCAGGCTGTAGGCCGAGGCGCCACCGATGATCAGCTTCGGCTTGCTTTCGTGTGCCTTGCGCTCCATCGCGTCGTAATCGATCTCTTCCTGCTCGTTCAGGCCGTAGCTGACGACGTTGAACCACTTGCCAGACATGTTCAGGGCCATGCCGTGCGTCAGGTGACCGCCTTCGGCCAGGCTCATGCCCATGATGGTGTCGCCGGGCTTCAAGAAAGCCAGCAGCACGCCCTGGTTGGCCTGCGAGCCGGAGTTGGGTTGCACGTTGGCGGCTTCGGCGCCAAACAGCTGCTTCACGCGATCAATCGCCAGCTGCTCGACCACGTCCACGTTCTCGCAGCCACCGTAGTAGCGCTTGCCCGGGTAGCCTTCGGCGTACTTGTTGGTGAGCTGCGTGCCCTGGGCGGCCATCACGGCCGGGGAGGCGTAGTTTTCGCTGGCAATCAGCTCGATGTGTTCTTCCTGGCGCTGGTTCTCGGCCTGGATGGCGGCCCACACTTCGGGGTCGGTCTGTTCGATCAGGATGTTGCGGTTGTACATGGCAGGTTTGCATCAAGTGAGGATGACACTTGGCACGCAAGCGTGACAAGGCTGCCCAGGCGAACGGCAAGGACGTGCCCCAAGGCACGGTGCATTTCCTCGCGGTTGAGGCAGCGGCCGCAAGGGCTTGCCAGTCCGCGTCAGCCGGGGTGGCCGGCAATAGCCAAGCCCACCGGCCTATCGCCAGTCATGCACATGGCTAGTGTACCGGATTCGACACCCGGCAGACCAGCGAAAAAAGATTACTGGACGCTGGAGTCCCCGGTGTCTGCTGCAGGATGTTCCTGTGCGACCAGGCGCACGCTGGAGGCAGCGCTGGTGGCCTGCTTGCTGGTTGCAGGCTGCTCGGGGGCGAGCGAACGGCGGATCTGCTGCTCGACACGGGCGCTGTCGTTGCGCACCTGTGCGGATTCTTCCTGTACCTGCGGCGTGACGCGGCTGGATACACGCACCGGCTTGGCGGCTTCAGTGCTGGCCGGCGTCAGCGGCTGGGCGCTGCCACGCTGTTGCGGTTCGGCCTTGACCAGCTGCACGGCCGCGGGCTTCTCGCTCTTGGCCGGTTCGCGCTTGGCAACATTTACGGCAGCTTCCGGCAGGCCGTGCGGCAGCTGGGCATTGTGTGCCACCTGCTGGCCCTGGGCCACGGCGCGGATGCGGGCAAATTCGGACAGCACCTTGTTGCCATAGCCCTGGTCATCGGGCAGGTTGGCAGCACCCACATAGTATTTCAGGCCACCACGCACCGAGCCGGCGCGCGCAATCGTTTCCTTCAGCACCTGCACGCCCACGTGCAGGTTGCTGACCGGGTTCAGCGCGGCAAAGTGGCCGCCGTGGTCTTCATACTTGTCCGAGTGGATGTGTGTCATCACCTGCATCAGGCCCTGGGCACCGACATGGCTTTGCGCAAACGGGTTGAAGCTCGATTCCACCGCCATGATGGCCAGGATCAGCGCCGGATCGATCTTCTCGATCTTGCCCACGGCATAGGCTTCCTTGACCAGCATGCCGACCGCTTCCGGGGCCACGCGGTATTTCTTGGCGATCCAGTAGGTCACCGCAGCCTGGCGGCTGGGCAGTTCCTTCGGGTTGACCACCGGCATGCCGGCCGGGTTGACATCGGTCGGGGTCACGCTGGCAGTTGCAACGGTGGCTGCCTGCAGTTCGGCGGCAGCTTCCAGCGGCATGCCGATATCGCTGATGGCTGGTGCCACCTTGTCGCTGTTGGCGAGCAACTGGTCCAGGCGCTCACCCAGATCCTGTTGCAGGTGCGAACTGGTTGCCAGCAGGGCGGCGCCGGCAATGGCGCCTGCGCCTACTAGTGCCATGCTGTGGTGCGTCCACTTCAGGACACGTTGCAGGGGGTTTTTGCGGGCCGGATCGGCCGTTGCCAGGGAACTGTCCGCAGACAGGGTGCTGGTAGTGCTGTTCAAGCTGAATCTCCTTCAGTATCGGTGTCGCCGCTGGTACTGCTGAGAGGGCAGGGCAAAAGGCCGGTTGGCACTTGCCTGCAAAAGAGGATCGGCTGAAAAACAGGTCCGTCCGGGTGCGACACGAGTAAGACCGTCAGGTGACGATCGGGAAAACCCTCGAATTTTATGCACTGCACAAATTACTGGTCAAGCATGATTGTTGTTTTTCTTATGATTTTTGGTTCTGTTGTGGCATCTGGTACACAGTGCCAAAGCCCGGCCAGCGGGTGCAGCAGGGGCAAAATGCAGGCAAAATAGGCATGTTGCCCGCCTATGGAGGCAGGCACAGCCATTGACTCTAGATTTCATACTGCCATGATCCGTACTCCACGATTTGGCCTGCGCCCGCTGCTGCAGTCCAATGATCCGACCTCCACCGGAGGACAAGAATTTCCCGCTGCATCCGGCAAGGCCGCTGCGCACCCGCTCGATGCCGTGACTGGTGGCGTGTTTTCTGCCGCCACCTCCGGCGAACGCGCCGCGCGCCTGCGCGCCTGGCTCGCCACCGAGCCCGAAGTCGCCGTCATGCAGGAAGTCTTTCGTGATCTGAGCACGCGCGACAAGGGTGCCGCCAAGCCGCTGCGCGAGAAACTGGACGAGATCAAGCGCAGCCGTGGCCAGGAAGCCCTGGCGGCTGAATGGCAGGCGCGTGCCGAGCAGCTGCTGCAGGCGAGTCGCCTGAATATTGCCGATGCCATGGCCTGGCAGCGTGACGCCGCCAAGGCTGGTGCGCCGCTGAGCAAGGAGCCGCTGGCTACCACGCGGACCCAGCTGGCTGAACGCATCAAGGTGATCGAGGATCTGCAGACTCAGGTCCAGATCCAGCGCGAGGCTGCGGTGCTGCTGGCACAACGCATTGAAACCCTGTCCACCAAGAGCTGGAAGGAAGCGGAAGAAGCCGAAACTGGCCTGCAGACCGATGTCGCCGACTGGCGCCAGCAGGCCCAGACGCTGCAGCAGGATGCGAGCTGGCCCAGCGTCGATCCCAAATACGCCGGCCAGCTGGAAAGCGCGGTCGATCAGTTGCAGCTGGTGGTGCAGGCGTTTGAAGACGCGCTGCAACAGGTACGTGCCGCCGCCGCCGACAACAGCGCTGCGCTGCCGTCGGTGCCGGTCTGGGCGGACGAGATTCGCAGCCTGCGCGGTGAAGCGCCCGAAGCTGCCGCCGAGCCGGCCGAAGACCCCGCCGTGGCCGCCGAGCGCCAGCAGGCGCTGGCACAACGCCGCGCCGAAGCCGAAACCGTGGTGACTGCTGCCGTCAAGGCGCTCGAAGCCGAGCTGGTCAGCGGCCACAGCAAGGCCAGCGTAGCCGCTGCCCAGGCCCTGCGTCAGGCGCACAAGGAACACCGCAAGGCGATCAGCCCCGAACTCGAAGGCCAGGTGCATGCCGTGCTGGCTTCCGCCGGTGAACTGGAAGGCTGGCAGCGCTGGCGCGCCGACCAGCTGCGCCAGGAGCTGGTGCAGAAGGCCGAAGCCTTGATCGATCGTCCGGCCGCCGAGCCGGTGGTGGAAGCGGCTGCAGACACGCCTGCTGCTGAAACCGCTGTCGCAGAAGCGCCCGCAGCAGAAACCCCGGCCGCTGAAGCCAGCGCGTCCGAGTCGCCTGCAGCAGAGACGCAGGCTGCCGACGCGGATACGGCACCGGCTGCAGAACCGGCCGCGGTCGAATTGGCGGAAAGCACCGAAGCTGCAGCCGAGCCGGCAGCAGCCCAGGATGAGGGCGCCAAGGCTGCGCCCGCAGAGGCGACCCAGCCTGCTGCCGCCCCCGTGGTGGCCCGCCCCGCACGCCGCCAGTCTGACAAGCAGGCGGCCAAGGGTGAGCGCCCGCTGCCGACCAGCAAACTGAGCCCGCGCAAGCTGCAGGAAACCCTGCGCCAGCTGCGCGAACAGTGGAAACAGACCGACCAGGGCGGCGTGCCCAACCACGCCCTCTGGAAGCGCTTCGACCAGGCCTGCAACGAGGCCTATCGCATCGTTGAAGCCTGGCTCTCCACCATGAAGGAGCATGCGGCCCAGCAGAAGACGCTGCGCCTGACGCTGCTGGAAGACGTCAAGGCCTGGACTGCGCGCCACCAAGAGCAGGTGGATGCCGGACGTGCGGACTGGAAAGCCGTGCACCGCGACCTGCTGGCCTTCTCGCGCCGCTGGCGCGAAGCCGGTCATGTCAGCGAAAAAGTCTTTGCCGAACTGCAGCCGCGCTGGAAGGCCGCCATGGCCGAAGCTGGCGCGCATATCGACGCCGCCCAAAAGGCCAGCATCCAGTTGCGCCACGCCATGATCGACGAGGCCAAGGAGCTGGGCGCCGCCCCTTCGTTGCGCATCGACGCGATCAAGGCGCTGCAGCAACGCTGGCAGCAGGAAGCGCAGACCGTGCCGCTGGAGCGCAAGCACGAACAGAAGCTGTGGGATGCTTTCCGCAAGCCGCTGGACGAAGCCTTCCAGCGCAAGCACGAGCAGCGTGGCCAGCAGCAGGCCGAAATGAACGAGCGCGATCGTGCCGTGTTCGATGCCTCCAAGGCGCTGGAAGCCGCCAACGCGACTGGTGATGCGCAGGCCATCCGTGCAGCCATGCAGGCCCTGAACGATGCCATCCGTGGCCAGCAGGAACAGCAGTCCGCAGATGCTGCCGCAGCAGCCGAGGCGTCGGCCGCCGAAGCGGCACCAGAAACCCCGCTGGAAGAGGGCGCCATGCGTCCGCCGGCTCCTTCTGCGCTGCAACACAAGCCGGCCGTGGCCGTGCGTGGTGATGACCGCCCGCAGCAGCAGCGTCCGGGTGCTACGCGCCAGCGGGACGAGCGCGGCGACCGCCGTGATTCGCGTGAGCGTGGCCGCGACGGCCGCCGTGATGGCCGTTTTGGCGATCGTTTCGGTGATCGCCCCGAGCGCGGCCCACGCGCGCCGCGTCTGGGCGATGCCGCTTTCCGTGCCCAGCGTGATGCCGTCGAACATGCCCAGGCTGCGCTGCGCAAGCTGGCCGAGCAGGCTCATGGCGAAACCCTGACGCAGCTGCTGTCGGCCTGGGAAAAGCGCCAGCCCGATGCGATTCCGGTGGCTTCTGAACTGGGTCGCCGTGTCAGCGGCAGCCAGCGCAATGCCTGGGTTGCTGCACTGGGTCAGGGTGCCGCATCAGGTCGCGAATCCGAAGCGCTGCTGCGCCTGGAAATGGCCGCCGAGGTGCCCACGCCGGCGGACCAGCTGAACGCGCGCCGCGCCCTGCAGCTGCAGCTGCTGACGCGCCGCAACGATCCCAGTCCGCAGGAAACCTGGCACGAAGACGTGGCCAGCGTGCTCGCCGCCCCGCACGATGCCGCCAACGCCAAGCGCCTGCAGCACGCCTTGCGTGCCTTGCTGAAGGGCTGATCGATCTTCTTGTCGACCTCCTGCAACACCCGCTTCGGCGGGTGTTGTCATTTCTGCACGCGGGCACTGTGCCAACCCGCTGTTCAGATTGCGTTCAGGCAGATCTTCCATGATGCCGTCATGGTTGATCACAACAGGACGCACGACATGAACACACACGCTGGTTTGTGCACGAGCATGACGAGATTCCGGCCCAGGTATTCAAGCGCGCCTCGATTGGCAGCGCTGCCAACTGCATCGCCTGCCACAGCGGCGCCGAGCAGGGCTATTTTGATGAAGACAGCGTGCGCATTCCGCGCTGACAGGAACTGACATGGAACAGACTCTCCCCCTGGGCGGCAGCAGTGCCAGCCCGACTTCTCCCGCAACCAGCCGGCGCATCAAGGATGCACCGACGCGCGCCGCCCACGCCTGGATCGCGATCAGCTTTGCGGTGGCCTACATCACGGCCGATGGTGAAGCCTGGCGTCTGGTCCACGTGATCGCCGGCTACAGCATGGTGATTGCACTCGGTTTTCGCCTGCTCTGGGCGGTGTTCGGCCCGCGCTCTGTCGGCTTTTCTGCCTGGACCGCACGCGGCCGGGCCTTGGGTCACTGGTTGGGCGAGCAGCTGCGTCCGGCTGGCTGGAAGGCCTGGATGACGCAGCCGCGTGCAGCGCTGCAACGCACGCTGCAGCAGGGCGTCAGCCTGTCGATCCTGGTGCTGCTGCTGGTACTGCCGCTGATGTTGCTGACCGGCTATCTGGGCTGGAGTGAACTGGCCGGTGAATGGGCCAGCGAGCTGCATGAATCGCTGGGTGAATTCAGTCTGCCGCTGGTGCTGGCACATATCGGCGTCCTGTTCGGCCTGATGGCAGTGCGCCGCCAGAATGTGCTGCAATCGATGTGGAGTGGCCGCGTGGCCGGCAAGGGTCCGGATCTGGTGCCGCACAACCGCAGCTGGCTGGCCATGCTGCTGGGCGCGGTCGTGGTAGTCTTTGCCGTGTGGTACTGGCAGGATGCCAGCCAGCGACTGCCCGATGGTGTCTCGATGCCCTCGCTGTCGCAGCTGGCCAGCCAGGGCGGCCACGACGATGACGACGACTGATACGGAGGTTTCCCGCCATGCGCATCCTGCTGGCTGAAGATGACGAACTGCTGGGGGCCGGCCTGCGCGTCGGCCTGCAGCAGCAGGGCTTCCAGGTCGACTGGGTGCGTGATGGCCAGGCCGCCCTGCGCGAACTGCTGGTGGTCGACTACGAGGCTGCCGTACTGGATCTGGGCATGCCGCGCATGGATGGCATGGACGTGCTGGCCGCCCTGCGCGAGCGTGGCCGCAGCCTACCGGTGCTGGTCCTGACCGCGCGCGATGCCATCCAGTCCCGTGTCGCCGGCCTGGATCTCGGTGCCGATGACTACGTCGTCAAGCCGGTCGACCTGCACGAACTGGCGGCCCGCCTGCGCGCCCTGATCCGCCGCGCCCATGGCCTGCAGCAGACGCTGTTGCAGGCTGGCAATGTACAGCTGGACCCGGTCGGCCATGTGGTCATCCAGGCCGGCCAGCCGGTCGATCTGGCGCAGCGCGAATACGCCGTGCTGCACGCCCTGATGCGCAATCCTGGCCGCATCCTCAGTCGCGAACAGCTCGAGGCCCAGATTTACGCCTGGGGCAGCGAAGTCGCCAGCAACGCCGTCGAGGTGCATGTCTCGCACCTGCGCCGCAAGCTGGGCGCCAGCCTGATCGAGACGGTACGCGGTCTGGGTTACCGCATTGGCCAGGGTACGGAATAAGACCATGGCCCGCAGCAGCGCTTCCTGGTCCCTGACGCGCCGGCTGGTGCTCAGCATCGTGCTGCTGCTGACCGTGGTCTGGTCGCTGGCCATGGCTGGCATCTACTGGCATACGCGCGAACATGTGCACAAGCTGCTCGACATGCACCTGATGCAGACGGCGGTGCTGCTGTCGAACCAGTCGCCCGAAGAGATCGATGATGACGAGCTTGAGCATGTGCAGAAGCGGAGTCGTGAGCGGATCGTGGCTCAGGACGAAGAGAGCGCTGATCTGGATGACGTGCCGACTATCTTCCAGGTCTGGCGCGATGGCGTCCTGATTGCCCATTCGCGCCATGCACCCCAACAGGCACTGGCGGATGGCCATGCCGGTTTTTCCCGCGCCCGGCTGGATGACCGGCGCTGGCGTGTCTACACCGAAGTGGCCGACACGCCCAATGGGCAGGTGCGCGTGATGGTGGCGGAAGACCTGCATCTGCGCGATGACATCGTGCTGGGCAATGTGCGCGGCCTGCTGGTCGGCCTGCTGTTGGCCTTTCCGGCCACCGCGCTGCTGGTCTGGTGGCTGGTGCGCCGTGCCATGCGTCCGTTGCAGCAGGCGGGTGCCGCCATCCGCGAACGCCAGCCCCAGGCACACGCACCGTTGCAACTCGATGATGTGCCGCGTGAAGTACAGCCCCTGATCGATGCGCTCAACCAGCTGTTCGGCCGTATTGGTGAATTGCTGCACAAGGAGCGCCGCTTCACTGCCGATGCCGCGCATGAATTGCGCACCCCGATTGCCGCCATCCGCATGATGGCGCAAGTCGCCCAGGGCGCCGAAGACGTCGAGCAGCGCCAACAGGCGCTGGATGGGGTGGTGCAGGGCTGTGATCGCGCCACACGGCTGGTGGAGCAGCTGCTGCAGCTGGCCCGGCTCGAGGCCGAATCTGATACCGGCACCGAATGGCCGGTCGCCGACCTGATGCCGGCGCTGGACACAATCGTGCAGGAGTTGCAGCAGACCCAGGCCGCCAGCCGTGGCCAGTGCCTGTCCTGGCAGGCCCCCGAACAGCTGCCGGCACGCATGCAGCCGGCGCTGGCTGCCGTGCTGCTGCGCAATCTGCTCGATAACGCCTTGCGCTACAGCCCGGACGGAGCCGAAGTGCGTGTGCTGCTGCAGGCATTGCCCGGGCAGCGGATGTGCTGGATCGTGGAAGACAGCGGTCCCGGCATGGCCGAAGAGGACATGCAGCGCCTGGGCGAACGGTTTTTCCGGGTGTTGGGCACGGGCCGCAGCGGTAGTGGCCTCGGCTGGTCCATCGTGCGTCGTATCGCGGCCCTGTATGGCCTGCGCCTGCAGGTGGATCGCAGTCCGGAACTGGGCGGCTTGTGCGTGCGGCTGCAAGGCTGAAGCGCAGGGTGGCCTTGCCGCTGTCTGCCGGAAAAGTACAGACAACAAAAAACCGCCATGAGGCGGTTATTTGTTGCTTTCGATCGATGGTGCCCAGAAGAGGACTCGAACCTCCACGGAGTTACCCGCTAGTACCTGAAACTAGTGCGTCTACCAATTCCGCCACCTGGGCATCGATTGAAGCTGCTATTGTAGCCACATTTTTTCGTGTTTTGCAAGCTTGCCCCAATTTTTTTATGAGGCTGTGCACCTTGCGGTGACACTTGCTTTCCACGAAACACCGCGCGAAGCGGTATCATGTGTCCTTTGTTGATGGTGCCCAGAAGAGGACTCGAACCTCCACGGAGTTACCCGCTAGTACCTGAAACTAGTGCGTCTACCAATTCCGCCACCTGGGCATCAACGAAGAGGAGCATTGTATCAAGAATTCAAACAAAAAAACAAGCCCGGAAAAAGATTTTTCTGCGGAGTTCGAGGGTGTGGTGCAAGGGCATCGTGACGGGCACGGTTTCGTGATTCCGGACGATGGCCGGCCCGACCTGTTTTTGCCCCCCAACGAGATGCGTGCCGTGCTGCACAAGGATCGGGTCAAGGCGCGTGTCGTGCGGCAGGATCGCCGGGGCCGCCCCGAAGGCAAGGTGCTGGAGATCATCGAGCGCAGTACGCAGCCCATCATTGGGCGCCTGTTGCAGGAGAACGGCATCTGGCTGGTGGCACCGGAAGACCGGCGCTATGGCCAGGACGTGATCATCCCCAAGGACGCCATCGCCCAGGCCAATGCCGGCCAGGTGGTGGTGGTCGAGCTGACCGAGGCGCCGGCGCTGTACGGCCAGCCGGTCGGCCGCATTGCAGAAGTGCTGGGTGAAGTCGATGATCCCGGCATGGAAATCGAGATTGCCGTGCGCAAGTATGGCGTGCCGCACATATTTTCCGATGCCTGCCTGCAGGCCGCCAAGGCGCTGCCGGCCACGGTGCAGCCGGATGACTGGCCGGGTCGTGTCGACCTGACTGACATCCCGCTGGTCACCATCGACGGCGAAGATGCACGCGACTTTGACGATGCCGTCTACTGCGAACCGGCCGTCATCAGCGGCCGTGGCAAGACAGCGCGCCAGGGCTGGCGTCTGCTGGTGGCGATTGCCGACGTCAGCCACTACGTGCGCACTGGCAATGCCATTGATATTGACGCCTACGATCGCGCGACCAGTGTCTATTTCCCGCGCCGCGTGATTCCGATGCTGCCCGAGAAGTTGTCCAACGGCCTGTGCTCGCTGAATCCGGATGTGGATCGCCTGTGCATGGTCTGCGACATGCTGATTACCGATACCGGTGATTTGCATGGCTACCAGTTCTATCCGGCAGTCATGCACAGCCATGCGCGCTTTACCTATACCCAGGTTGCCGACATCCTGTCCAACACGCGTGGCCTGGAAGCGCGCAAGGCGCAGGGTCGTGTCGATGACCTGATGCATCTGCACGGTGTCTTCAAGGCACTGCACAGCTCGCGTGAGCGCCGTGGCGCGCTGGACCTGGATACGGTCGAGACACAGATCGTTTGCGATGAAAGCGGCCGTATCGAGAAGATCATCCCGCGTGTGCGCAACGATGCGCACCGCCTGATCGAGGAATGCATGCTGGCGGCCAACGTCTGTGCGGCGGATTTCCTCACGCACCACAAGCAGGCCGGCCTGTTCCGCGTGCACGAAGGCCCGACGCCCGAGAAGATCGAGATCCTGCGCAATTTCCTGCGCACCATGGGCGTGCCGCTGAGTGTCAGCGACGAGCCGACGACGGAAGAATTTGCCGCCATCGCTGACGCCACCAAGGAGCGTCCGGACGCCGAGCAGATCCACATGATGCTGTTGCGCAGCATGCAGCAGGCGATCTATACGCCAACCAACAGCGGCCACTTTGGCCTGGCCTACGATGGCTACACGCACTTCACCAGTCCGATCCGCCGTTATCCGGACCTGCTGGTGCACCGTGTTATCAAGTCCATCCTGCTGGGGCAGCGCTATGTGCTGCCGGCATTGCCGACGCCGGGCGAAGCGCATGCCAAGCTGAGCAAGCGGCTGGAAAAGACCGCAGCCGCGCGTGGCCGTCCGGTACCGGCACGCAAGTCCAGTGCCGAAATCCAGGCCTGGGAAGCCGCTGGCTTGCACTGCAGTGCCAACGAGCGCCGTGCCGACGAGGCCAGCCGCGATGTCGAGGCCTGGCTCAAGTGCAAGTACATGCGCGATTTCCTCGGCGAGGAGTTTGGCGGCCGCGTCACCACGGTCACCAGCTTTGGCCTGTTCGTCACGCTGGATGCCATGTATGTCGAAGGCCTGGTGCACATCACCGAGCTCGGTAGCGACTATTTCCGCTTTGACGAGGCGCGCCAGGAGCTGCGCGGCGAGCGCACCGGGGTGCGCTTCGCTCTCGGCAGCCGCGTGCAGGTACAGGTGATCCGTGTTGATCTCGATGGCCGCCGCATCGACTTCCGCCTGGTGCGTGCCGGCGAAGAGGCGGTAGCAGCCGGTGCCGCACAAAAGCGTTCCGCCAGCAAGCGGGCCAATGCCGGTAACCCGGGCGAAGCCGAGCAGGCCGATGCCGAAGCCTACGCTGACGACGAAGTGGTCTGGCAGCCGCGCAAGCGCAGCACGCGTGCCACCCGGGACAATCGTTCCGGCGATGCGGCCAGCAAGCGCAAGACCGCCAGGGTGCCGGCAACGGCAGCGCGTCTGGGTGTAAAGACGGTGTCAGCGGTCAAGCCGGCCGCCAAGCCGGCATCGCGCTCGGCACGCAAATCGACTGGCGGCAAGCGCTGATGCCGCAGTAACGGTGGTTCAGCCGGGCAAGCGCTGCAGGGCGCTTGCCAGTTGGCCGGCAGTCAGCGTGCCACGGGCTGCCGGCCACAGGTCGGCGGCACGGCCGTGCGCCTGTACCGCCGCGCAGGCGACGTCAAAAGCCTGTTGCCAGGCGGATTCTGCCGGGTTGCGGGCATGCGCCTGTGCCCAGTACGCGGCGATGGTGCCGGCCAGCACATCGCCAGTCCCCGCTGTCGCCAGGTGCGCATTGCCGGCATGCACGATGACGGGCTCCATGCCAAGGGCAGGCGGCGCAGCCACGACGGTGCCCGATCCTTTCAGGACGACGATGGCCTGCCATCGTTGCGCCAGCTGGCTCGCTGCCTGCAGCCGCTGTTGCTGGATATCAGCTGCCGTGCCACCCAGCAGGCGTGCCGCTTCCAGCGGGTGCGGCGTCAGGATGGTCGGCTGCTGGCGTTGCGCCAGCCATCCGGCTAATGCGGTATCGCTGGCAATGGCATTCAGGGCGTCGGCATCCAGGATCAGGCGGGCAGTGTGCTGCAGCAGTGCGGGCAGGTGTTCCGTAATCGCCTGGCCGCCGCCACAGCCGGCTGCCACGCTGGCGCCAGCCAGTGGCAGGGCATCCAGATCATGGGCGTGCAATAGCGGGCGATGCATGATTTCCGCATCAATCGGGCCGGAATCCCGTGCCGACAAGGAGGCCAGATAGACCCGGCCCGCGCCCGCATGCAGGGCGGCACGCGCCGCCAGTACTGCTGCTCCCTCCATGCCGCTGGCACCACCGACGATGCAGGCATCGCCAAAGCTGCCCTTGTGGCTGGCGTGCGGGGCAGGTATCGCAGCGGAAGCGGCCTCCGGCTGCAGCGAAACGCCTTGCAGCCAGGCGTCTGGCGAACTGGTGTCCTGCGCTTGCAGGGCCGAGGTGCCCAGATCATCCCACCAGACGGTGCCGGCGGCATCGCGACCATGGGCGGTGAACAGGCCGGGCTTCAGGCTCAGCAGGCTCAGCGAGTGGTCGGCCTGGATGCATTGGCGCGCGCTGCCACCTTGCAGCCAGGAGCCGCTGTCGGCATCCAGCCCGGTGGGCAGGTCGATCGCCAGTATCGGTGCCGGCAGCGCGTGCATGGCATCGATACAGGCCTGCATCGCGGCCGAAGGCGCGCGGCTGGCACCGATGCCGAGTAGGGCGTCTATGGCCAGATCGTGGTCTTGCAGACCAGTGGGAATGGCGTTGCTGATGGCTACACCGGCAGCCACGGCATCGGCATGGGCGGCGCGTGCGTCGTCCGGCAGGCGCTCCGGTTCGGCCAGCAGCGTGACCTCGACCTGATGTCCCCAGCCCTGCAGCAGTGCGGCCGCCTGCAGGCCGTCGCCGCCGTTGTTGCCCGGTCCGCAGGCGATCCAGATGCGCTGCGCATGCGGCGCGATGGCGCAGGCGAGCCGGGCGATGGCCAGGCCGGCGCGCTGCATCAGGGTATGTGCTGGCAGCCGCTGCATCCAGGCCCGCTCGATCTGCCGGCTGCCGGTCACGCCATGCAGGGGCAGGCGTCGGGGCAGGGCGCTGGCATGCAGGCGTGTCAATGCAACAGGAGGGGGATTCAGGGTAGGCATGGCTGTTCGGTAAAGCATGGTTGTGCTACAATTTCGCGGCTCTTGCTGATGGCGCTGCCATCCTGCAAGGCTAATCGCAAATCCGCCAATCTAGGTGTTGCCGCAATCCTTTACGGTCTGCTGGCATGCGAGGCGAATTTTAGACCCAACCTCAGGAGAAAAACCATGTCCGTTACCATGCGCGAAATGCTGGAAGCCGGTGTCCACTTCGGTCACCAGACCCGTTTCTGGAACCCCAAGATGGCCCCGTACATCTTCGGCGCCCGCAACAAGATCCACATCGTGAACCTGGAGCAGTCCCTGCCCATGTTCGAAGATGCCATGAAATTCATCCGCCAGCTGGCTGCCAACCGTGGCACCATCCTGCTGGTCGGTACCAAGCGCGCAGCCCGCGACATCATCGCTGAAGAAGCCAAGCGCGCCGGCATCCCCTACGTCAACCAGCGCTGGCTGGGTGGCATGCTGACCAACTTCAAGACGGTCAAGACCTCCATCAAGCGCCTGAAGGACATGCAGGCCCAGCAGGAAGCCGGCCTGGAAAGCATGAGCAAGAAAGAGCAGCTGATGTTCCAGCGCGAAATGGACAAGCTGGAAAAGGACATCGGCGGCATCCAGGACATGACCAGCCTGCCCGACGCCATCGTCATCGTTGACGTTGGCTACCACAAGATTGCCGTGTCCGAAGCCAAGAAGCTGGGTATCCCGCTGGTTGGCGTGGTGGATACCAACCACAATCCGGACGGCATTGATTACGTGATCCCCGGTAACGACGACTCCGCCAAGGCCGTGGCCCTGTACGCCCGTGGCGTGGCTGACGCCGTGCTGGAAGGCCGTGCCAACGCCGTGAACGAGCTGGTGCAGGCCGTGTCCGAAGGCGAAGACGAATTCGTCGAGGTGGACGACGCCCAGGCGTAAGCCAGGCTTTCGCCTGCCCTCAAGGCATAATCCAAGGAAGAGGGGCGATCATGCCCCTTTTTCGTAACTGAAAAATCTTTTCAATCGAATACGGAGAAAGACAATGGCAGCAATTACCGCAAGCATGGTGGCAGAACTGCGTGGCAAGACCGACGCCCCCATGATGGAGTGCAAGAAGGCCCTGACCGAAGCTGGCGGCGACATGGCCAAGGCTGAAGAGATCCTGCGCGTGAAGCTGGGCAGCAAGGCTGGCAAGGCCGCCGCCCGCATCACGGCTGAAGGCGCCGTGGGCAGCACCATCGAAGGTGGCGCCGGCTCCCTGATCGAAGTCAACTGCGAAACCGACTTCGTGACCAAGAACGACAGCTTCCTGGCTCTGGTCAAGGCCGCCGCTGACCTGGTGACCAAGCACAACCCGGCTGACCTGGACGCCTTGGGTGCGCTGCCCTACGAGCAAGACGGCTTCGGCCCGACGCTGGAAGACGTGCGCAAGGGCCTGATCGGCAAGATCGGCGAAAACATGAGCTTCCGCCGCTTCCAGCAGTTCTCCGGTGGCCAGATGGTGTCCTACCTGCACGGTACCCGCATCGGCGTGATGGTCGAGTTCGAAGGTGACGAAGTCGCCGCCAAGGACGTTGCCATGCACGTGGCGGCCATGAAGCCGGTGGCCCTGTCCAGCGCTGACGTGCCGGCCGAGCTGATCGAGAAAGAGCGCAGCGTTGCTGCTGCCAAGGCGGCCGAATCCGGCAAGCCGGCCGAGATCGCGGCCAAGATGGTCGAAGGCTCCGTGCAGAAGTACCTGAAGGAAGTGGCCCTGCTGAGCCAGCCTTTCGTCAAGAACGACAAGCAGACCGTCGAGCAGATGCTGAAGGAAAAGAACACCACCGTGAAGGGTTTCACCCTGTACGTGGTGGGCGAAGGCATCGAGAAGAAGGCCGACGACTTTGCTGCTGAAGTGGCTGCCCAGATGGCTGCTGCCAAGCAGGGCTGATTTTCTGGCCTGCAAGCCACGCATCGGGGTGAAGCCACCCCGGTACGGGGCTTTTTTTTCGTCACCCGACTACCTGATTGTTCCTACCACGCCCTGGAGATTGCCATGACTGCCACCCAACCCGCCATCAAACGTGTCCTGCTCAAGCTGTCCGGTGAGGCCCTGATGGGCGACGATGCCTTCGGCATCAATCGCGAAACCATCAGCCGCATGGCAGACGAAATCGCCGAAGTCGCACGGCTGGGCGTGGAGGTGGCCATCGTCATCGGTGGTGGCAACATTTTCCGTGGCATGGCGGGCGGCGCTGCCGGCATGGACCGTGCCACGGCCGACTACATGGGCATGCTGGCCACGGTGATGAACGCGCTGGCGCTGGCCGACACCATGAACCGCACCGGCATGACCGCGCGCGTCATGTCGGCCATCAATATCGACCAGGTGGTCGAGCCCTATGTGCGTCCCAAGGCGCTGCAGTACCTGGAAGAGGGCAAGGTGGTGGTGTTTGCCGCCGGTACCGGCAACCCCTTCTTCACCACCGATACCGCTGCGGCGCTGCGCGGTGCCGAAATCGGCGCTGAAATCGTGCTCAAGGCGACCAAGGTGGACGGTGTCTACACCGCTGATCCGAAGAAGGACCCGAGCGCCACGCGTTACGACAAGCTGACCTTCGACGAGGCCATTTCGCGCAGCCTGGGCATCATGGATGCCACCGCCTTTGCGCTGTGCCGTGACCAGAAGCTGCCGATCAAGGTGTTCTCCATCTTCAAGCCGGGCGCGCTCAAGCGCGTGGTGATGGGCGAAGACGAAGGCACACTGGTATATATTTGACCTCTTGTCCCAGATACAGATTCCGGAGAACCCCATGTCCGTAGCCGACATCAAGAAAACCATGCAGACCAAGATGGAGCAGTCCATCGAGGCGTTCAAGAACAACCTGACCAAGATCCGCACCGGCCGTGCCAACCCGGCGCTGCTGGACAACGTGCAGGTCGATTACTATGGCTCGATGGTGCCGCTGAGCCAGGTCGCCAACGTGTCCGCGATCGACGCGCGTACCCTGAGCGTGCAGCCCTGGGAAAAGAACATGGGTCCCAAGATCGAGAAGGCGATCCGTGAAAGCGACCTGGGCCTGAACCCGGCATCCATGGGCGACCTGATCCGCGTGCCGATGCCGCCGATGACCGAAGAGCGCCGCAAGGAAATGACCAAGCTGGTACGCCATGAAGGCGAAAACGCCAAGATCGCCGTGCGCAACCTGCGCCGCGATGCCAACGATTCGGTCAAGAAGCTGGTCAAGGACAAGGAAATTTCCGAAGACGACCAGAAGCGTTCCGAAGCGGATATCCAGAAGATCACCGACAAGGAAATCACCACCATCGACCAGTTGGTGACCAGCAAGGAACAGGATATCATGGCCGTTTGAGGCTGTTGGTGCCGCCACGCAAGTGGCCGGCATCCCGAATCCTGAGATATGTCGAAACAAGAATCTGAAGCGTCCGTACCGCATCATGTGGCCATCGTGATGGACGGCAACGGGCGATGGGCGAACAAGCGCTTCATGCCCCGGCTGGTCGGCCACCGCCAAGGCCTGGCGGCACTGCGCCGCTGCGTTGCTGCCTGCCTGGATCGCGGTGTCCAGGTGTTGACGGTGTTTGCCTTTTCCTCCGAAAACTGGAATCGTCCCGAAGACGAGGTCAGTGGCCTGATGAGCCTGATGGGCATGGCACTGACGCGCGAAGTGCCCAAGCTGCACGAGGCGGGTGTCCGCGTCTACCTGGTAGGCGACCGTGACTCGCTCAAGAGCAAGCTGCGAGACGGCCTGACCCAGGCGGAGGAGCTGACGCGCAACAACCAGCGCCTGATCCTGAACGTCTGTTTCAACTACGGTGGTCGCTGGGATATGGCTCAGGCAGCGGCGCGCCTGCAGCAGCAGGGCCTGCCGTTTACCGAAGACAACCTCTCTTCTGCCATGGCCATGAGCCATGTGCCCGATCCGGACCTGATCATCCGCACGGGTGGCGAGTACCGCATCAGCAATTTCCTGCTCTGGCAAGCCGCCTACAGCGAACTCTATTTCAGCGATATCCTCTGGCCCGATTTCGATGCGGCGGCACTGGATGCCGCCATTGAGGATTACACGCTGCGTGAACGCCGCTTTGGCAAGACCTCTGCCCAGGTCAGCGACTAGGACGAGGCATGCTGAAACAGCGCATCATCACCGCCATCATCCTGCTCATCGTCCTGCTGGGAGCACTTTTTGCCCCCGGCCATCAGGCCTTCAGCCTGCTGATGGCGCTGGCGATTGCCTGTGCCGGCTGGGAATGGGCGCGCCTGAGCGGTTTTTCCGGCATGGCCAATATCCTGTGGGCGCTGCTTGCCGTAGCCGGTTGCCTGTTGATGGGCCTGGCCGGCTGGCAGTTGCAGGCAAGTAACGCCTCTACCGCCCTGATCACGCTGGTCAGCCTGTTGTGGCTGCTGAGCACGCCCTGGCTGCTGCGTGCCGGCGTGCCGGTGTGGCAACGCATTCCGCGCTGGCTGCGTATGACGGCCGGCCTGCTGGTGCTGTGGGCGACCTGGCTGGCGATCGTGCAACTGCTGGCACAGCATGGCCCCTGGTACCTGCTGTCGGCCATGGCACTGGTCTGGGTGGCGGATATTGCCGCCTATTTCTGCGGCCGCGCCTTCGGCAAGCGCAAGCTGGCACCTTCGATCAGCCCGGGCAAGAGCTGGGCGGGTGCCATCGGCGGTGCGCTGTTCGTGCAGCTGTTTGCCTTGTCGTGCGCCTGGCTCACTACGCCGGAACAGACGGTCTATGCCGATCTGGCCGCGCGCAGCCATCTCGTCATAATGCTGCTGGCCGTGCTGCTGCTGACCGTGATGAGCGTGACCGGTGATCTGGTCGAGTCCCTGATCAAGCGCAGTGCCGGCTTGAAAGACAGCAGCCAGTTGCTGCCCGGCCATGGAGGCGTATTGGATCGCATCGATGCCTTGCTGCCGGTCATGCCGATCACGCTGGCGCTGCTGCTCTGGCTTTCCTGATTTCTCGAGTTGCGCATGAATGCTTCTTCCTCTTCCCGCCTGCAGGTGACGGTACTGGGCGCCACGGGCTCGATCGGCACCAGTACGCTGGACGTGATCATGCGTCATCCGGAGCTGTACCAGGTGTTTGCGCTGAGTGCGGCGACCCAGGTCGACAAGATGCTGGCGCTGTGCCGCACACACCAGCCGCGCTATGCCGTGATGGCGTCCGAATCGCACGCGCAGACACTGCGCCAGGCCTGCCGTGAAGCTGGCCTGAAGACCGAAGTGCTCGCGGGTGAGCGGGGTCTGGTCGATATATCCTGCCACCCTGAAGTCGATGCCGTGATGGCGGCCATTGTGGGTGCGGCCGGGCTGGCGCCCTGTCTGGCCGCTGCGCGCGCTGGCAAGCGCCTGATGCTGGCCAACAAGGAAGCGCTGGTCGTGGGTGGTCAGGTGTTCCTGGATGCGGTGAAGCAGGGCGGTGCCACGCTGCTGCCGGTCGATAGCGAACATTCCGCCATTTTCCAGTCCTTGCCCGAAGACCCGGCCAGCTGGTCGCAGCGCGTTGACAAGATCATCCTGACGGCATCCGGTGGCCCGTTCCGCACCGCCGATCCGGCCAGCCTGTGCCAGATGACGCCGGAACAGGCCTGCGCCCACCCTAACTGGAGCATGGGACGCAAGATTTCGGTCGATTCCGCCACCATGATGAACAAGGCGCTCGAGGTGATCGAGGCGCACTACCTGTTCGGCATGCCGCCGGAGCGCATGGGCGTGGTGATCCATCCGCAGAGCATCATCCATTCCATGGTGCAGTTCCACGATGCCTCCATCGTGGCGCAAATGGGCACGCCCGACATGCGCGTGCCGATTGCCTATGCGCTGTCCTGGCCGCAGCGCATTGCCAGTGGTGCCGCCACGCTGGATTTTGCCAATCTAAGCGCGATGACCTTCGAGTCGGTCGATGCCCATGGCCACCCGGAGCGCTTCCCGGCCTTGCCGCTGGTCTGGCAGGTGCTGCGCGCCCAGCCCGGCAGCACGGCAGTGCTCAATGCCGCCAACGAAGTGGCGGTGGCCAGTTTCCTGGACGGTCGCATCCGCTTTGACCAGATCCACCAGGTCAATGCCGATACCCTGCAGCAGAGCCATTTTGCCAGCCCGCATTCCCTGGAGGACCTGCTGGAGCTGGATCGCTCGAGCCGCGCGAAGGCACAAGCCCTGGTCGAGGCGCTGCAGCCATGACCACGCTGCTGGCTTTCCTGGTCACGCTGGGAGTGCTGATCACCATCCACGAGTATGGCCACTATCGCGTGGCACGCGCCTGCGGCGTCAAGGTACTCAAGTTTTCTGTCGGTTTCGGCAAGACCATCTGGAGCCGTACCGACAAGCACGGCACTGAATTTGCCGTGTCCTGGCTGCCCCTGGGCGGTTATGTGCGCATGCTGGATGAGCGCGAAGCGCCGGTGCCATACGAGTTGCGCTCGCAAGCCTTCAATACCCAGCCGGTCAGCCGGCGCATGGCGATCGTCGCTGCCGGACCGGCGGCGAACCTGCTGCTGGCAGCGCTGCTCTATGCCGGTATCGCCTGGCATGGCATGCAGGAGTTCAGTCCGGTGATCGCGCAGCCAGGCGCTGGCAGCATTGCCGAACAGGCAGGGCTGCGCAGTGGCCAGGAAATCGTATCGGCACAGGTCGGTGATGCGGCCGAGGCCGAGCCGGTGCTGTCCCTGCAACGCCTGCAATGGACCGTGCTGCAGGCGGCCATGGATGAGCAGGACCTGCGCCTGCAGGTGCGTGAGGCGCAGGACAGCGCGACACGCGAGTTGGTGCTGCCCCTGGCCGAAGCAGGTCTGGGCAAGGCCAACCCGGAAGACTTGCAGCGTATTGGCCTGGGCGCCCCCTGGATGGCGCCGGTCGTGGGTGAGATCGTGCCCGGCAAGGCAGCGGAAAGCGCCGGCCTGCGGCAGGGTGACACCGTGCTGGCGGTAGACGGGGCGCGTATCCTGGACGCCGTGCAGCTGCGCATGCTGATTCGCGCCAATGGCGATGGCCAGCTCCAGCATTGGCAGGTGCGCCGTGACAGCCAGTTGCTGGATCTGGAGCTGACGCCCGAGAGTAGGCAAGAGGGCGAACAGCGCGTTGGCCTGGTCGGTGCCTATCTGGGAACACCGCCGGCCATGACCACGATCCGTCTCGGCCCGCTGGAAGGATTGGCCTATGGCCTGCAGCGCACCTGGGAGGTGTCGTTGTTCAGTCTGCGCATGATGGGCCGCATGATCACCGGCCAGGCTTCCTTGCAGAATATCAGCGGCCCGCTGAGCATTGCCGAATTTGCCGGGCGATCGGCACAAGCCGGCATCACCAGTTTCCTGGGTTTTCTGGCGCTGGTCAGTGTCAGCCTGGGGGTACTCAATTTGTTGCCAGTCCCGATGCTGGATGGCGGACACCTGATGTATTATCTCTGGGAATCTGTCACCGGCAAGCCGGTGTCCGAGGCGTGGGCGATGCGCCTGCAACAACTGGGCATGCTGTTGCTCCTCGGCCTGATGGGCCTGGCCCTGTTCAATGATCTGTCCCGCTGGACTGCCGGAGGCTGAGCCCTGGCCAGCAATGTAGTACCGTACCTGACGAATTCCATGAAGCGACACTCCCTTCCTTTCCGCCGCACGGCAGCCGCTGCCGTTGCCAGTCTCGCCTTTGTTTCCCATGCCGCCTGGGCGGTAGACCCGTTTGTCATCCAGGACATCAAGGTGCAAGGCCTGCAGCGTGTCGATGCCGGTACGGTGTTCTCCTCGATGCCGGTGCGTATCGGCGAATCTTATGATGATGACAAGGGTGCGGCCACCATCCGTTCGCTGTATCAGCTGGGCCTGTTCAACGACGTGCAGGTGCAGACGCAGGGCAGCGACGTGATCGTGGTGGTGACCGAACGACCCACCATCAACACCATTGACGTCAGCTCGGCCAAGCAGTTCGACAAGAACACCGTGCTCGGGGCGCTGGCAGCCAGCGGCTTTGCTTCCGGCCAGCCCTATAGCAAGGCGGTAGAAGACCAGGCGATCCAGGACCTGAAGCGCATGTACCTGAGCCGTGGCTACTACAACCTGGAAGTCGAAACCACCATGACGCCGCTGGAGCGCAACCAGGTCAACGTCACGCTGAGCGTGCAGGAAGGCCCTTCGGCGCGCATCGACAGCATCAACTTCGTCGGCAACGAGGTCTTCAGTGATTCCACCCTGAAAGGCCAGATGCAGCTGGATACCGGCAACTGGATGTCCTGGTACACCAAGTCCGACCGCTATGCGTCTGATCGCCTGAACCAGGACGTCGAGGCCGTCACGCGCTACTACAAGAACCGTGGCTACCTGGAATTCAAGGTCGATTCCACCCAGGTGGCCCTGACGCCCGACAAGACCGGCATCAACATCACCATGAACGTGACCGAAGGTCCGCGCTATGTGGTGTCCGGCGTGTCGCTGGCAGGTGATTATCTGCAGCGCGAAAATGAATTCCAGTCGCTGGTCAAGATCAAGCCGGGCGAAGCCTACAAGATCGACGATGTGGACGAGACCGTGCAGGCCATGGAAAACCACTTTGGCAACTACGGCTACGCCTTTGCCAAGGTCAATGCCGTGCCGCAGGTGGACCGCGAGCGCCAGCAGGTGGCCCTGATCATGGAGGCCACACCCAGCGATCGCGCCTATGTGCGCAACATCAACATCTCCGGCAACGCACGTACGCGTGACGAGGTGATCCGCCGAGAGCTGCGTCAGTACGAATCGTCCTGGTACAGCTCCGACAAGATCCAGACCTCGCGCGCTCGCGTGGACCGTCTGGGTTACTTCACTGACGTGCAGGTCAGCACCCAGCCGGTACCGGGTACCAGTGACCAGGCCGACATCAACCTGAACGTCAAGGAAGCGCATACCGGTTCGCTGCAGCTGGGACTGGGCTATTCCACCTCGGACAGCGTTTCCTTCCTGGTCGGCGTGTCGCAGGACAACATCTTCGGTTCCGGCCAGTCGCTGGGTTTCGAGGCGTCCAACAGCGAATACAACCGCACCTTCTCACTGCGCTCTACTGATCCCTATTTCACCAAGGACGGCATTTCCCGCACCTTTGGCCTGAGCTACAGCGATATCGAGCCGTACGAGTCCCAGAGCGGTAACTACTACGACTACAAGATGCAGCACATGAACGCCAACATGAACTTTGGCGTTCCGTTTACCGAAAACGACACGGTGTACTTTGGTGCCGGCTTCGAGCAGTACAAGGTCAAGCAGCAGAACCGCGAGCTGCCCAAGGAATACCAGGACTTCCAGAAGGAATACGGCGGCAACTCGGCCTATGGCATTCCGTTGACGGTGGGCTGGTCGCGTGACCGTCGCGACAGCGCACTGGCACCATCTTCCGGCAGCTACCACCGCCTGTTTGGTGCCGTCAGCCCGGCAGGTGACATGAAGTACGCGCTGGCAACCTATCGCTACCAGTATTTCTACCCGCTGTCCAAGAAGTACACCTTCGCCCTGAATACCGATCTGGCCTATGGCAAGAGCCTGGGTGGCAAGAGCTTCCCGATCTTCAAGAACTTCTATTCGGGCGGCCTGAGTTCTGTGCGCGGCTTCGAACAAAGCTCGCTGGGTCCCAAGAACGTGGACCTCGACGGTGATACCTATTCCGTGGGCGGCTCCAAGAAGTTCAACGTGAACATGGAAGTGGTGGCACCGTTCCCGGGCGCCGGTACCGACAAGACGCTGCGCATGTTCGGCTTCATGGACGTGGGTAACGTCTATGCGGATGACAGCTCCGTCTACGACCTGCCGCAGAACAAGGATGCCAAGAGCCTGCGCGCTTCTGCCGGTGTCGGTATCCGCTGGATCTCGCCGATGGGCCCGCTGAGCCTGGCGTTTGGCTGGCCGGTCAAGAAGTACGACGGTGATAAACTCGAGAAAGTCCAATTCCAGATCGGTACGCAATTCTGATGAACAAGATCCGCCCATTTATCAAGCATGCAGCGGGTGCGCTGCTGGCCTGTGCCGCGGTAGTCGCACCGCTGGCAGCGCAGTCCCAGACTGCCGTGGCGACGACACTGTCGGCACAGCCGCTGACGGGCCGCATCGGCTTCGTGAATACCGATCGCCTGTTCAGCGAGACGCGCGCGGCGGTGGATTCGCAGAACAAGCTCAAGCGCGAGTTTTCTTCGCGTGAGCAGCAGCTGTCCAGGCTGGGTGAGCGCATGCAGAAGGCGATCAACCAGTTCGAGCGCGAGCATGCCAACCTGTCCGAATCGCAGTTGAACGAACGTCGCCGTGAGCTCACGGCCATGGACAGCGAGTTCCAGCAGAAGCGCCAGGAATTCCAGGAAGACCTGAACAACCGCAAGGCCGAGGAAATGCAGGCCCTGCTGGAGCGTGCCAACCGCGCCGTGATCCGTATCGCGACGCAGGAAGGCTACGATGTGATCCTGCAGGAAGTGGTATTCATCAAGCCGCAACTGAACATCACCGACAAGGTGATTGCCGAACTCGACGCAGGTCGATGAATGGGCCGCTGCTGGCTCCCGACAGGGCACCAGCAGGTGCCCTTTTTTGTTTGAAAGGCGAACATATGGACAAGCAGGTGACAGTGGCGCAGATCGTGGAGGCGCTGCAATCCCATGGTGGTGAACTGCACGGTGATGGCACGATCTGCGTCCAGGGTCTGGCAGCGCTGGAGCATGCCCAGCCCGGCAGCCTGAGCTTTGTCAACGGTCCGCGTTATGCCGCCCAGATGGAGCAGTCGCAGGCGTCCTGCCTGATCGTGCCGCCTGCCATGCTCGAGGCCGCGCGCCGTGAGGGCAGGGCGTGCATCGTCACTGCCAACCCGTACGCCTACTATGCGCGTGTCACGCAGTGGTGGAAGCAGCACATGCTGCCGCAGCCTGACTACCGCATCCATCCTTCGGCGGTGGTACATCCCGAAGCTGATGTCCATCCGGATGCCATCATCGGCCCGTTGTGTGTGGTCGAGCGCGGTGCCCGTGTTGGTGCCGGCAGCTGGCTCAAGTCGCGCGTCACGCTCAGCGAAGGCTGCTCGGTCGGTGCACGCTGCATCCTGCATCCCGGCGTGGTGATTGGCGCTGACGGTTTCGGCTTTGCCCACGAGAATGGCGAATGGGTCAAGATCGAGCAGCTGGGCGCGGTACGCATCGAGGACGATGTGGAAATCGGCGCCAACACCTGTATCGACCGTGGCGCCTTGGATGACACCGTGATCGGCAAGGGCGTCAAGATGGACGACCTGATCATGATTGCGCACAACGTGCAGATCGGCGAGCATACGGCCATGGCCGCCAACACCGGTGTGGCCGGCAGCGCCCGCATTGGTGCGCACTGCACGATTGGCGGTGCCGCCAATATTGCCGGCCACCTGACGATTGCCGATGGCATCCATATCACCGCCACTTCCATGGTCACGCGCTCGCTGCGCAAGCAGGGCGCCTATACCGGATTCTTCCCGCTGGACGATAATGCGACCTGGGAGAAGAATGCCGCAGCTGTCAAGAGCCTGCACAAGCTGCGCGATCGCGTACGCGCACTCGAACAACAACTTTCTGAAAACAAGACACAACCATGACTGCTGCCTCCATCGATATCCACCAGATCATCAAGCGCCTGCCCCACCGTTACCCGATCCTGCTGGTGGATCGCGTGCTGGAGGTGGAAGGTTCGACGCGCATCAAGGCGATCAAGAACGTCACCATCAACGAACCGTTCTTTACCGGCCACTTCCCGAACCGTCCGGTCATGCCGGGCGTGCTGATCCTGGAAGCGATGGCACAGGCCTCGGCGCTGCTGCTGCTGCCGCCGGACAGCAACAAGCTGGATCCGGACGTGGTCTACTACTTTGTCGGTATCGACAATGCCCGTTTCAAGCGGCCGGTCGAGCCGGGTGACCAGTTGGTCATGGAGTGCACTGCCGAGCGCTCGCGCGGCGGCATCTACAAGTTCCACGCCGTCGCGCGTGTCGATGGTGAACTTGCCTGCGAAGCCGACCTGATGTGTACGGTGCGCCGTATCGAAGCCTGATTCCTGGAGACACCATGGCACTGATCCATCCCACCGCCCTGATCGATCCCGCTGCGCAACTGGCCGCCGATGTCGAGGTGGGTCCGTTTGCCACGGTGGGTCCGCATGTGCAGATTGGTGCCCGTAGCCGCATTGGTGCCCATTGCGTGATCGACGGTCACACCACGATTGGTGAAGACAACGTCTTCCATCCGCACAGCACGATTGGCGGCCCGCCGCAGGACAAGAAATACGCCGGCGAACCGACGCGCTTGGAGATTGGCCACCGCAACACGGTGCGTGAGTACTGCACCTTCAACACCGGCACGGCGCAGGATGCCGGCGTGACCCGCATCGGCGATGACAACTGGATCATGGCCTATGTGCATATCGCGCACGATGTGCAGCTGGCCAATAAGACCATTCTGGCCAACAACGCCACGCTGGCCGGCCACGTGCATGTGGGCGACTGGGTCATCATCGGCGGCCTGACCGGCGTGCACCAGTTCGTCAAGATCGGCGCACACGCCATGATCGGTTTTGCCTCGGCGATCAACCAGGATGTGCCACCCTTCATCATGGCCGATGGCAATCCGCCCTCGGCGCGCGGCTTCAATATTGAAGGCCTGCGTCGTCGCGGCTTCGGCCCGGAACGCATTGCCGCGGTCAAGGCCATGTACCGCCAGATCTATCGCAACGGCCTGACGCTGGAACAGGCGCGTGACGCCATTGATGCGCTGGCGGCTGAACACCCCGAAGCGCGCGAAGACGTGGCGATGATGCAGGCCTTTCTGCAAGGCTCCACGCGCGGCATCACGCGCTGATTCCGGCAGCTGGAGCACGAGCGGATGGCGGGCGATTCCCTGCGCATGGCCATGGTGGCTGGCGAAGCATCCGGCGACTTGCTCGCCGGTCTGCTGCTGGAAGGTGCGCGCCAGCGCTGGCCGCAGCTGCAATCCGATGGCATTGGCGGCCCGCGCATGCAGGAGCAGGGTTTTGTCGCGCACTGGCCGAGCGAGGCGCTGGCCGTGCACGGCTACAGCCTGGAAGTGCTGAGCAAGGTTTACGGCATCTGGAAAATCCGCAATCAGCTGCGTGAACGCCTGCTTCGCGATCGGCCCGATGTGTTTGTCGGCGTGGATGCGCCTGATTTCAATCTGGGTCTGGAGCAAGCCCTGCGCGAGAAGGGCGTACCGACCGTGCACTTTGTCTGCCCCTCGATCTGGGCCTGGCGCGCCGAGCGTGTACACCAGATCCGGCGCAGCGCCGATCATGTGCTGTGCCTGTTTCCGTTCGAGCCGGAGCTGTTGCAGCAGCATGGCATTCCGAGTACCTATGTCGGCCATCCGCTGGCCGCGGTGCTGCCGCTGGAACCGGATCGTATCGCGGCACGCCAGGCGCTGGGCCTGCCCGAGGCGGGCGAAGTGGTGGCGCTGCTGCCTGGCAGTCGCGGTTCCGAAGTGCGCCATCTGGCGCCACGCTTTCTGCAGGCGGCGCGCCTGCTGCTGGAGCAGCGTCCGGGCCTGCGCTGCATCCTGCCGGCGGTGCCGGCGCAATACGAGCGGCTGCAACAGCAGATCGCCCAGGCTGGCCTGGCCGGCAAGATCCAGCTGCTACAGGGACAATCGCATGCGGCACTGGCGGCCTGTGATGTCACCTTGATCGCCAGCGGTACCGCCACGCTGGAGGCTGCGTTGTTCAAGCGCCCGATGGTGATTTCCTATGCCATGGCTGACTGGTCCTACCGGCTGATGCAGCGCAAGCAGCTGCAGCCCTGGGTGGGACTGCCCAACATCCTGTGCCAGGACTTTGTCGTGCCGGAAATCCTGCAGGACCAGGCCACGCCGCAGGCACTGGCTGCTGCCGTGACCGACTGGCTGGATCAGCCGGCGCGTGTTGCCGCGCTACAGCAGCGCTTTACCGATCTCCATCTTCTGCTGCGCCGTGATACGGCTGCACTTGCCACCGATGCCATCGCCCAGGTCCTTGCACGCTGAACAGGCTTCCTTGCCCTGGGACAGTCCGGGATTGCTGGCTGGCGTTGACGAGGCCGGCCGTGGCCCGCTGGCCGGCCCGGTGGTGGCGGCGGCCGTGATCCTGGACGAGCGCCAGCCGATTGCCGGTCTGGCTGATTCCAAGAAGCTGACGGCGCGTCGCCGTGAATTGGTGTACGAGGAGATCCTGGCCAAGGCCTTGTGCTGCAGCATCGCCCAGGCCAGCGTGGAGGAAATCGATCAACTCAATATCCTGCACGCCACCATGCTGGCGATGCGCCGGGCCGTGGAAGGCTTGCGGCTGAAGCCAGCCAAGGTGCTGGTCGATGGCAATCGCCTGCCGACGCTGCAGGTGCGCGCCGAAGCCATCGTGCAAGGCGATGCCAAGGTGGCCGCGATTTCTGCCGCCTCGATCCTGGCCAAGGTCACGCGTGACCGCTGGTGCCTGGAGGTGGATGCCAGCTATCCCGGCTACGGTTTTGCCCGCCACAAGGGCTATGGCACGGCCGAGCACCTGCAGGCGCTGCGCAGCCTGGGTGCCACGATGCAGCATCGTCGCAGCTTCGCGCCTGTGGCGCAGGCCTTGCTGCGCGCAGACTGTGGGCAGAGCGCATGAGCAGTCCGCTGAAGCCGGTCTTCATTGCCAGCCGTGATAACGCGCTGGCCAAGCTGTTGCGCAAGCTGGCGCAGGATCCGGGTGCCTACCGACGCCAGGGCCAGATCTGGGTCGAAGGCGATCACCTCTGCCGCGCCGCCCTGGAGCGCGGGGTGCGACCACAATGGGCGGTCATCAGTGAACGCGCCTGGGGGCAGGTTCCGGCCAGCTGGTATGCCGGTGCCGAACGTCTGGCGGTGCTTGATGATGCGCTGTTTGTCCAGGCCAGCACGCTGGAATCGCCGGCTAGCATGGGCTTCCTGCTGCCGTGGTCGGATCAGCAGGCAGTGTTGCAGCCGCAGCAGGACAGCATCGTGCTGGACCGGGTACAGGATGCCGGCAATGTCGGTTCCATCTTGCGTACTGCCAGTGCCATGGGCTTTCGCCAGATACTGGCACTCAAGGGCACGGCCGCGCTGTGGTCGCCCAAGGTGCTGCGTGCCGGCATGGGGGCCCACTTTGGCCTGCAGCTGCATGAAGGCCTGTCGCTGGATGACCTTGACGCGTTGCAGGTACCGCTGCTGGTCACCCATTTGCAAGGCGCACAACTGCTGCATGAGGCAGCGTTGCCGCGCCCATGCGCCTGGGTCATGGGGCATGAAGGGCAGGGCGTGCAGCAGGGCCTGGTTGATCGTGCCAGCCTGCTGTTGCGTATTGCCCAGCCGGGCGGCGAAGAGTCGCTCAACGTGGCGAGTGCTGCCGCCATCTGCCTTTACGCCAGTTCCATTGCACGCTGACCGGGTTTTCATCAGGGAAATCCATACGCTTGCAATGCTGCTCGGATATAATGAGGGGCTTCACAGCACACCCGGCGCCTGCCGCGATTCAAGTTCTCATGCTAATTCGGTGCTGAGCCATGCACCCTCTACCCAGGGCATGGTGGTTCTTGCGTCTGCCTGGCGACCGTCCATTTTGTCGACCCCGCATCCTCTTCTATCGGAGAACCACGTGCTCTTGTCCCAGCAGGCACCCTTTCCCACCGCTATCCTCACCCTGGCCGACGGCTCGGTCTTCATTGGCCAGTCCATCGGTGCTGCCGGCATCACCACTGGCGAGGTGGTTTTCAACACCTCCATGACCGGTTACCAGGAAATCCTGACCGATGCCAGCTATGCCCGCCAGATCGTCACGCTGACCTATCCCCACATTGGCAACTACGGCACCAACCCGGAAGACGTCGAGTCGCGCGACCTGTTCGCCGCCGGCCTGGTGATCCGTGACCTGCCGCTGGTCGCCTCCAACTTCCGCAGCACCGCTACCCTGCAGGAATACCTGCAGAGCCACGACACGGTGGCCATTGCCGGTATCGATACGCGCCGCCTGACGCGCCACCTGCGTGACCACGGATCGCAGAACGGCTGCATCATGGCGCTCGACAGCGCGCGTGCGCCGACGCAGCAGGAAATTGACCAGGCCATCGCCGCTGCCAAGGCCGCACCGTCCATGGCTGGCCAGGATCTGGCCCAGGTGGTGACCTGCACCCAGCCCTACACCTGGACCCAGACCGAGTGGGTGCTGGGCGAGGGTTACGGCAACCTGGAAGAACCCGAGTTCCATGTCGTCGCCTATGACTATGGCGTCAAGCACAACATCCTGCGCATGCTGGCCGGCCTTGGCTGCAAGCTGACCGTGGTGCCGGCGCAGACACCGGCGGCCGAGGTGCTGGCGATGAACCCGGACGGCGTGTTCCTGAGCAACGGCCCTGGCGATCCGCAGCCTTGCGATTACGCCATCAAGGCGATCAGCGAGATCGTTGACAGTGGCAAGCCGACCTTCGGCATCTGCCTGGGCCACCAGCTGCTGGCACTGGCCAGCGGTGCCACGACCTACAAGATGAAGTTTGGCCACCACGGTGGCAACCATCCGGTCAAGGACCTGGACAACGGTCGCGTCAGCATCACCAGCCAGAACCATGGCTTTGCCGTGGACGGCGACAACCTGCCGGCCAATCTGCGCGTCACGCACCAGAGCCTGTTCGATGGCACGCTGCAGGGTATTGCCCGCACCGACCAGCCGGCCTTCAGCTTCCAGGGCCACCCGGAAGCCTCCTGCGGCCCGCACGACATCGACTACCTGTTCGATCGCTTCATCCAGCTGATGCGCGAAGCCAAGGCCTGATTACGCCAGCGCTGCCCGCGTGCGCCCACAAGGCGCGGCGGGCATCCACAGAACGCACTTCATTCGAAATACCATGCCAAAACGTTCAGACATCAAGAGCATTCTCATCATCGGTGCCGGCCCCATCATCATCGGCCAGGCCTGTGAATTCGACTATTCCGGCGTGCAGGCCTGCAAGGCGCTGCGCGACGAGGGTTACAAGGTCATCCTGATCAACAGCAACCCGGCCACGATCATGACCGACCCGGCCACGGCCGATGTCACCTACATCGAGCCGATCAACTGGAAGACGGTCGAGAAGATCATCGCCAAGGAGCGCCCCGACGCGATCCTGCCGACCATGGGTGGCCAGACCGCGCTGAACTGCGCGCTGGACCTGTGGCGCAACGGCGTGCTCAACAAGTACCGCGTCGAGTTGATCGGCGCATCGCCCGAAGCCATCGACAAGGCCGAGGATCGCCAGAAGTTCAAGGACGCCATGACCCGCATCGGTCTGGGTTCGGCCCGTTCCGGCATCGCCCACACCATGGCCGAAGCCTGGGACGTGCAAAAGAGTGTCGGCTTCCCGACCATCATTCGCCCGAGCTTCACGCTGGGTGGTACTGGTGGCGGCATCGCCTATAACGCGGAAGAGTTCGAGACCATCTGCAAGCGCGGCCTGGAAGCTTCCCCGACCAACGAGCTGCTGATCGAGGAATCGTTGCTGGGCTGGAAAGAGTACGAGATGGAAGTGGTGCGCGACAAGGCGGACAACTGCATCATCGTCTGCTCGATCGAGAACTTGGACCCGATGGGCGTGCACACTGGTGACTCGATCACCGTGGCACCGGCACAGACGCTGACCGACAAGGAATACCAGCTGATGCGCAACGCCTCGCTCGCCGTGCTGCGCGAGATTGGCGTCGATACCGGCGGTTCCAACGTGCAGTTCGCGGTCAACCCGAAGGATGGCCGCATGATCGTGATCGAGATGAACCCGCGTGTGTCGCGTTCCTCGGCACTGGCTTCCAAGGCGACCGGCTTCCCGATCGCCAAGATTGCCGCCAAGCTGGCTGTGGGTTACACGCTGGACGAGCTGCGCAACGAGATTACTGGCGGCGCCACGCCGGCCAGCTTCGAGCCGACGATTGACTACGTGGTCACCAAGATCCCGCGTTTTGCTTTCGAGAAATTCCCGGCTGCCGATAACCGCCTGACCACGCAGATGAAGTCCGTGGGCGAAGTGATGGCCATCGGCCGCACCTTCCAGGAGTCGTTCCAGAAAGCCCTGCGTGGCCTGGAAGTCGGCGTTGACGGCATGAACGAAAAGACCCAGGACCGCGAGATCCTGGAAAAGGAACTGGGCGAGCCCGGTCCCGAGCGCATCTGGTACGTGGGCGACGCCTTTGCCGCCGGCTGGACCGTGGAAGAAGTGCACCAGCTGACCAAGATCGATGTCTGGTTCCTGGTGCAGATCGAGGAAATCGTCAAGATCGAACTGGCGATTGACAAGCTCTACGAAGAAAAGGGCGAAGCCGCGCTGGCCGCCATTGGTGCCGACACGTTCCGCATGCTCAAGCAGAAGGGCTTCAGCGACCGCCGTCTGGCCAAGCTGCTGCACACCACCGACAAGGCGGTGCGCGAAGCGCGCCAGGCACTGAACGTGCGCCCGGTCTACAAGCGCGTGGACACCTGCGCCGCCGAGTTTGCCACCGATACTGCCTACATGTACTCCACCTACGAGGAAGAGTGCGAGGCCGAGCCCACCAGCAACAAGAAGATCATGGTGCTGGGCGGTGGCCCCAACCGCATCGGCCAGGGCATCGAGTTCGATTACTGCTGCGTGCACGCCGCGCTCGCCATGCGTGAAGACGGTTACGAGACCATCATGGTCAACTGCAACCCCGAGACCGTCTCCACCGACTACGATACTTCCGATCGTCTGTACTTCGAGCCGCTGACGCTGGAAGACGTGCTGGAAATTGTCGACAAGGAAAAGCCGACTGGTGTGATCGTGCAGTACGGTGGCCAGACGCCGCTGAAGCTGGCGCTCGGCCTGGAAGCGGCCGGCGTGCCGATCATCGGTACTTCGCCCGACATGATCGACGCCGCAGAAGACCGTGAGCGCTTCCAGAAGCTGCTGCATGAACTGAACCTGCTGCAGCCGCCGAACGCCACGGCGCGTACCGAAGCCGAGGCGCTGGACAAGGCGACCGAGCTGGGCTACCCGCTGGTGGTGCGTCCCAGCTACGTGCTGGGTGGCCGTGCCATGGAAATCGTGCATGAGCAGCGCGACCTGGAGCGCTACATGCGCGAAGCGGTCAAGGTCAGCAACGATTCCCCGGTGCTGCTGGATCGTTTCCTGAGCGATGCCATCGAATGCGACGTGGACTGCGTGCGCGATACCGCCGGCCGTACCTTTATCGGCGGCGTGATGGAGCATATCGAGCAGGCTGGCGTGCACAGTGGTGACTCCGGTTGTTCGCTGCCGCCGTACTACCTGAGCCAGGCCACGGTCGACGAGATCAAGCGCCAGACGCGCGCCATGGCCGAGGCCCTGAACGTGGTCGGCCTGATGAACGTGCAGTTTGCGATCCAGGAAAAAGTCCAGGAAGACGGTAGCAAGCAGGACGTGATCTACGTGCTGGAAGTCAACCCGCGTGCCAGCCGTACCGTGCCCTTCGTCAGCAAGGCGACCGGCATCCAGCTGGCCAAGGTGGCCGCGCGCTGCATGGCCGGCCAGACGCTGGACCAGCAGGGCGTTGGCGAGGAAGTCACGCCGCCGTATTTCAGTGTCAAGGAAGCCGTGTTCCCCTTCGTCAAGTTCCCGGGCGTGGACACCATCCTCGGTCCCGAGATGAAGTCCACCGGCGAGGTGATGGGCGTTGGCAAGACCTTTGGCGAAGCCTTCCTGAAGGCCCAGCTGGGTGCCGGCGAAAAGCTGCCGACTTCCGGCAAGGTGTTCCTGACCGTGAAGAACAGCGACAAGCCGACGGCAATCAAGATCGCTAGCCAGCTGGTCGAGATGGGCTTCGAGCTGGTCGCCACGCGCGGCACGGCCAAGGCCATCAGCGATGCCGGCGTGCCTTGTGCCACTGTCAACAAGGTGGCCGAAGGCCGTCCGCACATCGTCGACATGATCAAGAACAACGAGATCGTGATGGTGATCAACACGGTGGAAGAGCGTCGCAACGCAATCGCCGATAGCCGTGCCATCCGCACCAGCTCGCTGGTCGCCGGTGTCACCACCTACACCACGATTGCGGCAGCCGAAGCCGTGGTGGAAGGCATGCAGTTCGTCGACAAGCTGGGCGTGATTTCCGTCCAGGAGATGCACGCGCACCTCAACGCTTGACCTTGTCTGCCATTTGGGCATAATGAGCCCATTCATGACCGCCGGGACGCAAGACCCGGCGGTTTCGCTTTATTGGACCGATTCCAGTCAACAGCAAGAACAACACGAGACCATGACTACCTATCCCATCACCGTCAACGGTGCCGAAAAACTCAAGACCGAACTGCAACGCCTGAAGACCAAGGACCGTCCCGAAGTCATCAACGCCATCGCCGAGGCGCGCGCCCAGGGTGACCTGAGCGAGAACGCCGAATACGAGGCCGCCAAGGATCGCCAGGGCTTTATCGAAGGCCGCATCAAGGAAATCGAAGGCAAGCTGGCCGCCGCCAAGATCATCGATCCGGTGGCGCTCGACGCCGGCGGCAAGGTGGTGTTTGGTGCCACCGTCGACCTGGAAGAGGAAGAGTCCGGCGAAGCCGTGACCTACCAGATCGTCGGCGAAGACGAGGCTGACCTCAAGCTGGGCCTGATCAACGTCGGCAGCCCGATCGCACGTGCGCTGATCGGCAAGGAAGAGGGCGATACCGCCGTGGTGCAGGCACCGGGCGGTACCAAGTCCTACGAAATCGTGGGCGTGCGCTACATCTGATCCCGGGAACTGCCATGAAAGAACGCCAGCACCTGATCAGCACCATCGTGGCAGCCATCTGGCTGGGCAGCATGTCGGTGATCGGCTTCATGGCCGTGCCGCTGCTGTTCAAGTACCTGCCGAGTACGGCCGTGGCGGGCAACATGGCCGGCCAGCTGTTCCTGGCGCAGGGCTGGGTTTCCATCATCAGCATCGTCGTGCTGCTGGTGATTTTCCGCGCGCGCCTGCGTGACTACGCCATGACGCGTTACGAAGGCGATGGCCAGCTCAAGGCGCTGGACCCGGCGCACAAGCCGAACATGCTGTATTTTGGCGTGCTGATTACGGCCATCCTGCTGACCATGCTGCTGGTGCTGGTGGCCGCACCGCGTATCCAGGCGCGCGAAAACCTGGCGCTGTGGCATGGCGTGGGCACTTTCCTCTATGTGGCGCAATGGCTGTGCGCCCTGATCGCCGTCATCCGGCTGCAGCAGCGCCGTACCTGATCTGCCCGCTTCCTAGCGTTGGCCCGGTTGCTGGGCCTCGGGACGCGGCCGCTGCGCCGGTACCAGCTCTATCGGCTGGGTCTGTCCTTCGCGCAGCACGGTAAAGCTGGCGGCCACGCCGGGTGTCAGCGCCGCCACGGCGGACAGCACTTCCTGCACATTGCGGATCGGCTTGCCATTCACGGCGGTGATGATGTCGCCCGGTCGCATCTGTGCCAGGCTGGCCGGACCTCCCTGCACGATGCCGGTGATGATCACGCCCTGGTTGGCCTTGGCCTTGAAGGTTTCGGCGATCTCCGGCGTGATGTCGTTCGGCTCCACGCCAATCCAGCCGCGAGTGACATGGCCGTTGGTGACGATGCTGTCTAGCACATGCTTGGCGGTGCTGGTTGGCGTGGCAAAACCGATGCCCATATAGCCACCGGTACGCGAATAGATCGCGGTATTGATGCCGACCAGGTTGCCGTGGATGTCGACCAGGGCACCGCCCGAATTGCCCGGATTGATCGCGGCATCGGTCTGGATGAAGTTTTCGAAGGTGTTGATGCCCAGCTGGCTGCGGCCCAGGGCACTGACGATGCCACTGGTCACGGTCTGGCCGACACCAAACGGGTTGCCGATCGCCAGGACCGGGTCGCCCACCTGCAGGCTTTCCGAATCGCCGAGCGTGATCGCCGGCAGCTCCTTGACCTCGGTCTGCAGCACGGCCAGGTCGGTATCGGGATCGGTGCCGATGATGCGTGCCATGGTGCGGCGGCCATCGTGCAACAGGACCTCGATCGTGGTGGCACCCTCGACCACGTGGTTGTTGGTCAGGATATAGCCGGACGGGCTGACGATCACGCCGCTGCCAACGCCGGAAAACAGGTCTTCCTCGCTGTTGCCATCGCCCGGCGCCGACAGGCTGGGGGCGGCCTGGCGCTCATCGGGGTTGGTCAGGATGCTGACGACAGAGGGCGCAGCTTTCTGTGCTGCCGTGCGCAGGGTTTCGGTTTGCGCGCTCGGGACCGGCTTGTCGCGTGCCGGCGCCTCGATCACGGTGACACTCTTGTAATCCCCCGTCCGCGACACCCAGTCTGGGCGCACGGCCGCCACCACCAGGAACAGGGCCAGCGCAACCGTCACAACCTGCGAGAATAGCAACCAGAATCTTTTCATCCGGACATTGTCGCTGAAATTGCCTGCACAGCCGTGGCAGGCGCCTGGCGCGATGGCATTACAGGAGTCAAGCGATGTTGCGATCCGACTTGCTGCAAGAACTGGACCAGATCCTGCAGCCCTGGAATTTCAAGGACTACGGTCCCAACGGCCTGCAGGTCGAGGGACGCGCCGAAGTGCGGCGGCTGGTCACTGGCGTCACCGCCAGCCGGGCGCTGATCGAGGCCGCCATCGAGGCCCAGGCCGATGCTATCCTGGTGCACCACGGCCTGTTCTGGCGTGGCCAGACTGGCGTCGTGACTGGCTGGATGCGCCAGCGTCTGAAACTGCTGCTTGGCCACGACATCAACCTGCTGGCCTATCACCTGCCACTCGATGCCCACCCGGAGCTTGGCAACAACGCCCAGCTGGCGCGCCAGCTCGGTCTGGTCACGCAGCGCCAGTTTGGCGAGCAGAACCTGATCAGCATCGGCCAGCCGGAGCAGGGCGAGTTTGCCAGTGCCCAGGCACTGGCCGATCATGTCAGTGCGCGGCTGGGTCGATCCGTGCAACTGGCTGATGGCTTGCCGGCCGGTCGTCCGGTGCGCACCATCGCCTGGTGTACCGGTGGTGCCCAGGGCCAGTTCGAGGCCGCACTCGAGGCTGGTGCCGATGCCTACCTCACCGGTGAAATGTCCGAGCCGCAACCGCATTACGCGCGTGAATGCGAAGCCGCCTTCCTGGCCTGTGGTCACCATGCGACGGAGCGCTACGGCGTGCAGGCACTAGGTGCCGAAATCGCCCGCCGCTGCCAGCTGGAACATATTCACATCGATATCGACAATCCGGCATGACGACACAACTGCTGGCCCTGAGCATGGGCGATCCCGCCGGCATTGGCCCGGAAATCATCATCAAGGCTTGCGCCGAACAACCGCAGCTGATGCGCCATGTCTGCATCGTCGGCGACCTGCAGGTGTTGCAGCGCGCCCTGCAGGTGTGCCGCGAACAGCTGCCGGATCAGGCCTGGCCGGAACTACGACCTGTTGCCGATTGGCAGCAGGCCGCAGAGCAAACAGGGCAGGCTGGTCAGCTGCTGCTGTTGCAGGCATGCGACAGCCCGGCTGTCATGCCGGTGTTTGGCGAGGTTCAGGCCGCGGCGGGTCGGATGGCGGCCGACTGCATTCTGGCTGGTGCCCAGGCAGCACTGGATGGCCGCGCCGCCGCCCTGGTCACGGCTCCGATCCACAAGGAGGCGCTGGCGCTGGCCGGCGTGGATTACCCCGGACATACCGAACTGCTGCAGGCCTGCGCTGCGCGCCATGCCGGCGTGTCGGTTGTGCAGATGCCGGTGCGCATGATGCTGGCCAACCATGAGCTGCGCACCGTACTGAACAGCATCCATGTCAGCCTGCGCGATGCCATCGAGCAGGTCAGCGCGCAGCAGGTGCTGGACACCATCCGCATCACGCATGATTTCCTGCTGCGCACCGTGTGTGCCCGGCTGCAGCGCCCGCCGCGGATTGCCCTGGCCGGGCTGAATCCGCATGCCGGCGAAGGCGGGCTGTTCGGGTGCGAGGAAATCGATGCCATCTTGCCGGCCATCGAGGCAGCGCGGGAGCAGGGCATGGACGTGCATGGCCCGTATCCGCCTGACACCGTCTTCATGCAGGCGCGCGCTGCCAGCCTGCAGGAGCCGCCATTCTGCGATGCGGTGATCGCCATGTACCACGATCAGGGCCTGATTCCGGTCAAGTACCTGGGAGTGGAGCAGGGCGTCAATGTCACGCTGGGGCTGCCGCTGGTGCGTACCAGCCCGGACCACGGCACCGCCTTCGATCTGGCCGGCACGGCGCGCGCCGACTGCGCCAGCCTGCTGGAGGCCGTGCGCATGGCGCGCTGGATGACCAGTGGCAGCATGGACTGAAGCTGCAGGCACAAAAAAGCCCCGCCATGGCGGGGCTTGAACAGGCAACCGAAGCAGGTATTACTTCTTCAGGCTGTCACGGATTTCGCGCAGCAGCACGATGTCCTCGGCCGGAGCCTCGGGAGCGGCTTCTTCCGGCTTGCGCATGCGGTTCACCTGCTTGATCATCATGAAGATGACAAAGGCCAGCAGGAGGAAGTTGATCACGATGGTGATGAAGTTGCCATAGGCCAGCACCGGCACGCCGGCTTCCTGCAGCGCTGCCAGGTTGTTGGCCACGCCGGCCGGAATATTGCCCAGCACCACGTACATGTTGGAGAAGTCGATATCACCGATCACGGCGCCGATCAGCGGCATGACGATGTCCTTTACCAGCGAATCGACGATCTTGCCGAAGGCCGCGCCGATGATCACACCGACGGCCAGATCCATCACATTGCCCTTGGTGGCAAATTCCTTGAATTCCTTGAGCATTCCCATGCTTATCCTTTCTTTGGGTTGAGGGAGGTCAAAAACGTGTGCGAGTATGGCACAAATAAAATTCCTGCAACGCTTCGCTTACATTGAATAACACACTGTCACTGGGCTACAATCTGGCAGTTAACCCTGTTGTGAACAAGCGTAACAGCGCATCGTGAGGATTCCCATGAGTAATACAGTAGAACCAGTAGACGCCAGCAAACGCACCTGGCTGATCGCATCCGGTTGTGCAGGTGTGGCGGGGGGTGTCGCTGCTGCAGTGCCCTTGGTGCGGTATTTCCAGCCCTCCGAGGCGGCCAAGGCCGCTGGTGCTGCCGTCCAGGCCGACGTCTCTGCCCTCCAGCCCGGTGAAATGATGACCGTCGAGTGGCGTGGCAAGCCGATCTGGATCCTGCGTCGCACGCAGGAAATGCTGGAATCCCTGAAAAACCATGAAGGCCAGCTGGCAGATCCTGCTTCCGACCGCAACAACATTCCCACCCCGGATTACGCCAAGAACCAGTGGCGCTCTACCAATCCGGAGTTTTTCGTGGCCATTGGCATCTGTACCCACCTGGGCTGCTCTCCCAGCAGCAAGTTCACGCCGGGTGCACAGCCGTCGCTGCCGAACGACTGGCCGGGTGGCTTCTTCTGCCCCTGCCACGGTTCCACCTTCGACCTGGCCGGTCGCGTGTTTGCCAACAAGCCGGCACCCGACAACCTGGAAATCCCGCCCTATACCTTCCTGTCCGAGACGCAGCTGCTGATCGGCGAGACCCAACAGGCTTGAGGTGAAACAACATGGCTGAATTCAAAGAAATTTCTCCCAACGCGCCGGCAACGGCCAAGCTGGGCAACTGGTTCGAGAACCGTTTCCCGACGCTGTTCTCCGCCTACCGCGTGCACATGTCCGAGTACTACGCGCCGAAGAACTTCAACTTCTGGTATGTGTTCGGCGTGCTGTCCATGGTCGTGCTGATCATCCAGATCGTGACCGGCATCTTCCTGGTCATGAACTACAAGCCCGATGCCAACCTGGCATTTGCTTCCGTCGAATACATCATGCGTGACGTGCCTGCCGGCTGGTGGGTGCGCTACATGCACTCCACCGGCGCTTCCGCCTTCTTCGTGGTGGTCTACCTGCACATGTTCCGCGGCATGATGTACGGCAGCTACCGCAAGCCGCGCGAGCTGGTGTGGCTGTTTGGTTGCGGCATCTTCCTGGCGCTGATGGCCGAAGCCTTCATGGGCTACCTGCTGCCCTGGGGCCAGATGTCCTACTGGGGCGCCCAGGTGATCGTGAACCTGTTTGCTGCCATCCCGCTGGTCGGCCCCGACCTGGCGCTGCTGATCCGTGGTGACTATGTGGTGAGCGACGCCACCCTGAACCGCTTCTTCAGCCTGCACGTGATTGCCGTTCCGCTGGTCCTGATTGGCCTGGTGGCTGCGCACATCTTCGCGCTGCACGACGTGGGTTCCAACAACCCCGACGGCATCGAGATCAAGCAAGGCCCGAAGGGCAACCAGTGGTCTGCCACTGCCCCGGCCGATGGCGTTCCGTTCCATCCCTACTACACCGTGCATGACATCTTTGCCGTGTGCGTGTTCCTGTTCGTGTTCTTTGCCGTGGTGTACTTCGCTCCTGAAATGGGCGGCTACTTCCTGGAATACAACAACTTCATCCCGGCTGACCCGATGGTCACTCCGCTGCACATTGCGCCGGTGTGGTACTTCACCAGTTTCTACTCCATGCTGCGTGCCATCACCACCGAAATGGTGTATGTGCTGATGGCGTGTGCGCTGCTGGCGGCCTTGTTCGTCGTGCTGAAGATGAAACTCTCCAGCATCACCAAGGCCGTGGTCCTGGTGGCTGCCATCGTGGCCTGTGTGCTGATGTACTTCCTGGACGCCAAGTTCTGGGGTGTGGTCGCCATGGGTGGCGCCGTGATCATCCTGTTCTTCCTGCCCTGGCTGGATCAGAGCCCGGTCAAGTCGATCCGTTATCGTCCGACCTGGCACAAGGTGCTGTACGCGATTTTTGTGGTCAACTTCATCGTGCTGGGCTACCTGGGTGTGCTGCCCCCGTTCCCGGTGGGTGAGCGTGTGTCCCAGCTGGGTACGCTGTTCTACTTCGGTTTCTTCCTGCTGATGCCCTGGTGGAGCAAGCTGGGCCAGTTCAAGCCGGTGCCGGAACGCATCACCTACAAGCCCCACTGAGCACACGGACTGGAGATATCAACATGAAACAATTGAAGAAAGTCATTGCCGGTCTGCTGTGTGCTGCAGGCCTGATGGTAGGCGGTAACGCCATGGCGGCAGGTGCCGGTGGTGTGGCCTGGGACAAGGCACCGGTTGACGTCAGCAACCTGCCGTCCCTGCAGAACGGCGTCAAGCTGTTTGCCAACTACTGCCTGAACTGCCACTCTGCTGCTTTCATGCGCTACAACCGCCTGGAAGAAATCGGCCTGACCGAGAAGCAGATCAAGGAAAACCTGATGTTCACCGACATGAAGTACGGTGAAGGCATGAAGGTTGCCATGAGCAAGGCTCAGGGCAAGGAGTGGTTCGGCAACGCACCGCCGGACCTGACGCTGGTGGCACGTTCCCGCGCCGGTGCAGGCGGCAGCGGTGCTGACTATCTGTACACCTATCTGCGCGGCTTCTACCGTGACGACAATGCGCCCACGGGCTGGAACAACGTCGTGTTCAACAACGTCGCCATGCCGCACGCCATGTGGGAGCTGCAGGGCGAGCGCAAGCCGGTGTTTGAAATGCACAAGGTAGGCGACACTGAAACCCCGGTCTTTACCGGCAAGTGGGAGCAGGTGACGCCGGGTACCATGGAGCCGGCCCTGTTTGACCAGGCCGTTGGCGATCTGGTCAACTACCTGCAGTGGATGGCCGAGCCGGTGCAACAGACGCGCAAGACCATCGGCTTCTATGTGCTGGCCTTCCTGGCAGTGTGTATCTTCCTGACCTGGCGTCTGAACAAGGCGTTCTGGAAAGAAGTGCGCTAAGCACACCGTGCTAAGCTATCCCTGAACTGACAGGGTCAAGCGGAGTGGACAGTCCTTCAGGGAGTCCACTCCTTTGGTTTTTTGTTCATCGTATTCATTGCGTTGACTTACAGGAGTTTTTTGCCATGATGGTTTTGTATTCGGGAACGACTTGCCCGTTTTCTCACCGCTGCCGTTTCGTTCTGTTCGAAAAGGGCATGGACTTCGAAATCCGTGACGTCGACCTGTACAGCAAGCCGGAAGACATCAATGTCATGAACCCCTATGGCCAGGTGCCGATCCTGGTCGAGCGTGACCTGATCCTGTACGAGTCGAACATCATCAACGAGTACATCGACGAGCGCTTCCCGCACCCGCAGCTGATGCCGGGTGACCCGGTGGATCGCGCGCGTGTGCGCCTGTTCCTGCTCAACTTCGAAAAGGAGCTGTTCACACATGTCTCCGTACTGGAAAACCGCACGTTGAAGAGCACCGACAAGTCGCTGGAAAAGGCGCGCAGCCAGATCCGCGACCGACTGACGCAGTTGGCGCCGGTGTTCCTGAAGAACAAGTACATGCTGGGCGAGAACTTCTCCATGCTGGACGTGGCGATTGCGCCGCTGCTGTGGCGTCTGGACTACTACGGCATCGAGCTGAGCAAGAATGCTTCGCCGCTGCTGAAGTACGCCGAGCGCATCTTCTCGCGTCCGGCCTATATCGAGGCACTGACGCCGTCCGAAAAGGTCATGCGCCGCTGAGCCACAGGAAACGCCCATGTCTGAAGCTAGCGACATCCGCCCGTACATGATCCGTGCCTGGCACGAATGGTGTACCGACAATGGATTCACGCCGTATCTGCTGGTCAAGGTCAACCAAACGGTGGCCGTGCCGCGCGAGTTCGTGCAGAACGGCGAGATCGTGCTGAACGTGGACCTGGATGCTACCGGTGGCCTGAGTCTGGGCAATGACCTGATCCGCTTCAAGGCCCGTTTTTCCGGCAAGGTGCGCGACATCATCGTGCCGGTCGATCGGGTGCAGGCCATTTATGCTCGTGAAAACGGGCAGGGCATGGGCTTTGAAGTGCTGGAGGAAGAGCAGCAGACTGACGCCCAGGATGCGGCCGAAGTGGATGCCGATGCGGACACCGCGACGCCTGCGACAGGCTTGCAGGTGCTTGAAAAGTCTGCTTCCGAGGCGGCAGCCAAGGCTGACGACAAGCGTCCGGCAGGCAAGTCGGGCAGCAGACTGCGGATTGTCAAATAAGTCGCTACTGGCCCTGGAATGGCAATTTCCATGGTTATAATGCGGGCTTCGCCGGCTTAGCTCAGTTGGTAGAGCACCCGCCTTGTAAGCGGTAGGTCGTCAGTTCGAATCCGACAGCCGGCACCATTCAAAAATACCAGTTTCCGTTTGGAGCTGGTATTTTTTTATGCAAATTTGCCGGAAATCCGGAAACGTGTCATTCTTGTTACCGACTTTGCATCGCTTCCTGCGGCGCTGGTCGCAGGTAGAATAGCGCCATGTCTTATCTGGTCCTCGCCCGCAAATACCGTCCGCGCAGCTTCCTCGAAATGGTGGGGCAGGAGCACGTGGTGCAGGCGCTGACCAATGCGCTGAACACGCAGCGCCTGCACCATGCCTACATGTTCACCGGCACGCGTGGTGTCGGCAAGACCACGGTATCGCGCATCCTGGCCAAGTCGCTCAACTGCACCGGGCCGGATGGCAACGGCCAGGTCACGGCCGAACCGTGTGGCGTTTGCCAGGCCTGCACCGAGATCGATGCCGGCCGCTTTGTCGATTACATCGAACTGGACGCGGCGTCCAACCGCGGCGTGGACGAAGTGCAGGGCCTGCTCGAACAGGCGATCTACAAGCCGGTGCAGGGCCGCTTCAAGGTCTTCATGATCGACGAAGTGCACATGCTCACCAACACCGCCTTCAACGCCATGCTGAAGACGCTGGAAGAGCCGCCGGAATACCTCAAGTTCGTGCTGGCCACGACTGATCCGCAAAAGGTGCCGGTCACGGTGCTGAGCCGCTGCCTGCAGTTCAACCTGCGCCCGATGGTGCCGGAAACCGTTTTCACGCATCTGGAGCATGTACTGGGCTCCGAGGGCATTGCAGCCGAGCCCGGTGCGCTGCACCTGCTGTCACGCGCGGCACGTGGCTCCATGCGCGATGCGCTGTCCCTGACCGATCAGGCGATTGCCTTCAGCAGCGGCCAGGATGGTGCGGGTGGCCTGCGTACCGAATCCATTCGCCAGATGCTGGGCAGTGTCGATTCCAGCTATGTGCATCGCATGATCGAGGCACTGGCGCTGGCGCAGCCGGCACAATTGCTGGAACTGGTCAAGGCCTTGCAGACGCATGGCCTCTCAGCCGCGCATGCGCTGGAGGACATGACACAGGTGCTGCAGCGCATGGCGGTGTACCAGATGGTGCCCGATGCCGCTGGCCAGTCCCATCCGGACGAAGAAGAGATCCGCCGTCTGGCCAGCCTGATGCCGGCAGACGAAACCCAGCTGCTGTACAGCATCTGCCTGCAGGGCGGGCAGGAACTGGGCCTGGCGCCCGACGAATATGCGGCGCTGGTGATGGTGCTGCTGCGTCTGCTGGCGTTCAAGCCGGCGACGTCTGCCCAGCCCGTGGCTGCGGCCGGCGCTGAAAAAAAAACACTGAACACGACTGAGCCTGCGCCGCTGGCTCCCGCTGCAGAGGATCATCCGCCTTCGGCCGTTACGTCGCCAGCTGGCCAAGTTGCGGAGGTTGTCAGCCCTGCAACGCCTGCGGCGCTGACAAGCCTGGCGCCGACAGAAACGCCTGTTGCGCCGGTACCATCCGAGCCTGTGGCTGCTGGCACGCCAGCAGTTGAAGCGGCCGTGACAGAAGTTCCCGTAGCCGTGCCTCCACCGGCCAGCATTCCGCCCTGGGAAGATATTCCGTCAGCCGTTGACATGGTCATGCCTGAGGCCGAAGCTGCAGTGGCCGTGGCGCCCGCGCCCGTTGCACCCGTCCTGGCAGAGACGCCCGGGCCGGCTGCAGCCGCAGCGCCTGCTGAAGACCTGATGCGCCTGCCGGTGCGCAGCATGACGCCGCCGCGTGCCGAACCCGCTGTACCGGATGAGGCGAAGGTCGTCGAAGCACGACGCCTGTTGCCGACCGAGTATGGCGATCTGTGGAGCCAGCTGGCCACGCAAATCGTGCAGCAGGGCCTGGTCACGGCCTTTACGCGCGAGCTGTTGCTGCAGTCGCAGTTGCTGGAACAGGCGCAGAATGAAGGCGGCCAGGCGCTCTGGACGCTGCGTGTCGAATCCGAAACCCTGCAGCATGAGCCCAGCCGCAAGCGTCTGGAGCAGGCGCTGGCTGATATCGGATATCCGGTGCTGCTGCAAGTAGTGCTGGGGCGTGTCGTTGACAGCCCGGCCATGCGCATTACGCAGACGCGCGAAGAGCAGCGCCAGCATGCCGAGCAGCTGTTCGGCAGCCACCCCTTCGTGCAGCAGATGGTGCAGCAGATGGAGGCCCAGATCGTGCCCGGCAGCGTGCAGCTGCTGGAGACCGCGGCAGCGGATCCGGTTGATCCGGCTGCCTGAATCCCGAATCCCCTGAATCGGCCCTGGTCGCAGGGCTACCCTGACAAGCAAAGGAAACACCATGTTCAACAAAGGACAACTCGCCGGCCTGATGAAGCAGGCGCAAGCCATGCAGGACAACCTGAAGAAGGCACAGGACGAACTGGCCAACGTCGAAGTGACGGCCGAATCCGGCGCCGGCCTGGTCAAGGTCACCATGACCTGCAAGCACGACGTCAAGCGCGTCGAGATTGATCCCAGCCTGCTGGATGACGACAAGGAAATGCTGGAAGACCTGGTTGCCGCCGCCTTCAACGCTGCCGTACGCAAGGCTGAGGAAGTCAGCTCCGAAAAAATGTCCAAGCTGATGCCAGCCGGCATGCCGGGTATGCCCGCCGGCATGAAGTTCCCGTTCTGATCGCGCCGTGAGCCAGGCCCATGCGCTGGACGCCCTGATCGAGGCCTTGCGACGCCTGCCCGGCGTGGGTGTGCGTTCGGCCTCGCGCATGGCCTTTCACCTGCTGCAGCATGACCGGTCCGGTGCCGAGCAGCTGGCGCAGGCGCTGCAGCATGCCTGCCAGAGCGTGCACCATTGCCGCTTGTGCAATACCTTCACCGAGCAGGAGATCTGCAGCACCTGCCAGGATCCGACACGCGATTCGGGCTTGCTGTGCGTGGTCGAAACGCCGGCAGACCAGTCGGCGCTGGAGCGCACCCAGGCCTACCGCGGCCTGTATTTCGTGCTGATGGGCAAGCTCAGTCCGCTGGACGGTATCGGCCCGAAGGATATCGGGCTGGGACGCCTGTTGCAGCGGGTGGAAGAGGGCCAGGTCAAGGAAGTGATCCTGGCGACCAATTTCACCGCCGAAGGCGAGGCCACGGCACATGTGCTGACTGAGCTGCTGAAGACGCGTGGCGTGCAGGTGACCCGACTGTCACGCGGGGTTCCGGTAGGCAGCGAGCTGGAGTATGTCGATCTGGGTACCATTGCCTATGCGCTGAGTGACCGGCGCTGATACTGACAAGGACGACCCATGGCTGGACTGAGCCCCGATACCCCGCATCCCACCGGCATTACCGTACATACCCAATCGCGCCAGCTGGAAGTGAGTTTTGATGACGGCAAGCAGTTTCTGCTGCCGTTTGAATTGCTGCGCGTGTATTCCCCGTCGGCCGAGGTCAAGGGCCATGGCGAAGGCCAGGAAGTCCTGCAGACCGGCAAGCGCCTGGTCGAGATCGTGGACCTGACACCGGTCGGGCACTACGCGATCCAGCCGCGTTTCAGTGATGGCCACGACAGCGGCATCTACTCCTGGGATTACCTCTACAAGCTCGGCAACGAGCAGCAGGCCTTGTGGCAGGACTATGAAGAGCGTCTGGCCAAGGCGGGCGCTTCGCGTGACCTGTTGCCGCACGAGCAGGTGGTAGCGCGATCCGGCCAGGGTGGCGGTTGCGGATCGGGCGGCTGCGGCAGCAAGCACTGAGCTGGGCGGCTAGAATGGGGGTTCCGCTCCCCGTGAGCCCCATTTGCAGTAGCCAGCCATGAGCCAGACCCATTTCGGATTCCAGACCGTCGACGAACAAGACAAGGCCAAGCGCGTGCGCGGGGTGTTCGACTCCGTTGCGTCCAAGTACGACATCATGAACGACCTGATGTCGGGTGGACTGCACCGTGCCTGGAAGGCCTATACCGTGATGGTGGCCAACCTGAAAGAGGGCGATCGCGCGCTCGACATTGCCGGCGGTACCGGTGACCTGTCGCTGGCCTTTGCCAAGAAGGTTGGCAAGACCGGCCAGGTGGTGCATACCGATATCAACTACGCCATGCTCAGCACTGGCCGCGAGCGCCTGCTGAACAAGGGTCTGGTGCTGCCGACGGTAGTGTGTGATGCAGAGAAGCTGCCGTTTCCCGATGGCCATTTCGATCTGGTCAGCGTGGCTTTTGGCCTGCGCAACATGACGCACAAGGACGCGGCGCTCAAGGAAATGAACCGCGTGCTCAAGCCGGGCGGCAAGCTGCTGGTGCTGGAGTTCTCGCGCGTGGCCAAGCCGCTGGAAAAAGTCTACGACTGGTACAGCTTCAACGTGTTGCCGCGCATGGGTAGCATGGTGGCCGGCGATGCGGAAAGCTACCGCTACCTGGCGGAATCCATCCGCATGCACCCGGGCCAGGAAGAACTCAAGGCGCTGATGAAGCAGGCCGGCTTTGGCCATGTGGACTACCACAACATGACGGCCGGTGTCGTGGCGCTGCACGTTGGCATCAAGTGCTGATGCAGTCCATAGACCACAATTTACATTGATATCGCTTGCAAATGGGGTCTTGGGACCCCATTTGCTTCATAATCAATCACGCTATTTTCATTATCAGGAGATCCCTTTATGCGACGACTACCGACCATCCTGCTGGCACTGACGCTGGCCCTGACCAGTGTTCACGCCGAAGCCAAGCGCATGGGCGGTGGCAAGTCCATGGGACGCCAGTCTTCCAACGTGACGCAGCAGCAGTCCACCACGCCTCCGGGCGGCGCTGCGCAGGGTACGGCCACGCAGCAGGCGCAACAGCCTGGCCGCCAGGCCAACCAGACGGCACCGGCTGCCAATGCGGCGCCCAAGCGTCCGTGGGCTGGCATGCTGGGCGGCCTGGCCGCTGGTCTGGGCCTGGCCTGGCTGGCGAATGCGCTGGGCTTTGGCGAAGGCCTGGCCAACGTGATGCTGATCCTGCTGGCGGTGATGGCCGCCGTGGTGCTGTGGCGCCTGTTCCGCCGCAATGCGGCACCGGCTGCCCGTCCGGCCCAGGACCTGGCCTACCAGGGTGCCGCCCAGGCACCGCGCAGCTACAACCCGAAGAACGTCGGCAATGACGCCTCGGCCCGCCCGTGGGAAAGCCAGGGTAGCAATTTCCAGGCCAGCCAGCCGGCCGCTGGTGGCAGCATGATCGGTTCGGCTCTGTCTGGTTCGCAGAACTGGGGCGTGCCGGCCGGTTTTGACATCGACGGTTTCCTGACCGCTGCCAAGCGCAACTTCAACACGCTGCAGGACGCCTGGGATCGTGCCGATGCCAGCAGCCTGCGCGCCATGATGACTGACGAGATGCTGGCTGAAGTGCGCCAGCAACTGGCCGAGCGTGAAGCGGAAGGCCGTACCAGCAAGACCGTGGTCGAGAAGCTGGACGCCCAGCTGCTGGGTATCGAGGAAACCGCTGACGACTACCTGGCCAGCATCGAGTTCTCCGGTATGGTGAACGAGGATGATTCCGGCCTGAGCCCGTTCCGCGAAGTCTGGAACATGAGCAAATCCAAGTCCGGCCAGAGCGGCTGGCTGGTGGCTGGCATCCAGTCGATGCAGTAAATGGTCCGGATCGTGGCGCAAGGCCACGGTTTGTGACACGGCAGCACGCCCGAGGCGGCAGCTGCCATCAAAATCAGGGAGAATGGGGGACTATGGAAACACCACAGTCCCCCTTTTCCTTTCTTGGCCGTCTGGCCGATTCCGCGTCCGGCCTGCTGGACAAGTTTTCCCTGCCTGAAGGCCTGGTGAATGAGCTGCAGCGCCGCGTCGTGCTGGTGCTCAACCATGTCGTGATGCAGGAGCCTGAAGCGCAGCAGCGCCTGCTGCGCCAGAAAGGCCGCATCGTGCTGGCCCAGTGGCGCCAGTTCGACATGCGCCTGCAGATCACGCCGGCCGGCTTGTTCGACCTGGCTGATACTGCTGGTTCGCCCGACCTGGTGATTACTGTCGATCAGGGTTCACCGCTGGATCTGGCCAGGACCGCGATCCAGGGCGGCAAGCCGGCGGTGCGCATCGAAGGCGATGTACAACTGGCCGCCGAGATCAACTGGATGGCGGATCATCTGCGCTGGGACGTCGAGGAAGATCTGGCGCGCGTGATCGGTGATGTGCCGGCACATACGCTGGCGCGCGTGGGCCGCAGCGTGGCCGATGCGGCACGTGGCGTGATCGGCAAGGTGGTGCCGGGTGCTGATGCTGCTGATACACTGAAGCAGGGCGGCGGGCAATGAAATTTGCACGTGGCCTGTACATCATCTGGGTCTTTTTCCGCTACGGTCTGGATGAGCTGCTGCTGACCAGCGTGCCGCACAAGGGCTTGCGCATGGTGTCGCGCGTGCTCACCGTGGGGCGCAAGCTGGAACAGCCGCGCGGCGTGCGCCTGCGCGTGGCGCTGCAGACGCTGGGCCCGATCTTCGTCAAGTTCGGCCAGGTGCTGTCAACGCGGCGCGACCTGCTGCCGCCAGATATTGCGAATGAGCTGGCCCTGCTGCAGGACCAGGTCGAACCGTTCCCGGCCGAGCAATCGGTGGCAATCATCGAGCGTTCGCTGCGCAAGCCGATCAACGTGCTGTTCACCGAGTTCGAACGTGAGCCGGTGGCCAGCGCCTCGATTGCGCAAGTGCACTTTGCCCGCATGCGCGATCGCCATGGCGTGGAACGCGAAGTCGCGGTCAAGGTGCTGCGTCCGGGCATGCACCAGGTGATCGGCAAGGACCTGAGCCTGATGCGCATGATGGCCGGCTGGGTCGAGCGCCTGAACGAGGACGGGCGCCGGCTGAAGCCGCGCGAGGTCGTGGCCGAATTCGACAAGTACCTGCACGACGAGCTGGATCTGGTGCGCGAGGCGGCCAATGCGGCACAGCTGCGCCGCAACATGGAAGGCCTGGATCTGGTGCTGATTCCGGAGATGTACTGGGAATGCATCACGCAGGATGTGCTGGTGATGGAGCGCATGCGTGGCATTCCGGTGAGCCAGACCGAGCGCCTGCGCGAGCTGGGCGTGGACATTCCGAAGCTGGCACGTGATGGCGTCAACATCTTCTTCACGCAGGTGTTCCGTGACGGTTTCTTCCATGCTGACATGCACCCGGGCAACCTGCTGGTCAGTGTCGAGCCGGCCACGTTTGGCCGCTTCATCCTGCTGGACTTTGGCATCGTTGGCACACTGACCGAGTACGACAAGGAATACCTGGCGCAGAACTTCACTGCCTTTTTCCGCCGTGACTACAAGCGTGTGGCCGAGTTGCACGTGGAAAGTGGCTGGGCTCCCGCCACGACGCGTATCGACGAGCTGGAAGCTGCCGTGCGCGGCGTCTGCGAGCCGTACTTTGACCGTCCGCTGAGCGAGATTTCGCTGGGCATGGTGCTGATGCGCCTGTTCCAGACCTCGCGCCGTTTCCAGGTGGAGATCCAGCCGCAGCTGACGCTGCTGCAGAAGACGCTGCTCAACGTCGAAGGTCTGGGCCGCGACATGGATCCGAACCTGGACCTGTGGAGTACCGCCAAGCCCTTCCTTGAAAAGTGGATGATGGAGCAGATGGGGCCGAAGCGTTTCATCGAGGAGCTCAAGCGCGAAGCCCCGTCGTACGCACGCCTGCTGCCCGAGCTGCCGGTGCTGCTGAGCCGCTTCCTGCGCGAGCAGGGCAAGCCGGCGCAACAGCAGGCCCTGCAGCAACAGCAGAAAGAGCTGCTCGCTCTGCTGAAGGAGCAGCGCCAGACCAATCGCCTGCTGCAGGCAGTGCTGTACGGCGCGATCGGCTTTGGACTGGGCCTGCTGGTGATGCAGCTCCTGCCGCACCTGGGCCTGATTTTCCGCCTGTAAGCGGCCGCGACAACTGTCGCAAATATGCTGCAGTTGGCAGCATGAATGCACCACTGACCACGGTCCGGACTGGTTTCTGCCTGTCCGGACCTTTCTTTGCCCGGATAATGCGCAGCATGGAAATCAGGCCTGACGTCTGAGGGATAACTACATGCTGCTTTTTCTTGTCTTTTTGTACCTGGCGGTGACCATCGGCATTGGCCTGTATGCCGCGCGCCGCGTGAAGAACACGGCCGACTTTGCCGTGGCCGGCCGCAACCTGCCGCTGACCATGATCATCACGCTGACCTTTGCCACCTGGTTCGGCTCCGAGCTGGTGCTGGGGATTCCGGCCAAGTTCATGCAGGACGGCATGGGCGGCATCGTGGAAGACCCGTTTGGCGCCGGCATGTGCCTGATCCTGGTTGGCGTGTTCTTTGCTGCGCGCCTGTACAAGATGGATCTGCTGACCATCAGCGACTACTACAAGGTACGTTACGGCACCTTTGTCGAGGTGTTCTGCTCGATCCTGATCATGATCAGCTACCTGGGCTGGGTCTCGGCGCAGGTGGTGGCGCTGGGTCTGGTGTTCAACCTGCTGTCGAACGACCTGATTTCGGTGCCCTGGGGCATGGCGCTGGGCATGGTGTCCATCCTGGCCTATACCCTGATTGGCGGCATGTGGTCGGTGGCCGTGACCGATTTCGTGCAGATGATCGTACTGATCGTCGGTCTGCTGCTGCTGGCCTATTTCGCCAGCGACATGGCAGGCGGCCTGGAGCCGGTGCTGGAGTTGGCTTCCAGCAGGGATCTGCTGCGCTTCTGGCCCGAGCCGACCTATGGCGAAATGCTGGCCTTTTTTGCTGCGGCCATCACCATGATGCTGGGCTCGATTCCGCAGCAGGACGTGTTCCAGCGCGTGATGTCGGCGCGTGACGTGCGTGCCGCCACCATCGGTCCGGTGATTGGCGGCAGCATGTACATCCTGTTTGCCTTCGTGCCGATTTTCCTGGTGGCGACGGCACTGATCGTCATGCCCGAACAGGCCGAGGCGCTGATTGCCGACGATCCGCAGAAGGTGCTGCCAACGCTGGTGATGGAGAAGATGCCGTTTGCGATGCAGGTGGTGTTCTTTGGCGCGCTGCTGTCGGCGATCAAGTCCTGTGCCTCGGCCACGCTGCTGGCGCCCACGACTACCTTCGTTGAAAACATCTTGCGCCATTTCGTGCAGATGGATGACCGCGCTACGCTCAAGGCGATGCGCTGGGCGGTGCTGGGCTTCTCCGCCATCGTGCTGGCCTACGCGATTGCGATGGAAGGCACCTCGATCTACGAGATGGTGTCCGGTGCCTACCAGGTGCCGCTGGTGGGGGCCTTCATCCCGCTGACCTTTGGCCTGTACTGGAAGCGGGCCACCAGCCAGGGCGGTATCGCCGCCTGCGTGCTGGGTGTCGGCGTCTGGCTGCTGTTCATGTTCATGCCGGGCTGGGACGCCGCGTTCCCGCAGCAGCTGGCCGGTGTGCTGGCTTCGCTGTTCGGCATGCTGGCGGGCTCGCTGCTGCCGCAGTGGGTGCCCAATATGCAGGGCCACGTGCCGCACTTTGAAGGCACGCCGCCGCAGGAAGGCCGCCTGATTGCCTGAGTACACTGCTGCGCTGCGGGAGTAGTGCGGCAGTTTTCGTCCCAGACTTTATAATCGAGAATGGCTTGCCTGCGCCGCAGGCTCCGCTTTTTCCGTATCTGATAGTTCCATGCCGATTTATGCCTATGGCTGCCAAGCGTGCGGCCACACTTTTGATGTGCTCCAGAAGATCAGCGATGCCCCGCTGACCACCTGTCCCCAGTGTTCCGCCGAGTCCCTGCAGAAGCAGGTGACTGCCGCCGGCTTCCAGCTCAAGGGTTCCGGCTGGTATGTGACCGATTTCCGCGGCGGCAGCAGTGGCAGTGCCGGCTCCCAGCCGGTGACCAGCAGCAGCGCGGCACCGGCAGCCTCCAGTGGTGGCAGCACCTCATCCTCCTCTACCGACTGAGTGCCGGCTGGCGCTTCGTCCCCAACACACAAACCAAGCATGTGCCCGTCACAACGGGCCAGAAAGACTGAAAAATGGCAATGCGTTCGATGTACTGCGGTCAGGTGACCGAGGCCCAGCTGGGCGAAACCGTGACCCTGTGTGGCTGGGTCAACCGCCGTCGTGACCATGGTGGCGTGATCTTCATCGACTTGCGTGACCGCGAGGGTTATGTGCAGGTGGTGTGCGATCCGGACCGTCCCGATATGTTCCAGGTGGCCGAAGACATCCGCAACGAGTTCTGCGTGCAGATCAAGGGCCTGGTGCGCGCGCGCCCCGAAGGCACGACCAACGACAACATCGCTTCCGGCAAGATCGAGGTGCTGTGCCATGAGCTGAACGTGCTGAATGCTTCTGTCACGCCGCCGTTCCAGCTGGACGACGACAACCTGAGCGAGACCACGCGCCTGACGCACCGTGTGCTGGACCTGCGTCGCCCCTACATGCAGCGCAACCTGATGCTGCGCTACAAGGTGGCGATGGAAGTGCGCAAGTTCCTGGATGCCAACGGCTTCATCGACATCGAGACGCCGATGCTGACCAAGAGCACGCCCGAAGGCGCGCGTGACTACCTGGTGCCGAGCCGCGTGCACGATGGCCATTTCTTTGCGCTGCCGCAGTCGCCGCAGCTGTTCAAGCAACTGCTGATGGTGGCCGGTTACGACCGCTACTACCAGATCACCAAGTGCTTCCGTGACGAAGACCTGCGCGCCGACCGCCAGCCCGAATTCACGCAGATCGACATCGAGACGTCTTTCCTGGGTGAAGAAGAGATCCGCGCGCTGTTCCAGGACATGATCAAGACGGTGTTCCGCAACACCATGGATGTGGATCTGGGCGAATTCCCCGTGATGCAGTTCTCCGAAGCGATGCACCGCTTTGGTTCCGACAAGCCGGACCTGCGCGTCAAGCTGGAATTCACCGAGCTGACCGATGTCATGGCCGATGTGGATTTCAAGGTGTTCAGCACGCCTGCTACCATGGGCGGTGGCCGCGTGGTGGCGCTGCGCGTACCGAACGGCAACCAGTTGACCCGTGGCGAGATCGACGGCTACACCGAGTTCGTCAAGATCTACGGCGCCAAGGGCCTGGCCTGGATCAAGGTCAACGAGAAGGCCAAGGGCCGCGAAGGCCTGCAGAGCCCGATCGTGAAGAATCTGCACGATGCCGCGCTGCAGGCGATCCTGGAGCGTACCGGTGCCAATGATGGCGACCTGATCTTCTTTGGCGCCGACAAGGCCAAGGTGGTCAACGACGCTATCGGCGCGCTGCGTCTGAAGATCGGCCACAGTGATTTCGGCAAGAACAACGGCCTGTTCGATGACCGCTGGGCACCGCTGTGGGTGGTGGACTTCCCGATGTTCGAATACGACGAAGAAGATGACCGCTGGAACGCCATGCACCATCCCTTCACTTCGCCGAAGGATGGTCACGAAGACTACATGGATAGCGACCCGTCCAAGTGCGTGGCCAAGGCCTACGACATGGTGTTGAACGGCTGGGAGCTGGGTGGCGGCTCGGTGCGTATCCATCGTGCCGAGGTGCAGAGCAAGGTGTTCAACGCGCTCAAGATCGGTCCGGAAGAAGCCCAGCTCAAGTTCGGCTTCCTGCTGGATGCGCTGCAGTACGGCGCACCGCCGCACGGTGGCCTGGCTTTCGGTCTGGATCGCCTGATCACGCTGATGACGCGTGCCGAATCGATCCGTGACGTGATCGCCTTCCCGAAGACGCAGCGCGCCCAGTGTCTGCTAACGCAGGCACCGAGCTCGGTGGACGAGAAGCAGCTGCGCGAGCTGCACATCCGCCTGCGCAACCCGGTCTCCACCGAGGCGCGCCAGGGCTGATCCAGCGCCGTCATGACGCCGCCGATTCCGACCGACCTGCCACGCGAGCAAGTGCTGCGCGTGGCCACCTACAACATCCACAAGGGTGTGCAGGGCATGGGTCCGATGAGTCGGCTCGAAATCCACAACCTGCAGCAGGCCATCCGTCAGCTCGACGCCGATGTGGTCTGCCTGCAGGAGGTGCGCAAGCTGAACCGCCAGTGGGAACGCAAGTTCAACGACTGGCCGCGCCAGAGCCAGGCCGACTTCCTGGCCGACACGCATTACCAGGCCGTGTATGTCACCAATGCCACCACCAAGCACGGCGAGCACGGCAATGCGCTGCTGACGCGCGGCGAGGTGGCACGGCACCAGCACGAGGACATGTCGGATCACCGTTTCGAGCAGCGCGGCCTGCTGCACAGCGAACTCACGCTGCGCGGCCGCTGCATCCACGTGATCGTGGTGCATCTGGGCCTGATTGCCGCCAGCCGTGTACGCCAGGTGCAGCAGCTGATCGACTTCGTGCTCCGCGAGATTCCCGAAGACGAGCCGCTGGTGATTGCCGGTGACTTCAACGACTGGGGCAAGCGCCTGACGCGTTTCATGGACCAGGCCGGCCTGTTGTGCGAGCATGGGCTGCCGGCTTACCGTACCTATCCGTCCACGCTGCCGCTGACTCAGCTCGACTTCATCTATTACCGTGGCCTGCAGATGCTGCGCCAGTTCGTGCCACAGAAGGCCACGCTGGAATCGACTACCGGTCTGCGTTCCTGGGCACGTCTGTCGGATCACCTGCCACTGGTGGCCGATTTCGTGCTCGAATAATAAATTTCAGCTGCCATTCGTCAGGGCTTGCTGGAATGCCGGCAGCCGGGGCAGGGTGGTGGTATGCTGCACTTTTGCCATTCTGTTGCGATTATCCTGAATCCATGACCACTCCCCAGCCTCCCCAAGACGAAGGGACACCGGTATCGGTGAAAATCCGCGAGCGCCTGCTGGCGGCCCGCAAGCGTTTCCACGCCAACGACAATATTGCCGACTACCTGCAGCCGGGTGAACTGGAACAGCTGCTGGACGAAGTCGAGCAGAAGATGCAGGGCGTGCTTGACAGCATGGTGATCGATACCGCCAACGACCACAACACCGACAACACGGCGCGCCGCGTGGCCAAGATGTACCTGAAGGAAGTCTTTGCCGGCCGCTACGTCAAGCCGCCGGTGCTGACCGAATTTCCCAACGCCGAGCACCTGAACGAGCTGATGATCGTCGGCCCGATCACGGTGCGCAGCGCCTGCTCGCACCACCTGGTGCCGGTGATCGGCAAGCTGTGGATTGGCGTGATGCCGAACGAGCACACCAACGTGATCGGCCTGTCCAAGTATGCGCGCCTGGCCGAGTGGGTCATGAGCCGCCCGCAGATCCAGGAGGAGGCAGTCATCCAGCTGGCCGACCTGATCCAGAAGAAGACCCATCCTGATGGCCTGGCGCTGGTGATGCAGGCCAGCCACTACTGCATGGCCTGGCGTGGCGTGAAGGACATGGACAGCAAGATGCTGAACTCGGTAATGCGTGGCGTGTTCCTGAAGGATCCCAACCTGCGCCGAGAATTCCTGTCGCTGATTCCGTTCAAGGACTGATTGTTTTCTGATTTTCCGGGAGAGAGACCATGCTGGTCAGATTGTTGTATGTAAGCCGTGCCACCCAGTCCACCACCGAGAGCCTGGAGGTGATCCTGCAGCGCGCGCGCCGGCACAATGCCGAGCATGGCATTACCGGCATCCTGTGCTACAGCAACAATATCTTCATGCAGCTGCTGGAAGGCAGCCGCGAGGAAGTCAACCGCCTGTACACCGAGATCCAGCGCAGCGTGCACCACACCGATGTGCAGCTGCTGCATTACGATGAAATCACCGAGCGCCAGTACCCGGGCTGGACCATGGGCCTGGTCGATATCGGCGAGCTCAACACCTCTGTCATCCTGAAATATTCCGAAGGTGCGGATTTCAATCCGTATGCCAACTCCGGCTGGATGTCGCTGGCGATGCTGGAGGAGCTGGCCGCCACGGCCCAGGTGGTGGGACGCGGCTGAGGCCGGTTCGTCCCGATCCGGGCAGCCATCAAAAAAGCGCCGTACCCGTCAGGGTCGGCGCTTTTGCTTGGGCGCAGGGACTCTCAGCCCGACGACTTGCCGTTGCGTAGCAGGCTGTCGGTGACCATGCCCCAGAGCGAAGACAGGCGCATGCGGCGGATTTCGCGGTTCATGCTCTTGCGTGCCATGTTGCGCGTGCGGTTCCAGCGCCAGGGGCGCAGTACGACCACGGCCGCGCCTACAGCGGCAGCAATCGCCAGTACCTGCAGCGGCTTGCGTTTGGCGTAGCGCTCCAGCAGCGGCGTGCCTACGGTGAGGGCGAGCTTGGCCGGATGGCGCGCCCACCAGGCCTGCAACAGCTGCTGGCCGGCGGCCAGTGCTGCGCCAGCAACCGGACCCAGATCGCGTTCCTGGAGCATGGCCAGTGGATTGCTGGTCGAGTTTGCCTGACGCGCCGCACGACGCTGACGGGAAGCAGGAGCCGGCTCTGCTGCTGCATCGGGCTGCGGCGGCCTGGCTGCCATGGCGGCGACAGGGCGGGGCTGGGCAGGGGGGGCCGCAGGCTCGGGTTCTGCCGGTGGCGCAGGCGGTGCCGATTCCGGCAGCGTGGCAGCGGTCTTGGGCAGGGAGGCATTCCAGGCCTTTTCCAGCTCCAGTAGGCGCTGCAGGTCAGGGTCGTCTTCGATCGAGACCGGGCGGTTCAGGCTGCGGCGCAGCTTGTACCGCGATAGTGCCAGGCGCAACTGTGGGGGCAGCGTATCGATGAACTGGAGTTGTTGCGGGGCTTTATCGGTCACGGCGTTCTCCTGCGGCTTGCAGCAGTTCGACATCGGCGCTGAACTGGCGCTTGACTTCGGCCACTTCCATCTGGATCACGGATTTGCGCGTCATGGACCAGCCGATGACGGCCAGCAGCAGGAACAGGCAGGGCACGACGGCGAGAATCCAGTGGAAACTGCCTTGCAGCAGCCCCAGCATCAGGGCGGTACCACCCAGGATCAGGAACAGCAGCATGCCAATGGCCAGTAGAACCCATCCGATCAGGACATGGACCAGATTGGATGCGGCACCACGGGTTTCCTGCTTGAACAGGTCCAGATAATTGTGCAGGTGATCGATGATCAGTTCCGGACGCTTGATCATCACCTTGAGCAGAGGGTGAAGCATAGGGGCAGCGGGGGTAGGGTTCCGGAAGCGCACCAGCCTGGCGTGGCTGGCGCAAGAAAAAGACCGCAGGTGCAACGTACAGGGCATGAGCCCAGTACCGCAGGCTGCGGTCTGGTGGACTGGCCAGATTGCCGGGAAGTGCTCAGGCCATCAGGAGACGGACTGGCAGGTCACGGCAGTCAGGATGCCAGATCAGTCGCGACCACGCAGCATCAGCAGGACGGCAGCCGTCAGGGCACCCACGCCTGCGGCGATGGCGACCGACTTCAGCGGCTGTTCTTCCACATAGTGGCTGGTGACGTCAGCAGCGTGCTGAACCTGGCGCTTGGCGCGGTCACGCGTTTCGCCGGCCTTTTCCATGCCGACGCGGGCGTACTCGTGGGCACGCTGGTTCAGCTGGTCGATGGCCTCACCTGCGCGCGAACGGGCAGCTGTCAGGCGCTCGCTCGCGTTGTCCAGCACGTTGCTGGCAGTACGCAGGGTCTTGTCAGCAGCTTCCTGGGTGGTGCTTGCAGCATCGTCGATCAGCTTGTCGGCAGAGGTTTGCAGGTTGTTTTCCATCGAAATCTCCTTAAGTGAGGGAAATGGGCTTGTCTGTATGTATATGGTACCTGCATCCGGGAGTTCAAGCGTAGTCGGGCCGTGACAAGACGTGTAGGACTATGCCGGACGCTCCTCCTGCGGCAGCTGCGCCGAGATGCGCGTGCCTTCGCCCGGTGCGGAATCGATCTTGATGCTGCCGCCCTGGGTCTCCACGCGGTAGCTCATGCCGGACAGACCGTGTGAGCCCGCAGGCAGCTGCTGGTTCGGATCAAAGCCTGCGCCATTGTCTTCCACCAGAATGCGCGCCATGGAGCCTTCGTCCGTCAGCGTGATGCGGACTTCGCTGGCCTTGGCGTATTTGCTGACGTTGGTCAGCGCTTCCTGGATCAGGCGGTAGACCGTCAGCGCCTTGTCCTTGTTCAGCGTGACGTAATCGAAATGCGTCACCACCTTCAGGCCGCTCTTCTCGGCATACTCGCGCGCCTGGATCTCCAGTGCCGGCACCAGGCCCAGGTTGCTGAGGGCGGAAGGTGACAGGTCCTCGATGATGCGGCGCTTGAGCGCGATGCCCTGGTTCAGCGTGTCGGTCAGGTGTTGGATGCGGCCTAGCAGCTCGCTGCTGTCGGGCAGCTGGCCTATGCGTGATTTCAGGCGTGCCACGTCCAGCTTGGCCGCGGTCAGCAGGGCGCCCAGTTCGTCATGCAGCTCGCGCGACAGGCGGGTACGCTCGTTCTCGCGTACCTGTTGCAGGTTGGCGGCCAGCATGCGCAGACTGGTGGTGCGCTCCTGCACCATCTGGTCCAGCTTGTTGCGTTCGTCGGCCAGCTGCTGGCGGACACTGGCCTCAAAGTCCTGGTGCTTGTAGGTTTCGCGCCAGAGCAGCAGGAACAGCACGATCACCAGCAGGATGGCGCTGCCCATGGTGATGCGGGTGGTGGTCAGCGACTCCTGCATGCGGGCTTCAAAGCGCTGGATGCGCAACGTATTGAAGCTGATCAGCTGCATGCCCTGGGCGCGAATCTGCGAGATCACGCGTTTCTTGTGCGGCGTTTCCGCAATCGAGATCCAGGCCTTTTCATGGCCAGCGAGGTGCAGTTCCAGCGTGTTGCGCATCAGCCGGTTTTTTTCGCGGATCAGGTTGCTCAGGGTCTGCATGCCCCTGCGGGTATTGATATTGCTGGCATCGGCTCCGGGGTGCGGGTCTTCAGCCAACAGGGATTCGATGCTGGCCAGTTGCTTCTCCATGTCCATCATGAAGGCCGTGAAATCGTTATGGAAGGCCTTGTCGCCGGTCAGCATGAAGCTGCGCTGGCTGGATTCGGCATTGGCCACGCCCAGCAGCAGGTTGGTGACCAGCACGTTGCTGCGCTGCGCATAGGTGGCGTCGCGGAAGGCAGCCTGGTTGCCACGGTAGGATATTTCATTCAGCAGCAGCATGCCGATGCAGGAAAGCAGCACCAGCACGGTCAGAATTTTTCGCATGCGCGGGCTGGGAGTCCAGTTGCCGCTTGAGTCTCGGGTTAACATCGTTCTCGGTAGAAGGTGGCAGATGCTGCCTTTATGTCTGCGAAAGCAGCGTTATTGGCAGGAGTACTTGCATCATGATCAAGGTAGGTATCGTAGACGACCACGCGATTGTTCGCGCAGGATTGCGCCAGTTTTTTTCCGAACAGGTGGATTTGCGCGTGGTAGGCGAGGCCGCCAGTGGCCGCGAGGCGATTGACCTGGTGCGCCAGCAGGAGCTGGACGTGCTGGTGATGGACCTGTCCATGCCGGAACAGAGCGGCATGGATGCGCTGGGCATGATCCGTGCCAAGGCCCCGGATCTGGGTGTGCTGATCCTCAGCGGCTATCCGGAAGAACATTACGCCACCAACCTGATCCGCCAGGGTGCCAGCGGCTTCCTGAACAAGGAGTGCGAGCCGGACGAGATCGTCACCGCCATCCGCACGATTGCCACCGGCAAGCGCTATATCAGCGCCAGCGTGGCGGATCTGCTGGCACAGCAGCTGGGCAAGTCCGGTGACGGTCTGCCGCACGAGCAGCTGTCCGAACGCGAGTTCCAGGTGTTCCTGAAACTGGCCAAGGGCGTGACGGCCAGTGATATCGCCGACGAGCTGTCGTTGAGCGTGAAGACGGTGAGTACCTACCGCACGCGGCTGATGGAGAAGATGAACCTCAGCACCAATAGTGACCTGACCTATTACGCGCTGAAAAACCGTCTGATCGATTGAGCTGCAGGGTAGGGCGCTGCGCGTGCCGCAGCGCCGGCGCTCAATTGGCGATCTCGACAAAATAGTCGATCAGTGCGTCGATTTCCCTCGACTTGTCAAAGAAGCGATCCACACCGAGCTGGAAGCAGCGTTCGCGCACGTCCTCGTTGGCGTAGTTGCTGAACACCACCATCTTCTTGTCGATCGGCCTGTCCTTGCAGGCCTCGATCACGCCGATGCCGCTGCCCTCCTTGAGGAACAGGTCGACAATGGCGACATCCCACTCCGGCAGATGCTGGCTCAGCCAGTTCACGCCTTCCTGCTCGGTTTCGGCTACCCCGACCGTTTCTACGGCGGCGAGCTCTTCCAGGGTGTCGACCAGGTTGTCACGAATGACGGGATTGTCTTCGACGATGAAGATTTTGAGTCCCACGGCTATCTCGGGTTGGTACTGCTGCAATATGGGGATGGTCATGGTGTGGTTGGATCAGAACGGACAACAGTGTTGTCCACGGTCACCATGATCACCTCTATAAAAATGAAAGTATGCCAGTAATGCGGCCCTGGACGTGTCAGACGATTCCGACATCGTGTAACGCCGCCGTGCCACAGACCGGGCAATGTGGGCGGCGCTGCAGGCCGATCGGCATGAAGGACATGCGCAGGGCGTCCAGCAGCAGCATGGAACGGTGCAGCTCGCTGTCGATACCGAGCAGCAGCTTGAGGGCTTCGGCGGCCTCGATGCAGCCGACGATGCCGACAATCGGTGCAAACACGCCCATGGTGGCGCAGCGTTCTTCCTCTGGCGGATGGGCCGGATCGAAGGTGCAGGCATAGCAGGGGCTGACGGCGTCGTGGGCGGCGCGCACGCCCATTTGTGCTTGGAAGCGGATGGCTGCGCCCCAGACCAGATGCGTCCCCTGGGCGACGCAGGCCTGGTTCACCAGCTGGCGTGTGGCGAAGTTGTCGGTGCAGTCCAGCACCACATCGGCATCGGCTGCCAGCGCGTTGAGCAGGGCGGCATCGGCACGCTGGTGCAGCGCACGCACCTCGATGGTGGAGTTGACCTGTTGCATGGCCTGGCGCACCGACAGCGTCTTTTCCATGCCGACACGCTGTTCGGTATGGGCGATCTGGCGCTGCAGATTGGTCAGGTCGACCGTGTCGTGATCCACCAGCGTGATACGGCCGACGCCGGCGCTGGCCAGGTAGAGTGCTGCCGGCGAACCGAGACCGCCAGCACCGATGATCACCACATGGGCGTCCAGCAGTTTCTGCTGCCCGTCCACGTCGATTTCGGGCAGCAGGATATGGCGCGAATAGCGCAGCAGCTGGCTGTCATCCATGGCTGGAATCAGCGCGAGGCAGGCGTGCTGGCGGGCTTGGCGCTGTCGCTGCCGGGAGACTCGTTGTTCTCTTCAGGCTCGCGTACCTTCTGTGTCTTGCTGACCTGGACCGGCTGGCCCTTGAGCTGGTTCAGCGCCTGGATCAGCGGGAAATCCTTCTCGCTGCCGTACTCGGGCAGGCGCAGCTCTTCCGGCTTTTTCTTCGAGTCGGCCTCGAGCTGTTTCAGGGCTTCGTCGCGCGCTTCCTCGCGTGCCTTTTCGGCCGCCGGGTCGAGCTTGTCAGCGCCGGACTGGCCGTTGCTGATGTGGTGATCCAGGTCGGCTTCACGCATGCGCAGGGCGGCGTAACGCGTGCCTTCGGCGGTTTCGTCCACCATCACGTCAGGCACGATGCCGGTGGCCTGGATCGCCTTGCCGGTGGGCGTGTAGTAGCGCGCGGTGGTGATCTTCAGTCCGGTATCCGGGCCCAGCGGGCGCACGGTCTGCACCGAGCCCTTGCCAAAGGTCTGGCTGCCCATGATGGTGGCGCGCTTGTAATCCTGCAGGGCGCCGGCCACGATCTCGCTGGCCGAGGCCGAGCCTTCGTTCACGAGTACCACCAGCGGCACATTCTTCAGGGCTTCAGGCAGTTCCTTCAGCGGATCCGTGGCGGTCAGCGTGCGCACATAGTCCTGCGGTACGGCACGATAGGTCTGGTTGCTTTCGGGGATCTGGCCCTTGGTGCTGACGATCACCTTGCCTTCGGGCAGGAAGGCCGCCGAGATGGCGATGGCAGCATCAAGCAGGCCACCCGGGTCATTGCGCAGGTCCAGCACCAGGCCCTTGAGGTTCGGGTCTGCGGCGTAGAGCTCGTTCACCTTGCGCACGAAATCGGGCACGGTACGTTCCTGGAACTGCGTCAGGCGCACCCAGCCGTAGCCGGGCTCGATCATCTTGCTGCGTACCGATTGCGTGCGGATCTCGGCACGCGTGATGGTGACCGGGAAGGTGCGGCTTTCGGCCTTGCGCCAGACGGTCAATACGACCTTGGTGTTGGCTTCGCCGCGCATGCGCTTGACGGCATCGCTGAGCGACATGCCGCGCACCGCCTTGTCGTCGACGCGCGTGATCAGGTCGCCGGCCTGGATGCCGGCCTTGTCGGCCGGGGAGCCTTCAATCGGGGACACGACCTTGATCAGGCCGTCTTCCTGCGTGATCTCGATGCCGACACCGACGAACTTGCCGGAGGTGCTTTCGCGGAATTCCTTGTAGGCCTTCTTGTCGTAGTACTGGGAGTGCGGATCCAGACCGGACACCATGCCGGAAATGGCATCGGTGATCAGCTTCTTGTCGTCCACGGGCTCTACATAGCTGTTCTTGACCATGCCGAAGACGGCAGCCAGCTGCTGCAGCTCTTCAAGCGGCAACGGATCAGTCGTGCCGCGCGCCAGCGACTGTACCGAAACGGTAGCCATGGCACCCGCCAGGATGCCGGCGGAAACCCAGCCTGCCGCTTTCAACTTGGAACCCATGTATGCCCTCTCCTGTGGGGGAAATGTCTTTCGTGCAGGACTGACAGCAGGCTGTCAGTCAATCGCACCACTATACACGCTGCTTAAAAACCACAGGGCATGCACGCACCGACAGTTGTAACGCATCGTCAGGCGGGCATGCCCGGTGGCATGAAGCACAGCGCTTGGCTGTTTACTTGTTGGCGCCCTGGGCAGCCACGGCCTTGGCGGCTGCTTCGGCAGCGGCGGCATCGCCGAGGTAGTAGTGGCGGATCGGCTTGAGGTTTTCGTCCAGCTCGTACACCAGCGGGATGCCGTTGGGGATGTTCAGGCCGACGATCTCGGTTTCGGAGATGTCATCCAGGTACTTGATCAGGGCACGGATCGAGTTGCCGTGGGCGGCGATGACCACACGCTTGCCGGAGGTGATGGCAGGTGCGATGGACTCGTTCCAGAACGGCAGCACGCGCGCCACGGTGTCCTTCAGGCACTCGGTCAGCGGCACGTCGATGCCTTCGTAGCGGCGGTCGTCGCGTTCGCTGCGCGGATCATCGGCAGCCAGCGTCGGCGGCGGCGTGTCATAGCTGCGGCGCCAGACCAGCACCTGCTCATCACCGTATTTCTGCGCCGTCTCGGCCTTGTTCAGGCCCTGCAGGCCACCGTAGTGGCGCTCGTTCAGGCGCCAGGACTTGATCGTGGGCAGCCACTGGCAATCCATCGCGTCCAGGCAGTGCCACAGCGTGTGGATGGCGCGCTTGAGCACGCTGGTGTAGGCCAGGTCGAAATCGTAGCCGTTTTCACGCAGCAGCTTGCCAGCCTGCTGGGCCTGCTGCACGCCGGTGTCGGTCAGGTCGACATCGGTCCAGCCGGTGAAACGGTTTTCGAGGTTCCAGGTAGATTCGCCGTGGCGGATCAGGACGAGTTTGTACATGTCAGTGCTCACAATACAGGGGGGAACAGGGACTTTTCCGGGCGTTGTCACGCACGGGATAATCTACTATTTTAGAATCATCCTTGTCCTCTGGACATGTTTCACTCCCAAAAGAGGTTTTACGTGGATTTTTTGCTGAATAACTGGATGCTGGTCTTGGTTGCGCTGATGTCTGGTGGCATGCTGATCTGGCAGGTCAAGAATGGTGGCGGTGGCCAGGCTGGCCTGACTGTGGCCGATGCGGTGCAGAAGATGAACCGGGAAAAGGCCGTCATGGTCGATGTGCGTGACGCCGCCGAATACGGTGCTGAACGCATTGCCCAGTCCAAGCACGTGGCGCTGGCCGAACTAGCCGACAAGCTGCCGCAGGTGGTCAAGAACAAGAAGACCCCGGTGCTGTTCATCTGCTCCACCGGCATGCGCTCCGGCCGTGCCGCAGCCGTGGCGCGCAAGATGGGCTACGAGGAGTGCCATAACGTGGCCGGTGGCATGCGCAGCTGGAAAGCCGCCAACATGCCGCTGCAAGTCGCCAAGGCCTGATCCATGGGCCGGCCTGATGTGCCGGCTATCCCTTTTTCAAGAACAAGAAGACCGATGCAAGCTGTCACCATTTACACCACCCCGTATTGCCCGTATTGCGTCCGCGCCAAGATGCTGCTGGACGAGCGTGGCGTGACGGAACTCAACGAAATCCGTATCGACCAGGATCGTGAACTGCGCAAGCAGATGATCGAGCGCACCGGTCGCCGCACCGTGCCGCAGATCTATATCGGCGATCACCATGTCGGCGGCTGCGATGACCTGGTCGCGCTGGACCGCGAAGGCAAGCTGGAAGCCCTGCTGCAGGGCTGATGCCGGCTGCGCCGCGTCATGGCAGAACTGTCCCGAACAGCTGCCATAATGTTCTTTTACCGTAACCGCAAGGCAGATGACCATGGCAGAGACCGAGAACCAAGATCCCGTATTCAGCATTCAGCGCATGTACCTGAAGGAAGCATCGCTGGAGCAGCCCAATTCGCCCGCCATCCTGCTGGAGCAGGTGGCTCCTGGCGTGGACATCCAGCTCAGCGTAGGCAGTGAGCAGGTCGCTGACGGCATCTACGAAGTGGTGGTGACCGCCAACGTGCACACCAAGCTCGAGAGCCGCACCGTGTTCATGATCGAGGCGCGTCAGGCCGGCATCTTCGAGATCCGCAACCTGCCGGAAGAGCAGATGGGCGGCGTGCTCGGCGTGGCCTGCCCGCAGATCATCTACCCCTACCTGCGTGGCAACGTGGCTGACCTGATCCAGCGCGCCGGCTTCCCGCCCGTGCACCTGGCCGAGATCAACTTCCAGGCCATGTACGAGCACCAGCTGGCCGAGGCTGCCGAGCAGCCGCAAGTGCAATAATGGCAACCGGCGCAAGCCGGTGTTCCATGCTGTTCGGGGCGCTGCGGCGCCCTGAACTGTTTCTGCGTCGCGCTTGGCGGCGCTTCGGGAGAAAGGAATGAAGATTGCCGTCCTGGGCGCGGGCGCGTGGGGAACCGCCGTTGCCATCAGTGCCGCACAAGGCCACCACGTCGATCTGTGGACGCGCCAGCCAGCGCATGCCGAGGCGATGCGTACCGAAGGCGTGAACGTGCGCTACCTGCCGGGCATTCCGTTGCCGGAAGCGATCCGGGTACACGCGGGCCAGGCCACGGCTGCCGAGTTGCAGCAGCATGATCTGGTGATCGTGGCGACACCGACGGCGGCCTTGCGCGCACAGCTGCAGCAGCTGCGTGGCTGCCAGGTGCCGCTGGTCTGGCTCTGCAAGGGCTTCGAGCAGGTGCAGCCGGGCGCAGATTTTGGCCTGCTGCCGCATGAAGTGATGGCCGAAGTGGCGCCGGAGCTGCAGGCCGGCGTGCTGAGCGGCCCGAGTTTTGCCCAGGAAGTGGCGCACCAGCAGGCCACGGCGCTGGTGGTGGCAAGCCCGCAGGAAATAGTCTGCGAACGCGTGGTGGAAGCGCTGCACAACAGCACGCTGCGTGTCTACCGCAGCCAGGACTGGGTCGGCGTGGAAGTTGGCGGTGCGGTGAAGAACGTGCTGGCGATTGCCACTGGCGTGCTCGATGGACTGCGCGAATCCCTGGCACCGGGCCGGGCCGTACCCGGCCTGAATGCGCGTGCCGCCTTGCTGACACGCGGCCTGGCCGAGATGACGCGCCTGGGCGTGGCAATGGGGGCGCAGCCGGCTACTTTCATGGGCCTGAGCGGCATGGGTGACCTGGTGCTGACGGCCACTGGTGAGCTGAGTCGCAACCGCAAGGTCGGCCTGCTGCTGGCGCAGGGCATGAGTGCCGAGCAGGCGGTGCAAAGCCTGGGCCATGTGGCCGAAGGTGCCTACAGCGCGCGCACCGTGCTGGCGCGTGCGCAGACGCTGGGCGTGGACATGCCGATCACGCGCTGCGTGGTGGGCCTGCTGGATGGCAGCATCAACGCCGAACGCGCGGCGCGCTTCCTGATGGAGCGCGATGCCAAGACCGAGCACGAATAAGGCCGGCGGCGGGAAATATCAGCTTGGGGTAAAGGCCAGGCGCACGTAGATCGGCGCAAAGGCTTCGCCCTGGTTGATGTCGACCAGGCCTTCCTTGGCCAGTTCGAGCAGGGCGACAAAGGTGACGACCAGCACCGGTACGCCGAGTGAAGGGTCGAACAGTTCGCCAAACTCCAGGAAGCGTCGACCCTGCAATTGCTTGAGCACCAGGCTCATGTGCTCGCGCACACTGAGCTGTTCGCGGCCTATGCGGTGGTGCTGTACCAGCCGGGCGCGCTTGAGGATATCGGCCCAGGCCTGGCGCAAATCGTCCAGGTGCACGTCGGGAAAGCGCGGCTGCAGCGATTGCTCGATATGGCCATGGGCACGGAAGAAGTCGCGGCCGGCTTGCGGCACGGTAGCGAGCTGCGCCGCGGCCAGCTTGATGCGCTCATATTCCTGCAGGCGGCGCACCAGTTCGGCGCGCGGGTCTTCAGCTTCTTCGCCGTCGGCGGTCTTGCGTGGCGGCAGCAGCATGCGCGACTTGATCTCGATCAGCATGGCCGCCATCAGCAGGTATTCGGCGGCCAGCTCCAGGTTGCGGCTGCGGATTTCATCGACATATTCCAGGTATTGGCGCGTCACGGCGGCCATCGGAATATCGAGGATGTTGAAGTTCTGCTTGCGGATCAGGTAGAGCAGCAGGTCCAGCGGGCCCTCGAAGGCTTCGAGAAAGACCTCGAGCGCATCGGGCGGGATGTAGAGATCCTGCGGGACGGAAAACAGCGGTTCGCCATACAGCCGTGCCACGGCGATGTGGTCGACCACATCGGGCAGCTGCAGTTCGGGGTCAAGCGATACCTGACCCGCGTTGGACAGCGGGGTACTCACGCCAGCGGCAGACGGCAGGGGAGCCGTTGCGGGGTATCAGTCGGGATTGGTGCCGTAGACGTAGGGCTTTTGCGCCACGCGGCCGGCCTCGTACTGGGCACGGACTTCCGGATCCTGCTCACGATCCCACAGCAGGGAGCGGCCATGGCGCTGTTGCGCCTCCAGCTCGGGATTCTGCTTTTTCAGGGCATTGATGAATTCGGTAGCCTCGGAGCGGTAATCAGGGCGGCGGAACAGATACATGATGCGACAATCCAGAGAAAATGAGACGCGCAACCAGGCGCAATGTCCTGTATTTTACCGTTTCCCGCAGCGATTGCGGGCCATCGGGCGCTGAGCCCATCTGAAGGAGTGATTGACATGCGTTTCCCGTTCCGTTCTTCCCGTGGCTGGTGGCTGGGTGCCGCGGCTGCTACCTTGTGCAGCGTGCTGTTGCTGCAGGGTTGTGACAACGAGCGCATCACCACCACCGAAGAAGGCTTTACCACCGAGAACGAGGTCTATGCCAAATGGGGCCAGCCGGAAAACGTCTGGGATGGCGCGGAGGGTGAACGCATCCTGGAATACAACCGCCAGCCGCAGGGCGTGGTCAACTACATGATCAGCATTGGCCCGGATGGCAAGGTGACGGCGCTGCGCCAGGTGCTGACGCGCGTCAACTTCGAGAAGGTGCAGCCCGGCATGATGATGGAGGATGTGCGCCGCATGCTGGGCAAGCCGGCGAAGCAGACGACTTATCCGATCAAGGGCGAGACCGTGTATATCTGGCGCTTCCGCGAAGGTAATGCGCTGAGCAACCAGTTTGTCGTGACCTTTGACCGCGATTTGCGCGTGCTGTCAACCACCATCACCGACGACCCGATGGATCCGCACAGCCCGGACAAGTCCTGATCAGCCGAGTCTGGCGGTTCAGACCGGTATCGGGTCAGCAGCGGGCCCGGTATCTGCATGCTTCAGGGCCGAGGCCGGCAGCATGGCAGTGGCTTCACGTAGCGCGTCCTGCAGCCGGTCGGCATGGCGTACGCCATGGCGTTGCAGCAGTTGCACGCGCTGCACCATGTCCTGGGGCTGGCGCTTGATGCCACACAGGATCAGCGTGATGCCACGGTTGTGGCAGATCTTGGCCAGGTGCAGCAGTTCTTCGGCACCTGAACTGTCGAGGTAGATCACGCCATCCAGGTCCAGCACGACGACACGGCGTGGCAGCTGCTTTTCCAGATCCTGGATCAGCTTGACGGCACCGAAGAACAGTGCGCCGTGCAGCTGGCGTACCTGCATGTCGCCGGGGTTCCAGCGCGGGATGTCGCTGTATTGGCCGGGTTCTACCGTGTCGGCATAGGTCAGGCTGGAAATGCGGTAGATGAAGGTCAGGCAGGTAGCAACCAGGCCGACCTCGACCGCCACCGTCAGGTCGAACACCACGGTCAGCAGGAATACTGCCAGCAGCGTGATGCGGTAGGGCATGCGGTAGCTGCGCAGACGCGAGAACTCGCGCCACTGGCCGATGTTGAAGGCGGTGAACATCATGATCGCGGCCAGTGTCGGCAGCGGGATGTTGGCGGCCAGCGGGGCTGCCAGCAGCACGATCAGCAACAGCGCCAGCGCGTGCACCATGCCGGCAATCGGGCTGGTGGCACCACTGCGGAAGTTGGTGTAGGTGCGTGAAATCGTGCCGGCTGCCGGCATGCCGCCAAACAGCGGCGTGATGACGTTGGCCGTGCCTTGCGCCATCAGCTCCTGGTTCGGGTTGTGGCGCTCGTCGAGCAGGTTGTCGGCGACGCGCGCGCACAGCAGCGATTCGATGGCACACAGGATGGCCAGGGTCAGCGCCGGCATGAACAGGAAGCGCGTGGTTTCCCAGTCCATGGCGGGCAGCGTCATGCCCGGGAAATCGGCGGGAATGCCGCCAAAACGCGAGCCGATGGTCTCGACCGGCAGTTGCAAGACAGTGGTTGCCAGACTGCCGATGATCAGGGCGATGATGGTGCCGGGGATGATGTTCAGCTTGCCGCGCACGTTCGGCTGGTCTGGCCCGGAGGCCGGCATCAGGCGCTGCCAGCCCAACAGTACCAGCGAGGTGACCAGCGCCAGTCCGAGTGCGTAGTAGTTGACCGTGTGCAGGTGCGTCCAGAGCGTCGACACAATGCCGAAGAAGCCGCTCGGCATCTTCTCGATGCTGAGGCCGAGGAAATCGCGCAGCTGCGACAGGATGATCAGCGCTGCAATGCCGTTGGTAAAGCCGATCACCACCGCCACCGGAATGAAGCGGATCAGCGTGCCGAGCCGGAACAGCCCCATCAGGAACAGCATGATGCCGGACATCATGGTGGCGATCAGCAGGTTGGGAATGCCGTAGCGTTCGACGATGCCGTAGACGATCACGATGAAGGCGCTGGACGGCCCGCCGATCTGGATGCGGCAGCCGCTGAACAGCGCGATCAGGAAGCCGGCCATGATGGCGGTGATCAGTCCGGTGCCCGGTGGCAGGCCGCTGGCAATGGCAAAGGCCAGCGCCACCGGCAGCGTCATCAGGCCGACGGTGATGCCGGCCGTGGTGTCGTGCACCAGGCGCTCGCGGTTGTAGCCGCGCAGCGCGCGCAGGATGCTGGGCCGGAAGATCAGGATCGAGGAAGGCAGCTGCATGGTGGTACCCAGTCGTCCGGCGTGCGGGCCGTCAGTGGATGCGCATGCCCGGCTGTGCGCCCGGGAAGGGCTCCAGCACGTAGATGCCGGGCTGGGCGGCCTCGTCAGCATGGCTGGCGGCCAGCACCATGCCTTCGCTGATGCCAAACTTCATCTTGCGCGGAGCCAGGTTGGCGACCAGCACGGTGAGCTTGCCGGCAAGTTGTTCGGGTTGGTACATGCTGGCGATGCCGCTGAACACATTGCGTGTCTTCGGCTGGCCGTGCTCGTCCTTTTCGCCGGCATCGAGCGTGAGTTGCAGCAGCTTGGTCGAGCCTTCAACCGCCTTGCACTCCAGGATTTTGGCGATGCGCAGATCCACCTTGGCAAAGTCCTCGATGCCGATCACTGGGGCCAGTGGCTCGCCACCGGGCGCGTTGGGATCGACCACGGGAGCGGCTGCCTTCTTGCCGGCTTTCTTTTCGGGTGCCTTGGCTGCTGCTGCATCCGCCGGCGGTTCGAACAGGGCGTCGAGCTGCTTGGCATCGACGCGCTGCATCAGGTGCCTGAATTCGTCCATCTGGTGGCCTTCGCCGAGCGCGCGGGCGGCATCGGCAAAGTTTTCTGGCGGCAGGATCAGCAGGTGCGCGACCTGGGCCGCCAGCTGTGGCAGGATCGGCTTGAGGTAGATGGTGAGCACGCGGAAGGCCTCGATGCACAGCGTGCAGACCTGGTGCAGGCGCAGCTCCTGGCCTTCCTGCTTGGCCAGTTCCCAGGGCTTGTGCTGGTCGACATAGACGTTGACCTTGTCGGCCAGCGCCATGATCTCGCGCACGGCGCGGGCAAAGTCGCGGCCTTCGTAGAGGCTGGCGATGTGGCTGCCGGCCTGTTGCAGCTCGGCCAGCAGGGCGCTGCCCTGGTCGTCCAGCGTGCCCAGCTTGCCGCCAAAGCGCTTGGTCAGGAAGCCGGCCGAGCGCGAGGCGATGTTGACGAACTTGCCGATCAGGTCGGCGTTGACGCGTGCCATGAAGTCGTCGGCGTTGAAATCGATGTCCTCGTTGCGACCGTTGAGCTTGGCGGCGAGGTAGTAGCGCAGCCACTCGGGGTTCATCTTGAGGCTGAGGTACTTGAGCGGATCCAGGCCGGTGCCGCGGCTTTTGCTCATCTTTTCGCCGTTGTTCACGGTCAGGAAGCCGTGCACGAAGATGGCATCGGGCGTCTTGCGGCCGCTGAAGTGCAGCATGGCCGGCCAGAACAGGGTGTGGAAGGTGATGATGTCCTTGCCAATGAAGTGGTACTGCTCCAGATCGGGATCGTTGACATAGCCTTCGTAATCGACACCCTGCAGGCTCAGCAGGTTCTTCAGGCTGGCCAGGTAGCCGACCGGCGCGTCCAGCCAGACGTAGAAGTACTTGCCCGGCGCATCGGGAATCTCGATGCCGAAATAGGGCGCATCGCGCGAGATGTCCCAGTCGCCCAGCTGGGCCTTGCCGGATTCGTCCGGCTGGAACCATTCGCGGATCTTGTTGAGCACCTCGGGCTGTACGTGCGGGACGCCGCGTGCATTGGTGCTGGCAGTCCACTGCTGCAGGAATTCGATGGCGCGTGGATCGGACAGGGTGAAGAAGAAGTGCTCGCTCTGGCGCAGCTCCGGCGTGGCACCGGACAGGGCGGAATAGGGCTGGATCAATTCGGTCGGGCTGTAGACGGCGCTGCAGACCTCGCAGTTGTCGCCGTACTGGTCCTTGGCGTGGCACTTGGGGCATTCGCCCTTGATGAAGCGGTCCGGCAGGAACATGCCCTTGTCGGGATCGTAGAACTGCTCGATGGTGCGCGATTCGATCAGGCCAGATGCCTTGAGTGCGCGGTAGATCGATTGCGCCAACTCGGTGTTTTCCGGGCTGTCGGTGCTGTACCAGTGGTCGTGGCTGATGTGGAAGCCGTCCAGGTACTGCTTGCGGCCGGCGGCGATGTCGGCGACGAATTGCTGCGGCGTCTTGCCGGCCTTTTCGGCGGCGATCATGATCGGGGCGCCGTGGGCATCGTCGGCACCGACGAATTTCACCTCGTGGCCCTGCATGCGCTGGAAACGCACCCAGATGTCGGCCTGGATGTATTCCATGATGTGGCCGATGTGGAAGGTGCCATTGGCGTAGGGCAGGGCGGTAGTGACAAACAGTTTGCGCGTCATGGGGCAGAAATTCGGGAAGAAACAGGGTGCGGCTGCAGTGTGGACTGCAGCAGAAAGCATCATTCTACTGGCCGTGGCTGTCACGGTGCAGACACAAGACCGTGCCCGACAACGGACACTCGCCATTCGCTACACTGGCTGGCATTCTGACACCCACATGCAAGAGGTATTTCCGATGACGATTCCTGCTTCCCTGCTGCAGGCCCTGGCCGGCGTGACCGATGAAATGGGTCAGCCGCTGGCTACCGAGAAGACAATCAAGAACCTGGTCTGGACCGGCGGCTCGCTGAGCTTCACGCTGGAAATGGGCTATCCGGCAGCCAGCCAGCACGATCGCATCCGCACCGAACTGCAACAGGCGGCAGCCACGCTGCCCGATGTGCGCACGGTCCAGGTCGAGATCGGCACACGCGTGATTTCCCACGTGGTGCAGTCCGGCCTGCAGCTGATCAAGCACGTGCGCAACGTGGTGGCGGTGGCTTCCGGCAAGGGCGGCGTCGGCAAGAGCACGACGGCGTCCAACCTGGCGCTGGCGCTGGCCGCCGAAGGCGCGCGCGTCGGCCTGCTCGATGCCGACATCTACGGCCCGAGCGTGCCGACCATGATGGGCGTGAGTGGCCGTCCGCAATCGGTGGACAACAAGAGCATGGAGCCGCTGGAATCGCATGGCGTGCGCCTGATGTCGATCGGCTTCCTGGTCGGTGAAGACCAGGCCATGGTCTGGCGCGGCCCGATGGCCTCGCAGGCGCTGGACCAGCTGCTGCACCAGACCAACTGGGGCAGCCCGGACGACGAACTCGACTATCTGGTGGTAGACATGCCGCCCGGTACCGGTGATATCCAGCTCTCGCTGAGCCAGCGCGTGCCGGTCACCGGCACCGTGATGGTGACGACGCCGCAGGACATTGCCTTGATCGACGTGAAGAAGGGCATCGACATGTTCCAGAAGGTCGGCGTGCCGATCCTGGGCGTGGTGGAAAACATGGCCATGCACGTGTGCAGCCAGTGCGGCCACACCGAGCACATCTTCGGCCACGAAGGCGGCAAGCGTCTGGCCGAGCAGCAGGGCATGCGCTATCTGGGCGCGCTGCCGCTGGCCATGCATATCCGAGAACAGGCCGACAGCGGCCAGCCGACCGTGGTGTCGGCACCGGACAGCGAGGCGGCCGGCATCTACCGCAGCATTGCGCGCCAGGTCGGCTGCCTGATCGCCGCGCGTGGCAAGGACTACAGCCACAAGTTCCCCACCATCAAGGTGTCGCACAGCAGCTGATCTTGCCTGACTGCGCCCGGGGCGGACCAAGTGCCCCGGTCGTGGCAGGAAATGTAAGGGAAAGCTAGAATAGCGGGTTCATGTCTGCCATATCCATCCAATCCCTTACCAAGACCTATCCGCGACGCGGCAACGCGCCGGCGGTGCATGCGCTCGACAACGTCAGCTTCGATATCCAGCACGGCGAATTCTTCGGCCTGCTGGGTCCGAACGGCGCGGGCAAGACCACACTGATTTCCATCCTGGCCGGGCTGGCCCATGCCAGCAAGGGCACCATCCGGGTGCACGGCCATGATGTGCGCGCCAACTATATCGAGGCGCGACGCCACCTTGGCATCGTGCCGCAGGAACTGGTGTTCGACCCCTTTTTCACGGTGCGCGAGGCGCTGCGTTTCCAGTCCGGCTATTTCGGCATGCGCAACAACGATGCCTGGATCGACGAACTGCTGCACAGCCTGGGGCTGGCCGACAAGGCACAGTCGAACATGCGCCAGCTCTCGGGCGGCATGAAGCGCCGCGTGCTGGTGGCGCAGGCGCTGGTGCACAAGCCGCCGGTCATCGTGCTGGATGAGCCCACCGCCGGTGTCGACGTCGAGCTGCGCCAGACGCTGTGGAAGTTTGTCTCCGAGCTGAACCGCCAGGGCCATACCGTGCTGCTGACCACGCACTACCTGGAAGAAGCCGAGGCACTGTGCCATCGCATTGCCATGCTGAAGCAGGGCAAGCTGCTGGCGCTGGAAAAGACCAGCACGCTGCTGGCAGGCGCCAGTGCCAGCGTGCTGCACTTCAAGACTGACTCGCCGCTGCCGCCAGCCGTGGCCGCCAAGGCCCGCGTCACTGGCCGCATGGTCGAGCTGCCGGCGCAGTCGCCGGACGAGATCGAGCACTACCTGGGTGCCATGCGCACCGCCGGCGTGCGCGTGGAAGACATCGAGATCCGCAAGGCGGATCTGGAAGACGTATTCATTACCCTGATGCAGGGCAAGGGCGGGGAGGTGCGCGCATGAGTGGCGATCAGATCCGCAAGGGCGGTTTTGCCGGCCTGGAGGCCGTGCAGGCCCCGAACGACGGCTGGAAGATGTTGTTGTACAAGGAAGTGCTGCGCTTCTGGCGCGTCGGCTTCCAGACGATTGCAGCCCCGGTGCTGACCGCGGTGCTCTACCTGATGATCTTCGGCCATGTGCTGAGTGATCGCGTGCAGGTCTATCCGGGCGTGAGCTACGTGGCCTTTCTGGTGCCCGGCCTGGTGATGATGAGCATGCTGCAGAACGCCTTTGCCAACAGTGCTTCCAGCCTGGTGCAGAGCAAGATCATGGGAAACCTGGTGTTCGTGCTGATGACGCCGATGCATGCCTGGCACTGGTTCATCGCCTACGTGGGCGCGGCACTGTTCCGCGGCCTGCTGGTGGGGCTGGGTGTCTATCTGGTGACTCTGATCTATGCGCCGCCGCAAGCCGCTTCCATCGTCTGGATCCTGGTCTTTGCCGTGATGGGCAGTGGCCTGATGGGAACGCTGGGCCTGCTGGCCGGCCTGTGGGCCGACAAGTTCGACCAGATGGCGGTGTTCCAGAACTTCATCGTGATGCCGATGACCTTTCTGGCCGGCGTGTTCTACTCGATCCATTCGCTGCCAGCCTTCTGGCAATTCCTGAGCCACCTGAATCCGTTCTTCTACATGATTGACGGCTTCCGCTACGGCTTTTTTGGCGTGAGCGACGTCTCCCCCTGGCTGAGCCTGGGCATCGCCGGCAGCGTGCTGCTGCTGGTGTCTGCCTTGTGCATGTATCTGCTCAGGACGGGTTACAAGCTGCGTACCTGATATCCTAGACACCATGATGACTGCTGACGAACTGCGTTCCCTTCTTGCCGCCGGCCTGCCGTGTGACCACCTCGAAGTCGAGGGCGATGGTCGCCACTGGTTTGCCGTGATCGTGTCCCCGGTGTTCGAGGGCAAGCGCCTGATCGCGCGCCACCAGCTGGTGTATGCTGCCCTGGGCGAGCGTATCCAGACCGACGAGGTGCATGCGCTCTCCATGAAGACCATGACGCCGGCCGAGTGGGCGCAGCTGTCTGAGGCCTGATTTCCTTCCGGCCGATTCCTTTTTCTCCTCACAGAATTTCCACATGGACAAACTCCTGATCCGTGGCGGCAAGTCCCTCAACGGGACGATTGCCATCTCCGGCGCCAAGAACGCCGCACTGCCCGAAATGTGTGCCACGCTGCTGACCAGCGAACCGGTGCGCCTGCACAATGTGCCGCGCCTGCGCGACGTCGCCACCATGCGCCGCCTGCTGGAAAACATGGGTGTCCAGATCCAGACCCACGGCGAGCGTGGCGGCATGAGCTTCCAGGCCGCCGACCCGGTCAACTCCGAAGCGCCGTACGAGCTGGTCAAGACCATGCGCGCTTCGGTGCTGGCGCTGGGTCCGCTGCTGGCGCGTACCGGCCATGCGCGTGTCTCGCTGCCGGGCGGCTGCGCGATTGGCGCACGCCCGGTGGAGCAGCACATCAAGGGCCTGCAGGCCATGGGTGCCGAGATCCGTGTCGAACACGGCTATATCGAGGCCAGCCTGCCGGCCGGCCAGAAGCGCCTCAAGGGTGCCAGCATCACCACCGACATGATTACGGTGACCGGTACCGAGAACTTCCTGATGGCGGCCACGCTGGCCGAAGGCACCACGGTGCTGGAAAACGCCGCGCAGGAACCGGAAATTCCCGATCTGGCCGAGATGCTGATCAAGATGGGCGCGAAAATCAGCGGCCATGGCACCAGCCGCATCGTGATCGAGGGCGTGGACAAGCTGCACGGCTGCGAGCATGCCGTGGTAGCCGACCGTATCGAGTGCGGCACCTTCCTGTGCGCCGTGGCTGCCACTGGTGGCGATGTGCTGCTGGAACATGGCCGTGCCGAGCATCTGGACGTGGTGGTCGACAAGTTGCGTGAAGCCGGCGTCGAGATCACGAGCGAAGGCAATGGCATCCGTGTGCGCGCCGCCGGCCCGGCCTGGCAGCACCTGAAGGCACAGAGTTTCCGTACCACCGAATATCCGGGCTTCCCGACCGACATGCAGGCGCAGTTCATGGCCCTGAACGCCGTGAGCCAGGGCAGCAGCCTGGTCACCGAAACGATTTTCGAGAACCGCTTCATGCACGTGAGCGAGCTGTCGCGCCTGGGTGCCAACATCACCATCGATGGCAAGAATGCCATGGTGGAAGGCGTGGAGCGCCTGTCCGGTGCGACCGTGATGGCGACCGACCTGCGTGCCTCTGCCGGCCTGGTGATTGCCGGCCTGGTGGCCGAAGGCGAAACCACCGTGGACCGCATCTACCACCTGGACCGTGGCTACGACCAGATGGAAGTCAAGCTGCGCGCGCTCGGTGCCGACATCGAACGGGTGGCCGGATGATCACGCTGGCGCTGTCCAAGGGGCGTATTTTCGACGAGACCCTGCCGCTGCTGGCGGCGGCCGGCATCGAGGTGCTGGAAAGCCCGGAAAGCTCGCGCAAGCTGATCCTGCCGACCAACCAGCCGGATATGCAGGTGGTGCTGGTACGCGCCACCGACGTGCCGACCTATGTGCAGTACGGCGGTGCCGACCTGGGCGTGGTGGGCAAGGACACCCTGATCGAGCATTGCGCCGAATGGGGCCAGACGAGCCTGTTCCAGCCGCTGGACCTGCAGATTGCGCGCTGCCGCATGAGTGTGGCGGTGCCGGAGGGCTTTGACTACGCCGGCAAGGTGAAACAGGGCGCGCGCCTGCGTGTGGCGACCAAGTACGTCAACATCGCGCGCGAGTTCTTCGCCGAGAAGGGCGTGCACGTGGACATCATCAAGCTCTACGGCAGCATGGAACTGGCCCCGCTGATCGGCATGGCCGATGCCATCGTGGACCTGGTGTCCACGGGCGGCACGCTCAAGGCCAACAAGCTGGTCGAGGTCGAGCACATCATGCCGATCAGCTCGCGCCTGGTGGTGAACCAGGCTTCGCTCAAGCTGCAGCAGGAGCCGATCCGCCGCCTGATCGATACCTTTGCCGCGGCCATTGCCGAACCGGCTGCGGCCTGATGCCGGTGGCGCGGCCTGATCCGTGCCATCGCTTTTTCCTATCCTGCCCATGCCAGCGGCCCGCGTGACCACGCGGGCCATTTCGCTTACAGTAATCGCATGACTACCCTGAAAGCCACCCCCCTGCGTCTGTCCACTTCCCAGCCTGATTTCGAGAGCGCCTTCCAGGCACGCCTGCACTGGAGCGCCGATACCGATGCCGCCATCGAGCAGCGCGTGGCCGATATCCTGGCCGACGTGCAGCAGCGGGGCGATGCCGCCGTGATCGAGTACACCGCACGCTTTGACCAGCTGCCGGTGGACAGCATGGCGGCGCTGGAGCTGAACCAGGCCGAACTCAAGGCCGCCTTCGACAGCCTGCCCGAAGACCAGCGCAGCGCGCTGCAGGATGCCGCCGCGCGCGTGCGCAGCTACCACGAGGCGCAGAAGCGCGCGAATGGCGAAAGCTGGACCTACCGCGATGCCGATGGCACGCTGCTGGGCCAGAAGGTCACGCCGCTGGACCGTGTCGGCATCTATGTGCCGGGCGGCAAGGCGGCCTATCCGTCTTCCGTGCTGATGAACGCGATCCCGGCGCATGTGGCTGGCGTGCAGGACATCATCATGGTGGTTCCGACGCCGGGCGGCGAAAAGAATCCGCTGGTGTTGGCCGCCGCTCATGTGGCCGGTGTCAGCCGCGCTTTCACCATTGGTGGTGCGCAGGCGGTGGCGGCGCTGGCCTATGGCACGGCAACGATTCCCCAGGTGGACAAGATCACCGGACCGGGCAATGCCTATGTGGCTAGCGCCAAGCGCCGCGTGTTTGGCACCGTCGGCATCGACATGATTGCCGGCCCAAGCGAAATCCTGGTGCTGGCCGATGGCAGCACGCCGGCCGACTGGGTGGCGATGGACCTGTTCAGCCAGGCCGAGCATGACGAACTGGCGCAATCGATCCTGCTGTGCCCGGATGCGGCCTACATCGATGCGGTACAGGAGGCGATCGACCGCCTGCTGCCGGAGATGCCGCGCGCGGAGATCATCGCCAAGAGCCTGAATGGCCGTGGTGCGCTGATCCACACCGCCAGCATGGAAGAGGCTTGTGCCATCAGCAACCGCATTGCGCCCGAGCACCTGGAAGTCAGCAGCAACGATCCGCACCGCTGGGAGCCGCTGCTCAAGCACGCTGGCGCGATCTTCCTCGGCGCCTACACCAGCGAGAGCCTGGGTGACTATTGCGCCGGTCCGAACCACGTGCTGCCGACCAGCGGAACCGCGCGTTTCAGCTCGCCGCTGGGCGTCTACGATTTCCAGAAGCGCAGTAGCCTGATCGAGGTGAGCGAGCAGGGCGCGCAGGTACTGGGCCGCATCGCCAGCGTGCTGGCCCATGGCGAAGGGCTGCAGGCCCACGCACGCGCCGCCGAGATGCGCCTGAAGGACTGAGCGCGCCTGACGCAGTAACGACAACGGGAGCCCGCAGGCTCCCGTTTTGCATGCTGGCTGCCGGCCTGGACCGGCAGTCAGCCTTCAGGCCATCACTTGTAGTCGGTGACGATGCCGCAGCTGATGCGCGCACCGGCGTTGCCGGTGGGCTGTGCCGTGTAGTCGTCGTCATCGGCGTGCACGATCACGGCCTTGCCGATCACGCTGTTGGCACCGCTCAGGGCCACGGTTTCGCTGGTGACGTCAACCAGGGCCACGCCCTTGGAGTCGGAACGCAGGGCCGGCAGGTCACCCACGTGGTGGTTGCCGGCGCCGTGCATGCCGTGCGGCTGCTTGGTCGGGTTGAAGTGGCCGCCAGCCGCGTTGCCGGCGTCAGCGCAGGAACCATTCTGGTGCACGTGGAAAGCGTGCCAGGCGTTCGGCTTCAGGCCGCTGATGCTGCCGGTGATCAGGACGGCGCCTTCCTTCTGTTCGAACTTCAGTTTGCCCTTGGCGCTGCTGTCAGCCGTGGTCGGGGCGAGTTCGGCCAGGATGCCGCTCTTCTTTTCGGCGGGCTTGGCGGCCGCCTGGGGTGCTGCCGGCTTCTTGGCGTCGGTAGCGCAGGCACCCAGCAGGGCGATGGAGGCAGTGGCCAGGACGGCGGCCGCGGTGCGGGACATGAGAGTCATGATCAGGTTCCTTGAAGGGGCGATGTTGTTGTCTCGGGCCTGCGTCGGTGTGCAGGCAGCCATCCAGCACTGTAGAGCCCGATCATGACGGTTGTGTGAAGATGTTGCAGGCGTTTCAGGCTTGCAGGATCTCCGTCAGCGCGGCCACCAGCTGCTGGCATTCGGCATCGGTACCGATGGAGATGCGCAGGAAGGCATCGATGCGCGGCTTGGCGAAATGGCGCACGATGATGGAGCGATCGCGCAGGGCCTGCGCCAGGGCCGCACCTGCATGCTGCGGGTGACGCGCAAACACGAAGTTGGCGGCCGACGGCAGTACCTCGAAACCGAGCTGTTGCAGTTCGGTCACGAGCTGCTCGCGCGTGGCGATGACCTGGCGGCATGTCTGCTGGAAATAGTCCTCATCCTCGAGCGAGGCGACGGCACCGGCCAGCGCCAGCCGGTCCAGCGGGTAGGAGTTGAAGCTGTTCTTGACACGCTCCAGCGCCTCGATCAGGCCGGCGTGGCCCATGGCAAAACCGATGCGCATGCCGGCCAGCGAGCGGCTCTTGGAGAAGGTATGCACCACCAGCAGGTTGGGGTATTTGTCCACCAGCGCTACGGCACTGCTGGCGCCGAAATCGACATAGGCCTCATCGACCAGCACCACCGCCTGCGGGTTGCCGGCGACGATCTGCTCGACCTCGTCCAGGCTCAAGGGGCGGCCGGTCGGGGCGTTCGGGTTGGCGAAGATGATGGCGCCGGCGCGACGATCAGCTTGCGGCAGGTAGTCCTGCACGCGGATGCCGAACTGCTCGTCCAGTGGGATCAGTTCGTGGTCGATGCCGTAGAGCTTGCAGTAGGTCGGGTAGAAGCTGTAGGTGATGTCCGGGTACCAGAGTGGATCGTCATGCTTGAGCAGCGCCATGAAGGCATGCGCCAGCACCTCGTCCGAGCCGTTGCCGACAAACACCTGTTCCGGCTGCAGGCCGTGGCGGCGCGCCAGCGTCTGGCGCAGCTGGTCGGCGTTTGGGTCCGGGTACAGGCGCAGGCTGTCGCTGGTGGCGGCGCGCATGGCTTCCAGCGCGCGCGGCGACGGGCCGTAGGGATTTTCGTTGGTGTTGAGCTTGATCAGGCGTTCCAGCTTGGGCTGTTCGCCGGGGACGTAAGGAGTCAGCGCGTGGACGATGGCGCTCCAGTAGCGGTTCATGCGGGGCTTCCGGAAAGAGGCTAAAACACGAATGTTAGCAGTCTGCGCGGGTATCGCTGCCGGAGCGGCCGATTGCCCCGGTAAGATGCGACAATCGGAGTCTTTCCCGGAGGGGTCTGCAACGTTGCGAAGGTGCATCAACGGGACACGATCTGCGTGTCCTGGCGCCATCGGCTGGCAAAGGGTTTCTACAATGCCCGGATACCGGCTGCACGCCTGCAGGCCGTGATGTTGTCGTGTACCGGCGGTCTGGCTGCCGGTCACTTTTCGAGAGTTGTCATGAGTAGCACACAAGCGCTGCCGGCGCGCACCGCAGAGGTCAGCCGCAAGACCGCAGAAACCGATATTACCGTGTCCATCAATCTGGACGGCACCGGCGTGTCACGGCTGGAAAGCGGTATCGGCTTTCTGGATCACATGCTGGAGCAGATTGCCCGCCATGGCCTGATCGACATGGACGTCCGCTGCCAGGGCGACCTGCACATCGACGGCCACCACACGGTGGAAGATATCGGCATCACCTTTGGCCAGGCGGTAGCGCGTGCCGTGGGTGACAAGCGTGGCCTGCGTCGCTACGGCCATGCCTATGTGCCGCTGGACGAGGCGCTGAGCCGCGTCGTGATCGACCTGTCCGGCCGCCCCGGCATGACGTTCGAGGTGCCGTTTACCGCTGCCATGATCGGCCAGCTGGATACGCAGCTGGTGTACGAATTCTTCCAGGGCTTTGTCAACCATGCCGGCGCCACGCTGCATATCGACAACCTGCGCGGCATCAACGCGCACCACCAGTGCGAAACCGTATTCAAGGCCTTTGGCCGCGCGCTGCGCATGGCGCTGGAGCACGATGACCGTGCTGCCGGCATGATTCCTTCTACCAAAGGCAGCCTTTGATGCACAGACCCTCGGTCGCGATTGTCGATTACGGCATGGGCAACCTGCGCTCGGTGCAGCAGGCCGTGCTGCACGGTGCAGAAGCCGGTCTTGACGTGGTCATTGCGCAGCAGCCGGAGCAGATACGCGCGGCCGAGCGTGTGATCCTGCCCGGGCAGGGCGCCATGCGCGACTGCATGCAGCACCTGCGTGACAGCGGCATGATGGAGGCCCTGCGCGAGGCCGCGGCCAGCAAGCCCTTTTTTGGCGTTTGCGTCGGCATGCAGATGCTATTGCAGCACAGCGAGGAAGGCGATACCGCCAGCCTGGGCCTGATTCCGGGCGAGGTACGCCGCTTCCAGCTGGAAGGCAAGACCCAGCCCGACGGCAGTCGTTTCAAGGTGCCGCAAATGGGCTGGAACCAGCTGCACATCACGCGACCGCATCCGCTCTGGGATGGCATTGCCGACCAGACCTGGTTCTATTTCCTGCACAGCTACTATGCCGATCCGGCACAGCCGGAGCACTCTGTGGGTGAGGCTGATTACGGCGGCCGCTTTACCGCGGCCGTGGCGCGCGACAACCTGTTTGCCACCCAGTTCCACCCGGAAAAGAGTGCCGCTGCCGGCCTGGCGCTGTACCGCAACTTTCTCTACTGGAAGCCCTGACATCGACTGATGACGGCTTCTGCTTTTTTCCTTCCTTTCCCGTTCGTGTTTTTCCGAGAACCACCATGCTGCTGATTCCCGCCATCGACCTCAAAGACGGCCAATGCGTTCGCCTGCAACAGGGCGACATGAACCGTGTCACGACCTTCAACACCGATCCGGTAGAACAGGCGCTGCACTGGCTGGAGCAGGGGGCCCGCCGCCTGCACCTGGTGGACCTGAACGGTGCCTTTGCCGGCAAGCCCAAGAACCTGGGCGTGGTGAAGGAAATCCTGCAGGAAATCGACGGCGAGATCCCAGTGCAGCTGGGTGGCGGTATCCGTGACCTGGACACCATCGAGCAGTACATCGATGCCGGCATGCGTTATGTCATCATCGGCACGGCCGCGGTGAAGAACCCCGGCTTCCTGGCCGATGCCTGCAGCGCGTTTGGCGGCCACATCATCGTTGGCCTGGATGCCAAGGACGGCAAGGTCGCGACCGACGGCTGGAGCAAGCTGACCGGCCACGAAGTCACCACGCTGGCGAAGAAATACGAAGACCTGGGTGTGGAAAGCATCATCTACACCGATATCGGCCGTGACGGCATGCTGAGCGGCGTGAATATCGAGGCCACGGTGCGCCTGTCGCAGGCCAGCAGCATCCCGGTGATCGCTTCCGGCGGCCTGTCCAACATGGCTGACATCGAGCAGCTGTGCGCGGTCGAGGACGAAGGCGTGGTCGGCGTGATTGCCGGCCGTGCCATCTACAGCGGCGATCTGGATTTTGCCGCAGCCCAGGATCGCGCTGACGAGCTGGGCCAGCAGCAAGGCTGAGCGCGTGACAGACAGCGCCGATCTGTTGCAGCTGCAGGCCCCGGACGGGGCCCGTGCCACGCTGTCGCTGTTCGGTGGCCAGCTGCTGTCCTGGAGCACGCCGGATGGGCTGGAACGCTTTTACCTGAGCCCGCAAGCCGTGCGTGATGGCAGTGCCGCCATCCGCGGTGGCGTGCCGGTGTGCTGGCCGCAGTTCAACCGGCGCGGGCCGCTGCCCAAGCATGGCTTTGCCCGGCTGTCACGCTGGCGCGTACAGTCGCAGCAGGCCGACTGTGCCGTGCTGCAGCTGGCGCTGGACGATGTGCCGGCGCAACTGTTGCATGATGCGCAAGGTCAGACCGTCTGGCACCATCCCTTTGCGCTGGAGCTGGAGGTGCAGCTGCTGCCCGGTGCGCTGGCGCTGACGCTGCAGGCGCGCAACACGGGTGATCAGCCCTTCCGCTTTACCACCGCCTTGCACAGCTATCTGGCGGTGGACGACATTGCTGCCTTGCGCATCCGCGGTGCCGATGGCCTGCGCTACTGGGATGCGGTGGCCGGTGCCGATCCGGAGTTTCTGCAGCAGCAGGGCGACATCACGTTCAGCGGCGAAACCGATCGCGTCTATCCGCGCCTGCCGCAGGTGCAGTTGATCGAGCCGGGTCGCCAACTGTGGCTGGAGCAGCCGGACAGCATGCAGCAAAGCGTGGTCTGGAATCCCGGCGCAGCCTTGTGCGCCACGCTGGCCGATCTGCCAGCTAATGACTACCGCCATTTTGTCTGCGTCGAAGCAGCGCAGATCGATGACGAGGTGGAGCTGCAGCCGGGCGCCGTCTGGCGCGGCGGCCAGCGTCTGCGCCTGGCATGAGCAGCGTGCGGCGCATGCCGTTCTGGCAGCTAGGCTGGCGCAACCTGTGGCGCGATGTGCGCTCGGGCGAGCTTGGCATGCTGGTGCTGGCGGTGCTGCTGGCGGTGGCGGCGCTGACGGCAGTCGCCTTCTTTTCAGACCGGCTGGATCGGGCGCTACAGCGTGATGCGGCGCAGCTGCTGGGCGGCGATGTGGTGGTCAGTGCCGACCATGCGATTCCGGCGGCTTTCATCGAGCAGGCCGAGGCGCTGGGCTTGCGCCATGCGCAGACCCTGACTTTCCCGACCATGGCGCGCGTAGCGCCAGAGCAGGGCATGGCGGCGCGGCTGGTATCACTCAAGGCGGTGGATCAGGGGTACCCGCTGATCGGTCAGCTGCGCGTGAGCGAGGATCTGGCCTGGCAGAACGGCATGCCGGATCACGGTCTGGCGCAAGGTCCGGCCGCCGGCGAAGCCTGGGCCGAACCGGCGCTGTTCGATGCGCTCGGCCTGCGCCCCGGCGATACGCTGATGCTGGGCGAGAGCGCCTTCCGCCTGAGCCGGGTACTGACGCTGGAGCCGGACCAGGGCAACAGCCTGGTCAGTTTTGCCCCGCGCGTGATGATTCCGATGGCTGATCTGGCGGCCACAGAACTGGTGCAGCCGGCCAGCCGGATCCGCTACCGGCTGCCGCTGGCCGGGCCGGAGGCGGCGGTACAGGCGTATGTGCAATGGGCCGAGCTGCAGCTGAAGCAGCCGGACAGGCGCGGCATTGAGGTGCGCACGCTGGACCAGGATGGCGGCAATCCGCAGTTGCAGAAGACGCTGGACCGTGCCGGCAACTTCCTGAATCTGGTGGCGTTGCTGGCAGCGCTGCTGAGTGCCGTGGCCGTGGCGCTGGCGGCGCGTGCCTTTGCCGCGCGCCATCTGGACGATTGCGCCATCTTGCGTGTGCTCGGCGTACGCCAGCGCACCATGGCGGCTGCCTATACGATGGAATTCGTGCTGCTGGGCGTGCTCGGCAGTGTGCTGGGGCTGCTGCTGGGCTATCTGGTGCACCTGGCTTTTGCCAGCCTGCTGGCCGGGCTGGTCAACACGACCTTGCCGGCCGCTGGCTGGCAACCGCTGGCGCTAGGCCTGGGCGTGGGGCTGACCTTGTTGCTGGCCTTTGGCCTGCCGCCGGTGTTGCAGCTGGCCGGTACGCCGCCACTGCGCGTGATCCGGCGCGAGGCCGGGCAGCTCAAGCCGGCATCGCTGCTGACGGTATTGCTGGGCGTAGGCGGATTCGCGCTGCTGCTGCTGGCCAGCAGCAGCGATCGGACGCTGGGCATGATCGCCGTGGCCGGCTTTGGCGTGGCGGTGCTGCTGTTTGCCGCGCTCGGCTGGCTGGTGTTGTGGGCGCTGCGCCGCGTCCTGCATTCCGCGACCGGAGAACGCTTGCCGCGCTGGCTGGCGATGGCGCTGCGCCAGATCACGGTGCGGCCATGGCGCGCGGTGATCCAGATCAGCAGTCTGGCGTTGGGGCTGCTGTCGCTGCTGTTGCTGGTACTGGTGCGTACCGATCTGGTCGATGGCTGGCAGCAGGTGACACCGGCCGATGCGCCCAACCGTTTTGTCATCAACATCATGCCGGACCAGGCCGAGGCCTTCCGCCAGACGCTGCTGGACGGCGGCGTGCCCCAGTTTGACTGGTACCCGATGGTGCGGGGCCGGCTGGTGGCTATCAATGGCCAGCCGGTCAGCCCGGACAACTTCACCGAGGACCGTGCGCGCCGGCTGGTGGACCGCGAATTCAACCTGAGCTACAGCGCCGAGCCGCCGGCGCACAACCCGATCGTGGCCGGCCAGTGGCAGGCGGGCGCGGCCGATGGCATCAGCATGGAGCAGGGCATCATGGAAACGCTGCAGCTGCAACTGGGCGACCGGCTGCAGTTCGACATGGGGGGCGTGCTGCGCGAGGCCCGCATCAGCTCGGTACGCGAGGTGGACTGGGCTTCGATGCACGTGAACTTCTTTGCCATGTTCCCGCAGGCTTCGCTGGGCGATGAGGTGGCGGTGACCTGGATCACCGCCTACCGCAACCCGGCGCCCGTAGCGGGGCAGGCCAGCCTCGATACACGGCTGCTGCAGACTTTTCCCAACATCACGCAGATCGACATGAGCAGCACGATCCAGCAGCTGCAACGCGTGCTGGCGCAGGTGATCCGGGCGGTGGAGCTGCTGTTCGGCTTTGGCCTGGCGGCAGGCGTGGTGGTGCTATTTGCCATGGTCGGTGCCTCACGCGAGGAGCGTGCGCGCGACATGGCGATCATGCGTGCCGTGGGGGCCAGCCGTGGCCTGCTGGCACGCATCCAGAGTACCGAGCTGATCGGTACCGGTGCACTGGCTGGCCTGCTGGCCAGCGTGGTGGCGTTGGCGCTGGCCTGGCTGCTGGCGCGGCAGGTGTTTGGTTTTGCCTGGGTGCCGATCCCGTGGATCGTGCCGGTGGGCATGCTGGCGGGGGCCGCACTGGCCTGGGCCGCCGGCTGGTGGAGCCTGCGCGGCCTGCTGTCACGGCCAGTGATGGCGACCTTGCGCAGCGTGACGCAGGAAGGATGACGACAAGGACATGATGGAACAACAGCAGCCGGCAACGGTATTTGAATGGCTCGGCGGCGAGGCGGGCATCCAGACGCTGGTGATGCGCTTCTACGACCTGATGGACCTGGAGCCCGGCTACCGCGAACTGCGCGAGACGCATGGGCCGGACCTGGAGCGGGCGCGCCAGCACCTGTTCTGGTTCCTGTGTGGCTGGAGCGGTGGCCCGGACTATTTTGTCGAGCGCTTTGGCCATCCGCGCCTGAAGGCGCGCCATCTGCCGTTCAAGATTGGTATCCGCGAGCGTGACCAGTGGGTAGCCTGCATGGACCAGGCGATGGGCGAGGTCGGTGTGGATCCGGCGCTGCATGCGCGGCTCAACGACAGCTTTTTCCAGACCGCCGACTGGATGCGCAACCAGGCCGGCGCCTGAGCCTCAGAGCAGGGGGTGAGTGCCCGGTGCCAGCAGCACGATCAGCGCACCGGCACCGCCATCGTTGGGGCGTGCCTGGACAAAGGCCAGCACCTCTTTTTTCTGCATCAGCCAGCCATAGGTCTTGTGCTTGATGATCGAGGTCTTGCCCGGTGAACCCAGGCCCTTGCCGGTGATGATGCGCACGCAGCGCACGCCCTGGCGCTGACACTCGCGGATGAACGCGCCCAGCGTTTCGCGTGCGCCGTCACGGCGCAGGCCATGCAGGTCCAGCTGGCGCTGCACGCTCCAGTAGCCCTTGCGCAGCTTGCTCGTCACGTCCGGCCCGACACCGGGCTGGCGGTAGCTCAGCTTGTCATCGGTTTCGAGAATGCTGCTGATATCGATCTCGTCACTGAGCGATTCCAGCAGCACCGATTGCTGGTCGCGCTCGCGCTGCAGCGGCCGTGGCAGGGCCGGCGCCGGGCGCAGGTCAATGCGCTGCTGGTGGTGTGAGGGCACGGGCGTGACCGGCCCGACGGCCTGGGCAAACAGCTGGCTCGCCGTCTGCTGGCGGTGTCGTGCTTCTGCCTCTTCCTGGGCGCGGCGGCGGGCCAGCGCGCGCTGCTCTTCCAGCACCGTCTTGAGCTGCTTCAGCTCATGCAGGGAACCCACTCCGTACTTCATGATGGCAAGAGTATCGCATCAGTGGTCCAGGCTGGCGCTCCAGCGCGATCCCCAACCGGACGTGGCACCCGGGTTTTCACGCGCCTGTTGCAATTGCCGGCGATCGCGCTTGGTCGGGCGGCCGTGCTGGATCGCATGCGCCGGCTCGGCAGCGTAATGGCGCTGCTCCGCCAGTGCGGCGCGCAGCGCGATGCTGTCCTCGGTTTCCTGGTAGAGCTGCTGCGCCTCGGGGGCCGGGCCGCGGCGTGGCGACAGGCCCTGCACGATCACGGTGCGCGTGCAATAGCCCTGGCGCAGGCTGATCTGGTCACCGACCTTGATATCGCGCGCAGGCTTGCACTCCTGTTCGTTGACGCGTACCCGTCCCTTGTGAATTTCATCTACCGCCAGGGCGCGGGTCTTGTAGAAACGCGCGGCCCAGAGCCACTTGTCGATGCGCATGCGCTCATTCGTCGGGGAGGTGTCGTGCATAGGGGCAAAAAAGAGTCGATCCGGATCACAGCTTACCGAAAAATCGTGTCACTGCCGGAAAAATCCGGCTGTCAGGCGAAAGCTTGCGGGATTCCACTACCATGGGGGCATTGTTCACGACACCAAGGCCGACCCGCATGACAGACACCACGCCCCAGCCCGAGGACATCCGCCGCATCAACCTGGCCCTGCAGGGAGGCGGCTCGCACGGCGCCTTCACCTGGGGTGTGCTGGACCGCCTGCTGGAAGACGAGCGCCTGCAGTTTGACGGCATCAGCGGAGCCAGTGCCGGCGCGGTGAACGCAGTGGCGGTAGCGCATGGTCTGGCGGTCGGGCATCGTGATGGTGTTGATGGCCGTCGCCATGCACGCGACAAGCTCGGCAGCATCTGGCGCAGCGTGATGGCGACTGGTGCCGTCAATGCCATCAGCGGCAATTTGGGCAATGTGCTGCCGTTCTGGTCACTGCTGCCCGATCCGGGCCGCATGCTGGGCAATGCGCTGATGCAGTTCACCTCGCCCTACAGCATGAACCCGCTGGACCTGAATCCGCTGCGGGCGCTGCTGAGCCGCGAGATCGATTTCGAGGCGATCCGCGCCCATCGCAACGGCCCCAAGCTGTTCATTTCGGCCACCGAAGTCAGCTCCGGCAAGGCCGAGGTGTTCACCAAGCGCGAACTGTCGCTGAATGCGGTGGTGGCCTCGACCTGCCTGCCGCAGGTCTACCAGGCGGTCACGGTGGACGAGCGCACCTACTGGGATGGCGGCTATGTCGCCAACCCGCCGATCACGCCGCTGATTGCCCAATGCCGCTCGGCCGACATCCTGCTGGTGCAGATCAGCCCGTTGACGCGTGAGGGCGTGCCCACCACGCCGACCGCCATCATGGACCGCATCAACGAGATCACCTTCAATACCAATCTGCTGGCGCAGATGCAAATGGTGGGCTTCATCAACCGCCTGATCGACGAAGGCAAGCTGCAGGAGCCCGAATACAAGAAGGTGCTGGTGCATCGTATTGACGGCGGCGACACCATGCGGGAGCTGGGCTCCTACTCGCAGGGCTCCACCGATACCGTGATGATGGAGCGGCTGTTTGACCTGGGGCGCGAACAGGCATCAGCCTGGTTGAAGAAACACTTTGGCGCGCTCGGCGTCAAGAGCAGCATCAATATCCGGCGCGACTACAAGGACGACAACGCCCTCACCATGCGCTGCTGATGCCGCAGCGCAGGGCAGGGCGGCGGCCGGGCTACAGGTCGGGCTGCTCCAGCGCCAGCTCCTGCAGGATGGTGGTGGCGATTTCCTCGATCGACTTGGTGGTGGTCGACAGCCAGCGCACGCCGGCGCGGCGCATCATCGATTCGGCGGCGGCCACTTCGGCGCGGCAGTTGGCCAGATCGGCGTAGCGCGAGTTGGGGCGGCGCTCGTTGCGGATCTCGCTCAGGCGCTCGGGCTGGATCGTCAGGCCGAACAGCTTGCTCTTGTAGGGCATCAGTGCCGGCGGCAGCTGCATGCGCTCGAAGTCTTCCGGGATCAGCGGGTAGTTGGCGACCTTGAGACCGTGCTGCATGGCCAGATACAGTGATGTTGGCGTCTTGCCGCTGCGACTGACCCCGATCAGGATCACATCCGCCTGCGACAAGTCACGGCTCGTCTGGCCGTCATCGTGCATCAGGCTGTAGTTGATGGCATCGATGCGCGCGCGGTAGGTATCGCTCTTGCTGACATCGGAGAAGCGGCCGACACGGTGGTGCGACTTGGCGCCGAGTTCGGCTTCCAGCGGGTTGATGAACATGGAGAACATGTCCATCACCATGGCGTTGCAGGTGCTGTTGATGCGCTCGACGATCTCGCTGTTGACCAGGGTCATGAAGACGATCGGGCGCACGCCGTCCTTTTCGGTCACGGCATTGATCTGCGCGATCACGCGGTCGGCCTTTTCCAGCGTGTCGATGAAGGGAACACGCGTCTGGCGTGCCGGCACGTCGAACTGCGCCATGATGGCGCGGCCAAAGGTTTCGGCGGTGATCGCGGTGCCGTCGGAGAGATAGACCACGGTGCGATGCGGCTTGTTGTCGTGCTGGGCGGAGAGGGGCATGATGGTCACGGCGGGTTGGGAATCAGTTCAGGTACTTGGGGCGTTCCAGGGTATCGAGCGGGTTGCTGTCGCTGGCAGGCTTGCTGCTGTCCGTGCTGGCTGGCGCAGACGGATCCGGCACATCCCAGCCGGAACGGCCAAGGGCGGCATCGAGCATGGACATGCAGGCGTGCAGGGTTTTTTCATCCAGCTCGATGGCCCACTGGCGGGCCTGCTTGCTGTCGTCGGGCTTTTCCTGCAAGGAGATCTTCAGGCGCTTCTGCTTGGGCAGGGGCTGCATCTGCACGGTATGCACCAGCAGCGGATCGTCGCTGGAGGTGGTGGCGGCGAAGGGCTTGCTGAAGTCGGCTTTCTGCCGTACTTCCTCGCGCTTCAGGTCGGACAGCATCTGGCGCGTGCCCATATCGGCCAGAGCCACGCTGGAGGCGGCGGTGCCGTGCGTGGCCTGCATTTTCGAGACGTGATCGGTCACGACCTCGTTCAGGCGCGGCCACAGGCCGAGGCAGAGCCGGCGCGTCAGCCAGGCCGATTGCTCACCGGCATCGTCGGTGAAATTCACGCGCCACAGGATGCGATCCTGCAGGGCGTCGTAGAGGATGCTGATCTGGTGGACATTCATGGGCAACACAACAGGATCCATCGAAGATAGGCACAGTGTAACCTTGCGTGAGCGTTGGCCACGCGCGACCTTGAAACCGGGCGAATCATACGTATATGGTAGGCATTGAAGGAGGATACTTTCCTATGCGACTAGACAAACTGACAACCAAGTTCCAGGAAGCCCTGTCCGATGCACAAAGCATCGCGCTGGGCAAGGATCACGCCTATATCGAACCGGCCCACCTGGTGGTGGCCATGCTGCGCCAGGAAGATGGCCCGGGCTCGCTGCTGCAGCGCGCCGGCGTCAACGTGCCCGGCCTGCTGGCAGCGGCCGAGGGCGTGGTGAATCGTCTGCCCCAGGTGCAAGGCCAGGAGCAGGTGCAGGTTGGCCCGGATCTGGGCAAGCTGCTGCAGGCGACCGAGAAGGAAGCCATCAAGCGTGGCGACCAGTTCATCGCCAGCGAGCTGTTCATGCTGGCGTTGGCCGATGCCAAGGGCAGTGCCGGCGAAGCGGCCAAGGCCAACGGCCTGACGCGCAAGAGTCTCGAAGCCGCCATCGAGGCGGTGCGTGGCGGCCAGAGCGTGGACAGCGCCGATGCCGAGGCGCAGCGCGGCGCACTCAAGAAGTACACGCTGGACCTGACCGAGCGTGCCCGCATGGGCAAGCTCGATCCGGTGATCGGCCGTGACGACGAGATCCGCCGCACGCTGCAGGTACTGCAGCGCCGTACCAAGAACAACCCGGTGCTGATCGGCGAACCCGGCGTCGGCAAGACGGCCATCGTCGAAGGCCTGGCGCAGCGCATCATCGCCAACGAGGTGCCTGACAGCCTGCGCGGCAAGCGCGTGCTGTCGCTGGACATGGCGGCGCTGCTGGCCGGTGCCAAGTACCGCGGCGACTTTGAAGAGCGCCTGAAGAGCGTGCTGAACGAGCTGGCCAAGGACCAGGGCCAGACCATCCTGTTCATCGACGAGATCCACACCATGGTCGGTGCCGGCAAGGCCGATGGCGCCATGGACGCGGGCAACATGCTCAAGCCGGCGCTGGCACGCGGCGAGCTGCACTGCGTGGGCGCGACCACACTGGACGAATACCGCAAGTACATCGAGAAGGATGCCGCGCTGGAGCGCCGTTTCCAGAAGGTGCTGGTGGGCGAGCCGACGGTGGAAGACACGATCGCGATCCTGCGCGGCCTGCAGGAAAAGTACGAGGTACACCACGGTGTCGAGATCACCGACCCGGCCATCGTGGCCGCGGCCGAGCTGAGCCACCGCTATATCACCGACCGCTTCCTGCCGGACAAGGCGATCGACCTGATCGACGAGGCCGCGGCGCGCATCAAGCTGGAAATCGACTCCAAGCCGGAGGTGATGGACAAGCTGGACCGCCGCCTGATCCAGCTGCAGATCGAGCGCGAGGCGCTGAAGAAGGAAACCGACGAGGCCTCGCAAAAGCACCTGGAGCTGATCGAGGACGAGATCCTGAGCCTGCAGAAGGAATACGCTGATCTGGACGAGATCTGGAAGAGCGAAAAGGCCGCCGCGCAGGGCAGCCAGCAGGTGCGCGAGGAGCTGGACAAGCTCAAGTTCCAGATCGAGGAGTTCACCCGCAAGGGCGATTTCAACAAGGTGGCCGAGCTGCAATACGGCAAGCTGCCCGAACTGGAAAAGCGCCTGAAGGAAGCGCAGGACAAGGAAACCGCTGCCGATGGCAACAGCAAGGGCAACCAGCTGCTGCGCACGCAGGTGGGCGCGGAAGAAATCGCCGAGGTGGTGAGCCGCGCGACCGGCATTCCGGTGGCCAAGATGATGCAGGGCGAACGCGACAAGCTGCTGCAGATGGAAAGCAAGCTGCACGAGCGCGTGGTCGGCCAGGAAGAGGCGATCAGCGCCGTGGCCAACGCCATCCGCCGCTCACGTTCCGGCCTGTCCGATCCAAACCGTCCGACTGGCTCCTTCCTGTTCCTCGGCCCGACCGGCGTCGGCAAGACCGAGCTGACCAAGGCGCTGGCCGGTTTCCTGTTCGATTCCGAAGAGCACCTGATCCGCATCGACATGAGCGAGTTCATGGAGAAGCACTCGGTGGCCCGCCTGATCGGTGCGCCTCCGGGCTATGTGGGCTATGACGAGGGCGGTTACCTGACCGAGGCGGTACGCCGCAAGCCCTATAGCGTGATCCTGTTCGACGAGATCGAGAAGGCGCACCCGGACGTGTTCAACGTGCTGCTGCAGGTGCTGGACGATGGCCGTTTGACCGATGGTCAGGGCCGTACCGTGGACTTCAAGAACACGGTGATCGTGATGACCAGCAACATCGGATCGCCGATCATCCAGGCGATGGTGGGCTCCGAGCAGCAGGAGATCAAGGACGCGGTCTGGGACGAGCTGAAGACGCATTTCCGGCCCGAGTTCCTGAACCGGATCGACGAGATCGTGGTGTTCCACGGCCTGGATGCCGCGCACATTGCCGAGATCGCCAAGATCCAGTTGCAGGTGCTGCAATCGCGCCTGGCCAAGCTGGAGCTGTCGCTCGACGTCACGCCGGCGGCGTTGGAAGAACTGGCCAAGGTCGGTTTCGACCCGGTGTTTGGTGCGCGCCCGCTCAAGCGTGCGATCCAGCAGCGCATCGAGAACCCGCTGTCGCGCCAGCTGATCGAGGGCGTGTTCCCGCCCAAGAGCGTGATCCACGTGACGGTGGATCCGGTGCTGGCACCAGGCGAGTTCCAGTTCTCCGCCGGACCTGCTGCAGCCTGATGACCTGCTGCCCCGCAAGGGGCGGCTGGCAGCAGAAGCCGGAAAGCAGAAAGCCGACTCAGCGAGTCGGCTTTCTTGCGTGGGCAGGCTGAAGATTACTTCAGGTGCTTGCCGATCAGGCCAGCCATTTCAAACATGGTGACCTGTTCCTTGCCGAATACCTTGGCCAGCTTGGCATCGGCGTTGATGTTGCGCTTGTTGGCGGGATCCTGCAGGTTGTTGGCCTTGATGTAGTCCCACAGCTTCTTGATCACCTCGGTGCGGGGCAGGGGATCCTTGCCCACCACGGCAGCCAGTTCAGCGCTGGGGGTCAGCGGCTTCATGAAAGCGGCGTTGGGAGTGCGTTTCTTGGGAGCTTCAGATTTGGTTGCCATGTGTTGTGTTTCCTTGCGATAGGGTGTCAGGACGGATGAAAAACCCGGCCTGGGCGGCTTCCCTGCCTATGGTGCAGGGTTGATGCCTGATTTATAGCAGTTTTTTGCCCATGCACGCTATCGGTCAGAACAAGGATTGTGGTTTGCGGTCGTATTTGGCATGTAGCACCGGGCTGGCAGGCCGTTATCATGGCGTAACAGGCGGCCTGGAGCAGGCTGCCGCCCCCATGTCCGGAGATTGTTGATGAGCGAGACCAAGCCTTTTTCTACCTGTGACCAGTGCGATCCGCACCGTGATGGGGTGCCGACCGGCTTTGCCGTGCTGCCGCCGCTGTTCCGTGACTTTGGCGCGCTGAAGCGTTTCAGCGGCCAGGTGGTGACGGTGAAGTGTCATGAAGACAATACCAGCGTGCGCGCCACGCTGGAAACGCCTGGTGAGGGCCGGGTGCTGGTGGTAGCCGGTGGCGGTTCGCTGCGCACGGCGCTGGTGGGCGGCAATATCGGCGTGCTGGCCGAGAAGAACGGCTGGGCCGGCGTGATAGTGGATGGCTGCGTGCGTGACGTGGAAGAGCTGGCGCAGTGCCAGGTCGGCATCCGCGCGCTGGGCAGCATGCCGATGCCGCCGCGCAAGAACCATGTCGGCCTGGTGGATGTGCCGGTGCAGGTGCAGGGCGTGACAGTGCGCCCGGGCGACTGGCTGTATGCAGATGCGGATGGCATCGTGATCAGTGATGTAGCCCTGGACTGATTTGTCTGTTATTTGCCAACGAGCCAGCTTTCGCAGCTGGCTTTTTTGTGCCTGCTGCTGCCTGTGACAGGACTGTCACGACGATCTGGCATGCTGCGAGCGACTCTACTGTGATGGAATTTCTCAAAACAGAAATCGTTTTCGCAGTATGAAAATAAACCTGGCGAGGCGATGTTGCATGATTTCGCTAAAAGGTTTTTTATTCCGCACTATGGAATGAAGTTTGCAAGTTGTTGATTTATCAAGAAGAAAAAAACTCTTATATAAGACATAAGACACGGGTTCACTCTTATAGAAGACTTATCATAGAGTCCATGCCAGCAAGCAAAACCGACTGGCGAAGAGAGTGTCCTAGACACCGTGGAAGAGACAAGCGGCACGCAAGTGCAGAACCGAAGTTTTCACAATCTGATCTCAACTGGAGAGCACCATGACCCAACTGACCCGCGAACAACAAATCGCCGCCCTGGAAAAAGACTGGGCCGAAAACCCCCGCTGGAAGCTCGTGAAGCGCGGCTACAGCGCTGCTGACGTCGTGCGTCTGCGCGGCAGCCTGCAGCCCGAGTACACGCTGGCCAAGCGCGGCGCAGAAAAGCTGTGGGAAAAGGTCAACGGCGGTGCCAAGAAGGGCTACGTGAACGCCTTCGGCGCCATCACTGCTGGCCAGGCCATGCAGCAGGCCAAGGCTGGCCTGGAAGCCGTGTACCTGTCTGGTTGGCAAGTTGCTGCTGACGGTAACACGTCCGAGACGATGTACCCCGACCAGTCCCTGTACGCCTACGACTCCGTGCCGACCATGGTGCGTCGTATCAACAACACTTTCAAGCGTGCTGACGAGATCCAGTGGAGCCGCGGCGTGAACCCCGGTGACGAAGGCTTCGTGGACTACTTCCTGCCGATCGTGGCCGACGCAGAAGCCGGTTTCGGCGGCGTGCTGAACGCCTTCGAACTGATGAAGAACATGATTGCCGCTGGCGCTGCCGGCGTGCACTTCGAAGACCAGCTGGCTGCCGTGAAGAAGTGCGGCCACATGGGCGGCAAGGTGCTGGTTCCCACCCAGGAAGCCATCGAGAAGCTGATCTCTGCCCGCTTCGCTGCCGACGTGATGGGCGTGCCCACCATCGTTCTGGCCCGTACCGACGCTGAAGCAGCCAACCTGATCACCAGCGACTACGATGCCAACGACAAGCCGTTCCTGACCGGCGAGCGCACGCAGGAAGGTTTCTACCGCGTGAAGAACGGTCTGGAGCAGGCCATCAGCCGCGGCGTGGCCTACGCTCCGTACGCTGACCTGGTGTGGTGCGAAACCGGTACGCCGGATCTGGGCTTTGCCCGCGAATTCGCGCAGGCCGTGCACGCTGCCTGCCCCGGCAAGCTGCTGAGCTACAACTGCTCTCCTTCCTTCAACTGGAAGAAGAACCTGGACGACAAGACGATTGCCGCGTTCCAGGACGAGCTGTCCGCTCTGGGCTACAAGTACCAGTTCATCACGCTGGCCGGTATCCACATCAACTGGTACAACACTTTCCAGTTTGCCCACGCTTACGCCCGCGGCGAAGGCATGAAGCACTACACCGAAATGGTGCAGGAGCCCGAATTCAAGGCACGCGAGCAGGGCTACACCTTCGTGTCGCACCAGCAGGAAGTGGGCGCTGGCTACTTCGACGACGTGACGACCGTGATCCAGGGTGGTTCTTCCAGCGTGAAGGCCCTGACCGGTTCTACCGAAGAAGAACAGTTCCACTAAGCCCTACAGAGGCAGCTCCGCGCCGGCAACGGTGCGGGGGCTGTGCTGATAAGAGGCACAAGGAGACAGAGGCCACGGCGAAAGCCGTGGCTTTTTTGTGGGCGCTTATTGCAGGATATCGAGAGGACTGGAGACGCCGCGTCCTCCCTTGTTCAGGACGTGGGTGTAAATCATGGTCGTTGCCACGTCCGCATGGCCCAGCAGTTCCTGCACGGTGCGAATGTCGTAACCGGCCTGCAGCAGGTGTGTGGCAAAACTGTGCCGCAGCGTGTGGGGCGTAGCGGGCTTGGCAAAGCCGGCGGCCTGCACGGCGCGCTTGAACGCCCGCTGCAGTTGTTTTTCATCCAGATGATGCCGCCGCACGACTCCGCTGCGCGGATCGGTGGAATAGCTGGCCGCCACAAAGATGTATTGCCATCCCCACTGAGTGGAGGCGCCGGGATATTTGATGGCCAGTGCGTGCGGCAAATGCACGTCTGCATTGCCGGCACCCAGGTCATCCTGATACAGCGCGCGCCGCCATGTGAGGTGCTGTTGCAGCGCGGCGGCCAGCTTCTGCGGCAGCATGGTGACCCGGTCCTTGCCGCCCTTGCCATCGCGGACAAGAATTTCCAGACGATCGAAATCCACATCCTTGACGCGCAGGCGGATGCATTCCATCAGGCGCATACCGGTGCCGTATAGCAGTTGGGCCAGCAGCAGGGGCACGCCTTGCATGCGTGACAGCACGGCTTGCACTTCGGCTTGCGTCAGAACGACGGGAAGCCGGGCGGGACGTTTGGCACGCACCATTTCATTCATCCATGGCAGCTTGCTGTTCAGCACCTCGCGGTAGAGAAAGAGCAGGGCGGAGAGTGCCTGATTCTGTGTGGAAGCGGCAACATTGCCCTCGACGGCGAGGTGGGTGGAGTTCCCCCTATCTCACGGACGGTTGAGCGCTGAAGAATTCAGCGCGGTAACGGTGGTATTTTCTACCGGGGACTGCCCGGATTGTGCATTGATTTGCTCGAATTCGTTGGGAGCAAGGTAGCCCAGTGCGCTGTGCAACCGATGTGGGTTGTACCAGCCCTCTATCCAGGTAAACACGGCATGCCTGGCCTCGGTCTGGCTTTTCCAGCTTCTTCGGTTGACCAGTTCGCATTCCAGGCTGGCAAAGAAACTCTCGGCCATGGCGTTGTCGTAAGCATCCCCCACCGATCCCATGCTTGGGCGCACGCCCATTTCCTCGCAACGCTTGCCAAACACCGTGCTGGTGTATTGGCTGCCCTGATCGGAGTGGTGGATGACGCCCTGGGGCTTGCGCGTGAAGGCGGCCATCTCCAACGCCTGCACCACCAGATCGGCCGTCATGCGCGTGCCAAAGGCCCAACCCACTACTTTGCGGCTGTATACGTCGATGACTACCGCCAGATAGGCAAACCCGCTCCAGGTAGGCAGGTAGGTCATGTCTGCCACCCAAAGTTGGTTAGGAGCATCCGCCGCAAAGCGGCGATTGACCAGATCGCTGGCCAGCCCAGCCTCTCGATCACGGCGCGTTGTCACGCACCAGCCGCGCCGGCGGCTGACACCCTTCAGACTCGCCTGACGCATCAGGCGTTCGACGCGCTTCTTGTTGACGATCACCCCATCGCGCGCCAGTTGCGCGACCATGCGCGGCACGCCGTAGGTGGTATCGCTCATCTGATGGATGGCTTTGATGCGCAGCAGCAGCTCGGCATTGGCCTGATCGCGTGCACTGGGTCGGCGATTTAGCCAGTCGTGGTAACCACTGCTGGACACACCCAACACCCGGGCCATGGTGCGTATTGGGAGATCGGCCTGGTTCGCCTGCATCAGCGCGTAGACGGCGTGGACGTCTTCTCGCTTTGTCCGGCAAACCAGGCCGTAGCCTTTGCCAGGATGTCGCGCTCCGTTTGAAGACGCTTGACCTCCCGGCGCAAGCGGACGAGTTCCTCGCGCTCGGACGTTGTCAACACATCCTTGCCGGATAACGGCTTGCCAGCATCGGCTGCAGCGCGTGCAACCCAGTTGGCAATGCTCACCGCTGACACATCGAACTCACGTGCCAGCTCGGATTGGCTGCGACCGGAATGAAACAGCTCGACGATCTGCTGTTTGAATGCCTCGGGGTACGGGGGCTTGGTTTTTCCCATGGGGGCTCCTTTCTTCTCAGTGAAAGTGTCCGTCAAATGGGGGGAACTCCA